>DATDFC010000217.1:0-14502 GCA_036522815.1 Gemmatimonadales bacterium | reverse complement strand
CGGAAGCCGAGAGCGAGGGATCAAAGAAGATCTTGCGACCGAGCTCGCCGAGATCCGCCGACCGCGCGGCGTGAGCGCCCAGCGCACCTCGCGCCGGTCGGCTCCCGACCCGGCGCGAACCCAGCCCGCACGCTCCAGGGGCCGAAGCGTGCGGGTCAGAGTCGTACTGTCGATCGCGAGCAGCTTGCCCAGCGCCCCCTGCGGACTCGGCCCCGTGAGCTCGAGCGCCTGGAGCAGCGTGTGCTGCGTCGGCGTCAAGCCGGTCCCCTTGAGCGACGCCTCGTAGTCCCGCGTCACCACGCGCGCCGCGCGCCTGAGGTTCGCGCAGGCGCACGGCAACGCGGGCCAGCTCTCAGCTGCCACGGACCAGCCGCCGGAAGATGAACACGTGGTTCGCGAGGAATAGGGGCACCAGGAACGTCGGCACGATGCTGAAGGGCAGCGTGAGCACACGCTCGACGCCCGGCGTGGCGCCGCTGAGCGTCACGGCCGTGGCCGTGCCGACCGCGACCACGAGGTCCAGGAAACCAAGCGCATTCCAGGCGTGCAACAAGAGCCGCCGCGGCGGCGTGACCGGCGCCCACGTGACGACCAGCGCGATCGCCAGAGTGGCCGTCGCGATGTCGCCCCAGCCCGCGCGGTCCGCGAACACCTGGTTCATCTGGTCCCGCGCGGCGAGCACCAGGAATGCGATGCCGACGAAGCGCGTCGCGTTCACGCCCACGAGCACGCGCAGCGGGACCGCGTCGATCCAGGCGCGGAGGCGGCTCGGCACCAGCCCGGCGACGAGCGTCAGAACGACGAGCCCGAGAATGATGAGCTGGGGTCCGGGGAACGGGAGCCGCAGGAAGAAGCCCGTGGCGCCCGCGGCGATCGCGAGGATCAGCCACACCGTCGCGGCCAAAGCGGCGGCGCCAGGGAGGCGGGGCGCGGGAAGCGTGGAGGCGGTCATCGGGACACCCCCGAGATATAGTTGTATATGCAACTATTGGCGAGGACGAGGGGTTCCCGCTATCCCTGGGCCCCAACCCTACCAGCTGCCCCGTTCCCCCAGCGCCACGATCACCCGGCTGAGCCGGCCGGCCGCGTTGCGCCAGTTGCGCTGCACCGCCCGCCACGCCCCCTCCGCGCTCCCCGCCTCGATCTGCTCCACGATCTTCTCGTGCTCCTCGACCGAGCGCGCGATCTCGTCTACCAGCGCGCTGGTGTACAGCCGCACGTAGCGCTCCGCCTGAGGCTTGATCGCGTCGTGCAGCGCCAGGAGCCGCAAGCCCGCTCCCGCCTCCACGTAGGCCCGGTGAAAGCTCGTGTCCAGATCGAAGATGCGTAGCGGATCGGGGCGCGCAGCCTCGGCCGCCTGCTCGAGCGCCCCGTTCAGCTGCCGCAGCTTGACCACGAGCCGACCTCGCTCCGGCCGCTCCAGCCCCGCCGCATGTTGCGCCGCGAGCGCTTCGATCGCTCCGATGATCGCGAACAGGTCGCGCGCGTCGTCCTGCGTGAGCGGGGCCACCGTGAGGCGCTGCTCGCTGCCCCGCCCCACACCCACGATGTAGCCCTCCTGCTGCAGCCGGTGCAGCGCGCTCCGCACCGGCGTGCGACTCACCCCCAGTCGCTCCGCGATGTCGCTCTCGATCACGCGCGACCCCGGCGCCAGGCGGCCCCACACGATCAGCTCGCGCAGCTGCTGGTAGGCGCGCACGATGCGGTCGCCGCGTGCCCCCCGGACTGCCGGGGGGGCCGGTTGCCGCACCTTTGCCTTGGTCGCTCTGGGATTACCCACGCGTGAGCCAACCTACAACCCGGCCTCTGGGCCCCGCAACGGTCATCCGGCTAGCCTACTGCCCCAGCCCCGAGCCCGTGGCCCCAAGCCCCTTCACCACGCGCCCCGGCTTCGCCCCCGTGTGCACGCCGTCCCGCAGCACCTCCACCCCGTTCACGAACAGCTCGCGCACGCCGACGGACAGCTGATTCGGCTGCTCGTAGGTCGCACGGTCGATGATCGTCGCCGGGTCGAACAGCACGACATCAGCGTACATCCCCTCGTTCAGCAGGCCACGGTCTCTGATGGACAGCCGGGCCGCCACCGCGCCCGTCATCTTGCGGACCGCATCCTCGAGCGTCAGCAGCTTCTGCTCGCGCACGAACCGCCCCAGAATGCGGGGATAGTTGCCGTAGGCGCGCGGATGAGTCATCTGGCCCTTCATGCTGTCGGGATCGAGACCCTCGGCGTCGGTCCCGAACTTCATCCACGGCTGCCGGATCTGCATCGCCACGTTCGAATCGGATGCGATGAACAACAGCTGGCCCAGCCGGTCATGCTCGGCGAGCGTCAGGTCGACGATCGCGTCGGGCCAGGTCTTCCCCATGGCGCCCGCGATCTGGCTCAAGCGCTGGCCTTCATAGCGCTTGAGCGAGTCGACCTTGAACCCCACCACTTCCACACCCTCGGGGGTGGCGCTCAGGCAGAGGTTCTCCCAGGTCGCGTCGGGCCGCAGCATGTCGGCCACGATCGCCGTGCGCGTGGGAGCGTCGCCCAGCCGCTCCAGCAGCTTGCCGTCGGCGTGCGCCGCGGGCGGAATGCAGGACGAGAGCCCGTTCGCGCCCGCCGTATAGGCGTACTGGTCGGTCGCCACGTCCTGCCCCGCCGCGCGCGCCGAATCGATCTTCGCCACCACGAGCCGGGCCTTGGGCCAGTTCTTCACCCCCGCCGCCTTGAGATGATAGATCTCGACCGGCACGCCGCCCTCGCGCCCGATCGTGAGCGCCTCATCCAGCGCCTCGAGCAGGCGGTCGCCCTCCGAGCGCATGTGGGTGATGTACACGCCGCCGTACGGCGCCATCGCCTTCGCTTCTTCCACCAGCTCGGCCGTCGAGGCATAGCTCCCCGGCGGATAGATCAGCGCGCTCGCCACGCCGAACGCGCCGTCTTGCATGGCCCGGCGCACCACCGCGCGCATGGTGTCGAGCTCCGCGGGAGTGGCCGGCCCTTCGGCTTGTCCCTTGGTGTAGGCGCGCACCGTACCAGCCCCGATGAAGGAGCCGACGTTCACCGACGCATGGTGCCGCGCCATGGCGGCGAGCCAGGCGCCGAAGCCCCGCGGCCCCGCGAACGAGCGGAACAACCGCGCCAGCGCCGAGTCCGTCAGGCGATACATGGCCACGGTTTTCTCGTTCGCCGGTGCGGGCGTCTCGCCCTCGCCCAGGATCATCGTGGTCACGCCCTGCGTCACCATGCTCAACACGCGACTGTCGCCCGCGAGCAGGGCCTCACCCGATTGCGCCTGGATGTCGATGAACCCCGGCGCCACCACCAGCCCGCGCGCGTCGATGTGGCGCGCCGCGCTCGCCCGGGCGAGCAAGCCCGCCGGCGTGATGCGGGCGATACGGTCGCCTTTGATGGCGACGTCGCCGTAGTACCACGGACTACCCGTGCCGTCCACCACCCGGCCGCCCGCGATGACCACGTCGTACGGGCCGGCGGCAGGCGTGGGCGTGGTGACCCCGGGGGCGTGCGCGCACGCGCCCACGAGCACGACCAGCGGCAGCAAGCGATGCGGCTGCATGGTCACCGGCCGGCCTGGCGGGTGGGCGGCGGCGTCGACCGCTTGAACTCCCCCACCTCCCGCACATCCACGGAGGCGACTTTGCCTTCGTCATCCACGCCGAAGGTCAGGTAGCTCTCGCCCAGGCCGCGGTCGCGCCAGGTGGCCTTGAAGGTGTCGAAGTGCCAGTGGGTCAAGTCGCCGGTGAACGCGGGCCCCCAGCGCGCCACCAGGTGATCTCCCTGCTCGGCGATCTCGACCGTGCCGTACAGGCTGTCCGCGTAGCTGCCGGCGTAGCGCTCGAGCGGCAGCGAGGGATGGGTGTCGCGCACCCGCTTCGCCTCGAACGCCTTCTCGGTCGAGTCACCGCGCGCTTCGGCCTTGCGCTCGGCCGCGAGCAGCACGGCGCTCCAGTCGCGCGGCGGCGCGCCCAGGTACGCGTCGAGCGCGCGGTACAGAATGGCCGACGGGAAGCTGGTGCCGTCCAGGTTGCACAGCACCACCACGCCCACACGGGCTTCCGGTACGAGCCCGATCTCGGCGCGCATGCCGTCGATCGCGCCGCCATGGCCCACGAACTGCTTGCCGTGATAATCGCGCAGCAGCCAGCCGAGCCCGTACGCAAGGAAGTGGGTGTCGGGGAAGATGTCGCGCGAATCCTTGCTGATGCGGATCACCATCTGGGGCGAGTGCATCTCCTCGACCACGGAGTCGCTCAGCACGCGGCGGCCGCCATAGCTGCCGCCCGCGAGCTGCAGCCGCAGCCACTGGGCCAGGTCCGTCACGCTCGAGTTGATCGAGCCCGCGGGCGCGATGTTGTCGATGTTGCGCCAGGGGATGACCCGGACGGTGTCGTCGATCTTCTTGTGGGGGGTCGCGACGTCGCCCGAGAGGGCCGTGACGCTGGTGTTGGTGCCGCTCATGGCGAGCGGCGTGAAAATCCGCGTCTTCAGGAAGTCGCCCCAGGACCTGCCGCTCGCCGCCGCGACCACCTCACCCGCCGCCAGGAACATGATGTTCTGATAGCCGTACTTCGAGCGGAAGCCCCAGCCGGGCTTCAGGAAGCGGAGGTGGTGCAGCACCTCCGAGCGATCGAGCCCCGATCCATACCACACGAGATCGCCGCGCGGCAGGCCGCTGCGGTGCGTCAGCAGATCGCGCACCGTCAGCTCGCGCGTGACGTACGGATCCGACAGCTCGAGCCAGGGGAGATACTTGGTGACGGGATCGTCCCACGCGACCTTGCCGGAATCGACCAGCAAGGCGAGCGCCGCCGCGGTGAACGCCTTGGTGGTGGAGCCGATGGCGAACAGCGTGTGCGCGTCGACGCGGGCGGGCTTGCCCAGCTCGCGCACCCCGTAGCCCTTGCTGAACACCACGGAGTCGTTCCGGACCACGGCCACCGCCACTCCGGGGACGCGCCAGTCTCGCAGCGCCTGCTCGACGTACGCGTCGAATCCGCGGAGCGGCGCATCCTGCGCACGGGCGGCGGGAACGGGCGCGGCCGCGGCGATCACGCCCACTACGATCCATAAGGACTGCATGCGCGCGTAGCTCACGGTCAGCACCCCGGGTTGACGGTCGAGGGAATGTTGGGATTGTTGAAACGCTCTTTGTCGGGGAGTGGGAAGCGCGTCCCGGTCCCATAGAAGCCGCCCTTGGGATTCGCGGCGTCCACCGGATAGGGCGTGCCGGCCGCCGGAAACAGCGTGAGCTGGAACCGGTTCACGTCGCCCAGGTGGTGTCCGTCCAAAAAGAACTCGGCCTGGCGCTCGTAGATCACCTGGCGCCGGATGCTGTCGGGGTCCGTCCCCCGGAACGGCGGCAGGCCGGCCGCGGCGTGCAGGGTATTGATGATCCCCACCGCCGTCGGGCCTCCCTGGATCTCGGCGAGGATGAGCTGCGCCTCCGTCCGGGTGGCGAGGCGAATCGCCGCGCCGATGCTCGCGTACTTGAGCTGCACCCACTGCCCGTGGCGGTTGTCGAACATCGTGGTGGCCGAATCGAACCGCACCGCGACTCTCGGGTCGGGCACGCTGTCGACCTTGCCGGGAACGACGGTGTCCGCGAACACATACATGAACTTCCGGTACGGTACCGCGATCGTGTTGAACGGGCTCTTGTTGATCTGCTGGTACACGAAGTTCTCGCGCCGCGCGCTGGCGGAGGAGTAGGTCGCGTCGTACTCGAAGCCCGCCGGCACGAGCTGCGCATCGGCCAGGGCGCCGACACTGTCTCCCAGTGCCAGGCGCACGCGGGCGCGCCCCACCCGCGCCAGGTTCAGGACGGTCGAGTCGCCCGCCGTAGTGGCCTCGGCGATGGCGGTCGAGAAGCGGGCCGCGGCTGAATCCAGCAGCTGCGGCGGCATGAGCTGCGGGCCCACGTCGATGGCCGCCGAGCAGAACCCTTCGCCCAGGAGCACCAGGCTGTAGCCGCCGTACGCGCTCGCCCTCGCGATGAGCTGGTGCCGGTTACCCACCTGCGCGTCGGTCCAACCCTGCAGGTGGTGGGTGGCGTTGTCCGCCTGAAAGCGCGCCACCGAGAGCGGCGTATACAGGCCCAGGAAGCTGCCATCGTTGCACTGATTGGGCCCGTACGCGTCGCCGGACGTGACGGTGCGCCGATCGTAGTCCCAGCGGCCCGCCGACAGCGTGGCGTCTTCCAGCTCGCCCGCCATCATGCCGCCGAGGGCCGCGTAGCTCGCGAACGCGCACTCGAAGTCCGCCTGCGCCCCGTCGACGGCGAGCTGCGCGTTTGCCGGGTCATCCAACACCGACGCCGGCACGCGACTCGGGCTCTGGACGTTGAGCAGCGAGTCGCATGCGAGCGCGCACCCCAGTAGCAGGGTTGCCATGAGCTGAAGTCTCATACGGGTATCCCGCTTTGTCGGTTGAGGCGTTCGGTGGACGCGCATCAGAACCCCACGTTGACGGTCGCGACGAACTGCGCGAGCTGGGGCAGTTGATCCTGCTCGAACACGGTGTGTTGCCCAAACCCGACTCCGAGGAACAATGCCTCGGGGTCGAGCCCGGTCCAGCTGGTCCACGTGTGCAGGTTGCGCCCCGCGATCGAAACGGAGGCGCGGCGCGCGCCGAAGCGCGCCGCCAGCTCGTCCGGGAGCTGATAGCTCAACGACAGCTCGCGCAGCTTGGCGTAGCCGGCGTCGTTGAACACCCAATTGACGAGCGACCCCGGCGACTGGATTCCGGCGATGAGCGCCGGGTCGTAGCGCTGCGGATAGATGTTCTCGAGGCAGGTCTCGAACACCTGGCAGCGGGCGCGCAGGTTGTTGTCGGTCTTCTTGAAGCCGTACTTGTAGTCGACCAGGACATACAGCCGCAGCCGGCCGCGGAACGTGAGCGTCGAGCTGATGCCGCCCTCGGTCTTGGGCGTCGACTGGCCGAGGAATATGCGCGGCGCGATCAGGTTGCCGGACGCGTCGTAACAGGGCACGGGCTGGTGGTGGAACGCCGGGCCGCCGTCGCACATCACCGTCGAGCGGATGGCGTTGCCGTTCGCGTCGAGCTGGGCGCTCACCACCTTCTCCCGGAAGAACGCAGCGGCGGGATAGCCCACGCGGTGCTGCTGGCTCCCGATCACGATGCTGCAGTCCTTGTGGACCTGCGCCAGGCTGTCGCTGGCGCAGTCGCCCGCCGGCTGACCCAGGTCGAGCACCTTGTTGGCGTTGGTGGCGATGTTCCAGGTCAGGTCCCAGGTGAGGTCCGACGTGCGCACCGGCTGGCCCCGCACATGGAGCTCGATCCCGAGGTTCCGGACCGTGCCGGCGTTCACGAACACCGTGTTGGGGAAGCCGCCGGAGGGGGGGACGTCCTTCGCCAGGATCGCGTCGTGCGTCGTCTGGTTGTAGTACGTGAAGTCGACGCCGACGCGATCGTCCAGCGCGCTCGCCTCGAAGCCCAGCTCGGTGCCGCGGCTCACTTCGGGGCCGAGGTTCGCGTTGCCGACGAATTGCGGCGTCAGCACGCCGCGATCGCCCGGGCCCGTGGCCGCGGCGTAGGTCTGCAGCGCCGCGAAGTTGTCGGGCTGCTTGCCCGACTCGCCGAACGCCCCGCGCAGCCGCACCTGGTCGAGCCAATGGAAATGCCACCACGGCTCTTCACTGATCACCCAGCTGCCGCTCACCTTGGGGTAGACCTGGTGGCGCACGTTCCTGCCGAAGGCGCTGTTACGGTCGAGGCGCACTGCTCCGGTGACGAACAGGCGGTTGTTCCAGGCGAGCTGCTCCTGCACGTACCCGCCCAGCGTGTTGTTCTCGACCAGGTCCTCGCCGGCGATGGTGCGGGCCGCCGACGACACGGCCGAGAGCCCCGAGGCCGGGAAGTTCTCGCCATAGGTCTCCGTGGAGTCGCGCAGGAAGTGGTAGTACTGACCACCCGCCGACGTGATCGAGCGCAGCCCTCCGGTCACGGGCAGGGTCACGGACGCGCTGTAGTCCACCGTGCTCGTGGTGGGATCACGCCCGCCCTGGTCCCGGTAGCCCGAAGCCGTGGTGGGATCGAAGTACTGCTTGAGGCTGTCCACCAGGTGCGGCACGAACTCCACGTTCACCTCGTGCGTCACGTCCGTGCCCACGACCAGCCGCTGGTTGAACCATGACGTGGGCCGGTGGTGAATCTCCAGGCTGCTGGTGAAGCGGTTGACGTCCTGCCAATCGGAGATGGCGACGTAGTTGACGCCGGGGGGGTAGTCGCGGAAGCCCTTGGCCGTCGTCCCCAGGTTCTGCGGCGTGGAGAACAGCGTCTCCCACATCGCGCCGCCACCGCCCGCCTCGAGGCTCAGATCGGTGCGCGCCTTGTTGTAGCCCACGTTGAGCGTGAAGTCGATCTTCTCGTTCGGGAGCACGCTCACGTTGGCCCGGCCCCCGTAGCGCCGGAAGATATTGTTGGGCTCGACGCCGTTGTCGCGATCGAAATTGCCCGACACGTAGTAGCGCACCACCGGCGTGCCGCCGCTCACGTTGAGCGAGTAGCCCTGGGTGTAGCCGTTCGTGAAGATCGGACCCCCGTTCTGCTGCACCAGCGCGTTGTAGTCGATCGTGCGGACCGCGCCGGTGGTGTCCATCCAATAGTTCACCGGGAACCGGCCTTGCGGGTTCATGAACCACTCGGAGCCCTGCTTGGCCGTCAGCTCCCAGCTGGGAGCGCCGACGGTGCCTCGCTTCGTGATGATCGAGATGATGCCGCTCGCGGCTTCCGTGCCGTACAGCGTGGCGGCCGCGGGGCCCTCGATGACCTCGATCTTCTGGATGTCCGACAGATCGTAGTCGTTGAGCCGGGAGATGACGTTGGAGCCGAACGCCTGCACGTTCGGACCGGTGCTCTGGTTGTTGTCCACGCGGACGCCGTCCACGTAGAGCAACGGGTTGTTGGACAGCGACAGGCTCGAGATGCCCCGGACCCGCACCTTGGAGCCGGTGCCCGCCTGGCCGCTCCCCGGCAGGATCTCGACGCCGGGTGCCCGGCCGTTGATCAACGACTGGATGTCCGACACCGGAGCCACTGCGCTGACGTCGGTCGCGTTGATCGTGGGCACCACGTTCCCGATGGCCCGCTTCGTCTGAACTCCGGCGGTGCCGGTGACCACCACCGCGTTGAGCTCGATCGGGGCTTCGTTCAACGTGAAGCTGACGCGCGTGTCGCCCACGGCCGCGGTGCGCGTCAAGGGCACATAGCCGATGATGCGTGCCGTGAGTGTCACCTGGCCCTCCGCGAGCCCCGTGATCCGGAACCGGCCGGCCGCGTCGGTGATCGCCGCGTGACCCGCCCCGGCACTCACCTCAACGCCCGGGAGCGGGCGCAGCGTACCTTCGGCGATGACCGTACCTGCGACGACTCCCGGCTCCGCCGGTTGTTGTTGCAGTGCGCTGGCTGCGCGCGTCACGCCGGCGAGAAACAGCAGCTGGAGCAGAGAGTACGTCAGGGGTCGCATGGCCTGTCTCCACAAACGGGGTTCACGGGGGGGGCGCCGCGTCGTATGCCGCCGCCGCGATCTCGCCCACTGCCTGCGCGATGGTCCGGTCGATCGCGCCCTGCTCGGCCGACACCGGCACGTTGTTCGCGTACACGGCGAACGCGAGGCGCCGTCCGGCCGCGGTGGTCACGTAGCCCGCGAGGCCTTTGCCGTTCACCATCAGCCCGCCGTTCAGGTGATCCACCTCGGCGTACGTGCCGGTCTTCGCCTGCACGTGGCCGGCGGCGGGGGAATCGGGCTGCACCTTCCACAGGGTGCCGTCGCGGCCCAGCACCGGCAGCGCCGCGAGGTAGGCCGGGAAATACGGCCGGCTGGCCATGTAGGCGAGGAACCGCACCATGAACTCGGGCGCGAAGTGCGCCGCCCCACCGGCTCCGTCGCCCTGCGACGCGCCGCTCAGGTCGAGCCCGGCGCGCTCGAGCAGGTCGTGCTCGAGCTTGAACCCCGCCTTGGCCGAGCCGTCGTGTGCGAGGACTCCGCTCAGAATGAACGGCATCATCGAGGCGTGCAGGTTCTGGCTCACCTTGAGCGTGACCTTCGCCTCCTCGGTGAGCGGCGGCGACACGTGCTCGGCCACCAGGTTGTCGGGGGTGTAGGCCGCGGCCAGCGCCTTGAAGTCGTGCCGCACGCCGAACGGGCTCACCGGCACGCGCACCCCGCGCCGCGCCAGCGCCTCCACGAGCACGACCTCGGCGAACCGGCTGGGCTGCGGCACCGCGTAGCTGAACAGCCACGCCGGTTTGCCGGCCGGCATCCGGCCGGCCACGGTGACGGTGTGGCTGCCGTCGGGAGCGGCCGAGTCCGACGCCCAGCGGATCTCGGCTGTCGAGTCGGCTGGTGCGGTGGTCGCCTGATTGACGAAGCGTACGTACGCGGTGACGGGGGACGACGTCACCGTCACCGGGGCGCCCGGCGCGGCACCGGGAGCGACCGTCACGTCCACCAGATTGTCGTTCACCGCCACCGGCGAGATCACCACGCCGGTGCCCAGCTCGCGCTCGCCTTCGGCAAACAGGCTGATGTCGATCAGCACGTGCCCTTTCACCCGGGTGATGTGGCGCGCCGCGACCTGATCGGCCAGCTCGTGGATCACGAGCAGCGGATCGCCCGGCACGGCCTTGGTGTCGGGGCTGCCGTCGTAGGCGTGGTCCTGGTTCTCGAAGGCGAGCGTGCCGTCGGGGCGGATGCGTCCCGAGAGGTTGGGGTCGCCACTCGCCACCAGCACCAGGTCGCCGTCCAGCGTGCCATCCTTGCGGATCGGACCGGTGCGATACAGGCGCGTGTGGAAACGATAGTCCGGGCCCAACAGCTCCAAGCCGGTCCCTTCGGTGACGAGCTTGGTCGTCGAGCCGGGGACGAACAGCTTGTCGGCGTTGAGCGTGAACAGCGGCGTGTTGGCGTCGAGATCGTAGAACGCGACGCCGAAGCTCGACCGGCGGTACTCGGGCCGACCGATCACCTGCTGGACGCGCTCGGCGAGCGTGGCGGGGACGGGCCCTGGGAGCGTTTGGCCGCGCCCTTGCGCGGTGAGGGGTGAGAAACCGAGGACCACGAGCCACGGCGCGGCGACGGCCGTTCGCTGCATGAGAGCGCTTCCCGGGCGAGGAGAGGCTATAATGTGTACAAAGTCGTGTGCAGCGCAAGGCGCGCGAACGTTGCCGGGACGGGCCCGATTGTATACTTTGCCGCATACCTGAATGGACCGTCCCCTGCCCGCCGCCTCGCCCGACGGCCTGCACATCCGTCACCTCTCCACCCACGAAGACTTCGTCGCTTGCGTCGAGCTGCAGGAGGAGACCTGGGGCGCCGACTTCAGCGAGCGCGTGCCCGCCGCTATTCTCAAGGTCAGCCAGCGGCTCGGCGGCGTGACGGCTGGCGCGTTCGACGCCCGCGACCGGCTCGTCGGCTTCGTGTTCGGCATGACCGGCGTCGAAAACGGCCGGCTGGTCCACTGGTCCGACATGCTCGCCGTACGACCCGACCTGCGCGACCACGGCATCGGCCGGCGCCTCAAAGAGTTTCAGCGCGACACCCTGCTCGCGATGGGCGTGGGGCTCGTGTACTGGACCTTTGACCCGCTCGTCGCCCGCAACGCGCACCTGAACTTCAACCGGCTGGGCGTGCGGGTATCGGAGTACGTGATCGACATGTACGGCAGCGACACCGACAGCGCCCTGCATCGGGGCCTCGGCACCGATCGGTTCATCGTAGCATGGGAGATCGCCGCGCCCGGGAGGCACGACCCGCCACCCCCACCCGAGGCGACGAGTACGGCGCGCGTGGTGAATGCGTCCGACGGCGACGGCATGCCCACCATGCCGCAGCTGCGCGATGGGCCGCCCGCGCGGCCGCTGCGCGTCGAGATCCCTTTGGAAATCGACAAAGTGCAGCAGCAGTCGCTCGCGCTCGCCGGCCGCTGGCGCGCCACCACCCGCGCGGCGTTCACCTGGGCCCTGGAGCACGGCTACCACGTGACGGGGTTTTATCGTGATGCCCCCGCCGGGCGCGGTTACTACGTGCTGGCCCGCAGGCGCTGATGCTCGCCGTCGAGCGGATTACCCTGCGCGAGATCCGGCTCCCGCTCAAGGAGCCGTTCCGCATCTCGTCCGGTCTCGTGAGCGAGCGGCGCATCTGCCTGCTACAACTGACGTCCTCCGACGGCGTCACGGGCTGGTCCGAATGCGTCGCCGGCGAGCAGCCCAACTACTCCGACGAGACGATCGACACCGCGTGGCTCGCGATTCGCGCCTGGGTCGCGCCCCGCATCCTGAAGCAGCAGCTCGAGGGACCGGAGATCGTACATGCCATCCTGGAGCGCGACTTTCGCGGCCACCGCATGGCGAAAGCCGCGGTCGAGATGGGATGCTGGGAGCTGTTTGCGCGCTCGTGCGGACGCCCGCTTTCGGGGCTGCTGGGCGGCACGCGCGAACGGATCGTCACGGGCATCTCGCTCGGGATCCAGGCGAGCCCCGAGGCGCTGGTGCGCCGGGCGCGCGCCGCGGTCGAGCAGGGATACCAGAAGATCAAACTGAAGATCGCGCCCGGCGCGGACGTGCCCTACGTGCGCGCCGTGCGCGAAGCACTCGGCCCCCAGGTCCACCTGATGGTCGACGCCAACTCGGCCTACACGCTGGACGACGCCGAGCACTTGCGGCAGCTCGATGCGCTCGACCTCTTGATGATCGAGCAGCCCCTGGGGCGCGACGACCTGGTGCGGCATGCCGCACTCCAGCGATTCCTGACGACCCCCCTCTGTCTCGATGAATCCATCACCGACCTGGAGCGGGCCGAGGACATGATCACACTGCAGAGCGGCCGTATCGTGAACATCAAACCGGGACGGGTGGGCGGGTTCGCCCAGTCCATCGCGATTCACGATCTCTGTCAGCGGCATGGCATCCCGGTGTGGTGCGGCGGCATGCTGGAGAGCGGCATCGGGCGCGCCTACAACGTGGCGCTCGCGTCGCTGCCCAACTTCTCCCTCCCCGGCGACCTCTCCCCGAGCGCGCGCTACTGGGAGCGCGATATCGTGACACCGGAGTGGACCATGGATGCGGACGGCATGGTGCGCGTGCCGCGCGAGGCGCCGGGCATGGGGGTCGAGGTGGATCTGGACCGCGTCGAGCATCTCACGGTGCGCCGCGAAGTGCTCGGGTGACGAGTCTCGACCAGCTGTTCCCCCAGGCGCTGCGACAGACGCTGCTCGAGCTGCGGCGCGACTTGCATCGCCACCCCGAGCTGTCGGGCAAAGAGCAGCGCACGGCGGACGCGCTGCACGCGGCACTGGCGCCGCTCGCGCCCGGCCGGCTCGAGCGCGTGGCCGGCACCGGCATCGTGGCGCGGATCCGCGGCCGCGACTCGAGCCGCGCCCCGGTCGCCGTGCGCGGCGACATCGACGCGCTGCCGATCTCCGAGGAGACGGGCCTCCCGTTCGCCTCCGAGCACCCCGGCGTGATGCACGCCTGCGGGCACGACGTGCACGCGACCTGGGCGGTGGGCGCCGCGCATCTCCTGACGGCGTGTCCCGCCGCGGGCGACGTGCTGATCGTGCTGCAGCCGGCCGAGGAGACCGGCCGCGGGGCGCAGGCCGTGCTCGAGTCGGGAGCGCTCGACGGCGTAGCGGCCATGTTCGGCGCCCATGTCGACCGGCGCTTCGCCGTGGGCCACGTCGTGGCCCAGGAGGGGCCGCTCGCGGCCTCGGCCGACAGCTTCGAGATCAGGCTCCTGGGCAGCGGTGCGCACGCCGCCCGGCCGCACGAGGCCGCCGACCCGATCGTCGGCGCCGCAGCGGTCATCGCTGCGCTGCAGACGATCGTGTCGCGGCGGGTGAATCCCGCCTATCCGGCGGTGGTCAGCATCGGCAGCGTGCACGCCGGCGCGGCGCCCAATGTGATCCCGGATCGCGCCACGCTCACGGGGACGTTGCGCGCCACCGATCCCGACACGCGCCGCCTGTTGGTCGAGGAGGTGCGCCACATCGCGCAAGCCACGGCGGCGCTGCACCGGCTGCGCGCCGAGGTGGCGATCGAGCTCGGGCCCCCGCCGCTCGTGAATCCTCCAGGGCCCGCCGCCTGGGCGCGCCGCGCCGCCGTGGCGCTGCTCGGCGATGCGGCCGTCGTGCCGTTGGGCTTGGTCAACATGGGGGGCGAAGACTTCGCCGCGTACCTCGAGCGCATGCCGGGATGCTTTCTCAGGATCGGCGCGCGCGAGCCCGGGGGCGAGCCGATTCCCGCGCACTCGCCGCGGTTTTACGCGGCCGAGGAGAGCATCTTCGTCGGGGCGGCGGTGCTCGCCGAAACGGCGCGCGTCGCTTCCGCCGCGGGCTAGTTGTAATTGATGAAGACGTTGTTCACAGCCGCTCCGTGAGGCGCTGAGCTGGGGTCCGATATCCCAGCGCGCTATGCGGGCGCGCCTGGTTGTAGTACCGCAGAAAGTCGGTCAGCGCACTGGCCCGCGCCAGGGACGTCCG
>DATDFC010000216.1:0-4957 GCA_036522815.1 Gemmatimonadales bacterium | reverse complement strand
ACGCCCGCCTCGCGGCCTTGGACGCCGCCGATCGCGGCGACACGGCCGGCGCCATGGCGCTGCTGCCGGGCGCCGCCGCCGCCGCTGCCGATCCGCGCTTGACCGATTCGCTGCTGTACGTGTACGGCATGGCTGCGGTGCGAGCGCACGCCTGCAGCACCGCGGTGCCGGTGTTCGAAGGGGTCATTCGGCGCCAGCGCGAACCGGTGGTCGCGGACGGCGCCCGCGAGGGGCTGGGGTTGTGCGCGCTGGTCGAGGGGCAACGGCTGGTGGCGGCCGGCAAACCGGCCGAGGCCGAGGACTGGTTCCGCCGGGCGACGGCGCCGGGGGCGCCGGCCGACGTGGTGCGGGGAGCGTTCCTGGGCCTCGGCGACGTCAAGCTCGCGCAGGGCGACGTGGCGGGCGCGCTCGAGAGCTATCAACAGGCGCTCGCGGGCGGCACACCCGGGGACACGCTCACGCAGCGCGCGCAGGAAAAGATCAATGCGCTGGGGAAGGCGGACGCGCCGTCCCCCAACCCGCTCCAACAACCATGAGGACGATGCGCTACGCCGTGCTGATCGGCTGCGCCGCAGTGGCGGCATGCCACCATGGAGCGCGGATCCAGCCCGCTCCCGATCCCGTCGCCGAGTTGGCCCGGGCACGCGCGCAGTTTCGCCGCGGCGACTGCGGCAAGGCGCTGGTCTCCTTCCGGCGTCTGAGCTACGAGCTCAGCCCCACCGAGCCCGAGCTGGCCGAGGTGAAATACGACTTGGCGGAGTGCGCGTTCCAGACGGGCGACCGGGTCCAGGCGGCGCACGACTTCCGGCAGGTCGCCGATCAGTTTCCCGCGAGCCCGTACGCGCCCCTCGCGCTGCTGCGCGCCGGCGATGCGAACCTGCGGCTGTGGCGCAAGCCCGAGCTCGATCCCTCGTACGGGGAGAGCGCCCTCGCGATCTACCAGGAGCTCGCCGGACGGTATCCCGGAACGGACGCCGCGGCCCGAGCCCAGTTGCACGTCCAGCAGCTGCGCGAGTGGTTCGCGCTGAAGGATTACAAGAACGGCATGTTCTATTTCCGCCGGCGCGCCTTCGATTCCGCCATCATCTACTTCAAGGACGTCATCGCCAACTACCAGGGGACGGCGCGCGTCGTCGACGCCCTGATGCGTCTGGTGGACTCTTACCGCGCGATCGGGTACGCGGACGAGCTGAAGGAGACGTGCGGGACGTTGCGCAAGTACTACCCGCGGACCGCGGGGCTCGACGCGTCCTGCCCGGCCGACTCGAGCACGGCGACGCCCTCCTGACCGCGGTGCAGGCGCTGTTCGGCGGGTCGTTCGATCCCGTGCACGTCGGGCACCTGGTCGCGGCGGAGACGGTGGGCGAAACGCTCGACGCCACCGTCCGGTTTCTGCCGGCGCGGGAGCAGCCGCTCAAGCGCGCGGGCCACGCCCCCCACGGTGCCAGCCCCGAGGAGCGCGCGGAGATGCTGGAGCTCGCCGTGGCCGGCAACCCGCGTCTCACCGTCGAGCGGATCGAGTTGACGCTGCCGACGCCTTCGTATACGGTCCGGACGCTCCGCGCCCTGGCGCAGCGGGAGCCGGGGAACCGCTTCACGTTACTGCTGGGGGCCGATGCGGCCGCGGAGCTCGGGGCCTGGTTCGAGATCGACGCGCTCCCGCAGCTCGCCGACGTGGTGGTGTTCGCGCGGCCGGGAGCGCCGGCGCCGCGCCATCCGGCGATCAGCCGAACGGTCGCGGTGCCGGCGCTGGACGTGTCTGCGACGCTGATTCGGGAGCGCGTGCGGCAGGCCCGCTCGATTCGCTACCTCGTGCCGGAGGCCGTGCGCGACTACATCGCGGCGCGGGGGCTGTACCGGAAATAGCGGTCGGAATAGAGGCCGAAATAGGGGATTGATGGTCAAGACCTGGTTCACGAAGATCGTCGGCACCCGCTTCCAGCGCGAGATGAAGCGCATCCGTCCGATCGTGGACGCGATTCATCATCACGAGGAGCGCCTCAAGACCCTCACGGACGCGGAGCTGCAGGCGCAGACCGCGAAGCTGCGGGGGGTCGTGGCCGGGCGCACGGGCGCGCTGGCGGCGGAGGTCGAGCGCCTCAAGCGCGAGAAACACGACTGCCCGGAGGCCGAACAGCGCGCGGTGCTGAGCGAGCGGCTCTCCCAGGCCGAGTCGGCCTACGTGAAGGAGCTGCAGGCGACCCTCAACGACGTGCTGCCGGAGGCGTTCGCCACGGTGCGTGAGGCGTGCCGCCGTCTGGTGGGCAGTGAAGTCGTGGTGACGGGGCACGCGCTCAAATGGGACATGGTGCCCTACGACGTGCAGCTCATCGGCGGCATCGTGCTGCACCAGGGCAAGATCGCCGAGATGGCCACGGGCGAGGGGAAGACGCTCGTCGCCACGCTGCCGCTGTACCTGAACGCCCTGGCGGGGCGGGGTGCGCATCTCGTCACCGTCAACAACTACCTCGCCCGGCGCGACTCGCAATGGATGGGTCACCTGTTCACGTGGCTCGGCCTCACCGTGGGTTGCATCGACGACACGGAGCCGTCGACGCCGGCGCGGCGCGCGGTGTATCAGTGCGACATCACGTACGGGACCAACAACGAGTTCGGCTTCGACTACCTGCGCGACAACATGGTGTTCTCGCTCGAGCAGCGCGTACAACGGACCCATGCCTACGCGATCATCGACGAGGTGGATTCGATCCTGATCGATGAAGCCCGCACTCCGCTGATCATCTCCGGACCGGTGGGCAGCGAGTCGGACGAAAAGTACGCGCAGTTCAACGCCCAGGTCGTACAGCTCGTCCGCAAGCAGACGGCCGTTGCGAACGACCTCATCGCCCGGGCGGAGCCCCTGATCGGCAACGACAAGACGGCGTACGAGGGCGCGACGCTCCTGTACCAGGCGCAGCTGGGCATCCCGAAGAACAAGAAGCTGCTGAAGCTGCTGCAGGAGCCGGGGGTGAAATCCCTGGTGCAGCGGGTCGAGCTCGACGTGCTGGCGGACCGCAAGCTCCCGGCGCGCGAGCAGAAGCTGCGCCACATCGAAGACGAGCTGTACTTCGTGCTCGACGAGCGGGGCCACTCGGTCCACCTCACCGAGCTGGGTGTGGAGACGATGTCGCCCCAGGACCCCAACCTGTTCGTGGTGCCGGACATCTCGCATGCCGTGCACGAGATCGAGCACGACGAGCGCCTCTCCCCCAAGGAGAAGATCGAGCGGCGCCGCCAGGTGGAGGCCGAGTACGCCCAGAAGAGCGAGACGCTGCACATCATCCACAAGCTGCTGCAGGCGCACGCGCTGTACGAGCGCGAGGTGGATTACGTCGTGCAGGATGGCAAGGTGCTCATCGTCGACGAGTTCACCGGGCGGCTGATGCACGGGCGGCGCTGGTCGGAGGGGCTGCACCAGGCGGTGGAGGCCAAAGAAGGCGTGGCGGTGCAGGAGGAGAGCCAGACGCTCGCCACCATCACGATTCAGAACTACTTCCGGATGTACGACAAGCTCGCCGGTATGACGGGCACGGCCGAGACCGAGGAGACCGAGTTCTTCCAGATCTACGGGCTCGAGGTGGTGGTCATCCCCACCAACCGGCCGGTGCGGCGCATCGACAAGCACGACCTCATCTACAAGACGCGGCGCGAGAAGTACAACGCCATCATGGACGAGGTGGATCGGCAGCACAAGCGCGGGCTGCCGGTGCTGGTGGGGACCGTGAGCGTCGACGTGTCGGAGACGCTGTCCCGCATGCTCAAGCGGCGCGGCCTGCGCCACGAAGTGCTGAATGCCAAGTACCACGAGCGCGAGGCCGAAATCGTCGCCCAGGCCGGCCAGCCGGCGTCGATCACGATCGCCACCAACATGGCCGGCCGCGGCACCGACATCAAACTCGGCCCCGGCGTCAAGAAATGTCAGGTGTGCGGCATCACCGCCCACCAGGCCCCGTTCGGACAGCAGATCGAGAAGCCCGACCTGAGCCCCGAGGAGATCAAGCGGCTGCAGTGCCAGGAAGACCCGCCGTGCGGCCTGGTCATCGTGGGCACGGAGCGGCACGAGGCGCGGCGCATCGACCGCCAGCTGCGCGGCCGCTCCGGCCGTCAGGGCGATCCCGGGCAGAGCGTCTTCTACCTGTCGCTCGAGGACGACCTGATGCGGCTGTTCGGCTCGGACCGCATCGCGCGCTGGATGGACCGCACCGGGGCCGAGGAGGGCGAGGTCATCACCCACCCGTGGGTGACGAGCGCCATCGGCCAGGCCCAGAAGCGGGTCGAGCTGCAGAACTTCCAGGCCCGCAAAAAGCTGCTCGAGTACGACGACGTGATGAATCAGCAGCGCGAGGTGATCTACTCCCTGCGGTTGTTCGCGCTCGAGGGGGGCGAAGAGCTGCGGGCCGAGGCGGTGCGCATGATCGAGCAGGCGGTCGAGCGCCTGACGGACGAGCTGATCGGCGACGCCAAGGACGCCTACCAGTGGGATCGGGCGCTCATGGAGACCGAGTTCCTGCTCAAGTTCTTGATCTCGATCCCCGGGCTGACCGATCCCGCGAACATCCGCAGCCGCGCCGACCTGGTGCGCGCCGCGCAACAGGCGGGGCGGGCCGCGTTCGAGGCCAAGCTCGAGTACTTCAAGGAAATCGAAGCGAAGGTCGGGGCCCAGAACCTGGGCGGCCAGGCGCTGTCGCACATCATGCTGACGGTGATCGACGAGAAGTGGAAGGATCACCTGTACGATCTGGACCAGCTCAAGGCGGCCATCCAGTACCGCGCCTGGGGCCAGAAGGACCCGCTCATCGAGTACAAGCAGGAAGGGTACGACATGTTCGTCGGGCTGATGCGGGACGTGCACGCGACGTTCGCCGAGCGCTGGCTCAAGCTGCAGATCGAGCTCGGGCCGCCGCCCGGCGACGTCGGCGGGCCGGGCGTCCGCGGCCCGCGGCCGGGGCCCGTGGGC
>DATDFC010000215.1:0-55934 GCA_036522815.1 Gemmatimonadales bacterium | reverse complement strand
TTGGCCCGCCGCCCCAGCGCGTCGACGTCGAGCCGCGCGGCCAGCGCCTCCCGACCCTCGGGACCGAGCGCCTTGAGACTGTCACCCTCCGACCACGTGCCCGCGGGACCGCCGATCCCCGCCTGCTGCACCGTCGTGTCGGTCGGCGTGAGCCCCGCCAGGAGCCGCAGCTCCTGCTCGCGCTCGCTGAAGCGGTGCAGCGTGTCGCGCAGCCCCGCCATCCGCTCGCGCATCTGCTGGATCTCGTTCGCCAGGACGCGGTTTTCGTTCTCGAGGGCGCGGCTGCGGGTGATGTTCACGCCACGCGAGATGGCGGCGACGCCCAGCACCAGGAAGGTCAGCGCCACCACGCTGCCGATGCCCACCAGCGTTTTCACGAACGTCTGCGACACCTCGACGGCGCGCGACAAGCCCGAGCCGTGAGGCACCACCATGAGAGTCCAGCGTCGCTCTGCCTTCTTCCGCATCAGCCTGTTCAAGACCTCACATCAAACACGTGTGGCCGGCGCGCGCGCGCCGGTACGCAGGTACCAACCGAAGGGAGAATCCGGACAGGGCGTGGGCCCGGTCGCCCGTGGGAGTCCTAACCTACGCCTCGCCGTCCGAGTCGTCAACATCGCCCGGACGTGAGCTATATCACACTTCCCCAGGACCTTACGCCTGAGCCGCGCGGGGCTTGGGGAACAGGATGGGGGGTTTCAAGATGCGCCTGCCGGCCAGGTCCAGGGTGTCCAGATCGCGCAGTCGGACGCTCGTGAGCGGCTGTGACGGGGCCGGGCCGAGGGTGCCCCAGACGGTCTCCGCCGTGGTCGGGACGAACGGCTGCGCCAGCACCGCGAGCCGGCCCACCGTACGCGCCAGGTTGGCGAGTACGGAGTCGAGCTGCGCGGCCCGCTCGGGCTGTTTGACGAGCTTGTACGGCGCCGTCTCTTCCACGTAGCGGTTGGCGGCGCTGGCGAGCGCCACCAGCTGGGCGGCGCCTTCCTGCACGCGGTTCGCGTCCATGGCGCCCGCGTACGCCGCGAGCGCACCGCGCGCCGCGGTCTCGAGCGGCGTGTCGTAGTTGCAGGGGTCGCGCGGCACCACGCCCCCGCGGTAGTTCGTGATCATCGTGAGCGAGCGCGACACGAGATTGCCGATTGTGTCGGCGAGCTCGGAGGTGTAGCGCGCGTCGAACCGCTCCCACGTGAAGTCGCCGTCGTTCTCGAACCCGACCTCGCGCAGCAGGAAGTAGCGCAGCGCGTCGGCCCCGTGATAGTCGATCGCCTCGCTCAGGCTGACGGCCGCGCCGGCGGTCTTGCTCAGCTTGGCGCCCGACCATTGCACGTAGCCGTGCGCCCACACCGCGCGCGGCGGGGGCAGCTCGGCCGCCAGCAGCATCGCGGGCCAGATCACGCAGTGGAAGCGCGTGATGCCCTTGCCGATGACGTGCAGATCGGCGGGCCACAGGCGCTCGAATCCCGCGTCGGGGAACCCCGTGGCCGAGAGGTAATTGATCAGCGCGTCGAACCACACGTACACGGTCTGCTGCGGGTCGCCGGGGAAGGGGATGCCCCAGGGCTGGCGCTGCCGCGAGATCGAGATGTCCTGCAGCCCCGCCTCGAGCAGCCGCACCACCTCGTTGCGGCGGATCTGGGGCTCGACCGAGAGCGCGCCGGAGCGGATGCGCTCGAGCACCGCGTCGCGGTAGGCGCTCAACCGAAAGAAGTGATTGCGCTCACGCGTCGGGATCAGCTCGAGCGTGGGGTGCTCCACGCAGTGCCCGTCCACGATCTGCGCCCCGGTCTTGAATTCCTCGCACCCGGTGCAGTAGAGCCCCTCGTACTCGGCTTCGAACAGATCCTGAGGACGGCGCTGCCGGATGCGCTCGAGCAGGGCGGTGACCGCGCGGGCGTGCCGCGGCTCCGTGGTCCGGATCCAGTCGTCGTAGCTGCAGCCGAGGCGGCGCCAGTACTCGGCGAACGTGTCGGCCATGCGATCGACCCACGCCTGTGGCGTCACGCCCGAGCGGGCGGCGGCCTGGATGACGGACTGGCTGTGCTCGTCCATTCCCATCAGGAAGTGGACATCGTCGCCGCGCAGCCGATGGTAGCGGGCGATGCAGTCCGCACCGACCTTCTCGAGCGCGTGCCCCAGGTGCGGCTCGCCGTTCGAGTAGTCGATGGCCGTCGTGAGGTAGAACTTAGGCAACGGGAGGCTCCGCCCGCGCGATTTCCGCCGTGAGCTTCTCGAGCGCCACCACGCGCGTGTCGCCGTCGCCTCCTTCCAGGCGGAGCGTCACGGTCTCGCGGAAGATGTCGACGGCGAGCACCCGCTCGGCACCGGCGGCGGTGCGCAGGATCCTGCCCTCCTTGGGGAAGCGCTTGCGCGTCTGCACGTAGAAGTCGTGCTCGTAGCGCAGGCAGCAGAGCAGGCGCCCGCACCCGCCCGAGATCTGCGACGGGTTGAGCGACAGGTGCTGGTCCTTGGCGAGCGACAGGCTCACGGGCCGGAGCTCGGGCAGCCAGCTCGAGCAGCAGTACTGCCGGCCGCACCGGCCCACGCCGTCGAGCCGTTTGGCCTCGTCGCGCGCCCCGATCTGGCGCAGCTCGATGCGCGTGTGAAACAGGCTCGCGAGGTCCCGCACCAGCGCGCGGAAGTCCACGCGCTGCTCGGCCGTGAAGTAGACCGTGAGCTTCTTCTTATCCCACTGCCACTCGGCATCGGAGACCTTCATCGGCAGGCTGTGCTGGTGGACGCGTTCCATCACTTTGCGGCGCACCTGGTCTTCATCGAGGTGCAAGCGCTCGGCCAGCGTGGCGTCGTCGGGGGTGGCCCGGCGCAGGATGCGGCGTTCAGGGGACTGGGGGCTAGGGGCTGGGGGCTCGCTACCGCTGTTCCCTGCGAGCGAGCAACCGTGACACCCGCTCGCACACTTCTTCGCGGCGACGGGGCCCACGGCGGACACCCGGCCGAGATCCTGTCCCCGCTCCACCTCCACGATCACGGCCTCGTGCAGGGCGAGCGGCTCGGGTGAGGGCCAGGTGAAATACTCTTTGCGGTTCCCTTTGAACCGGACTTCGACGACGTCGTTCAACTCACTTCTCGCTCAGCGCACCCATCGAAAGGTACTTCTCTTCGCGCCGTTTGAGGAGCTTGTCGATCTTGATCTTGCGCAGCTGATGCACGTGGCGTTGCAGCGTCTCGCCCACCGCCTCCGCCGCCGCTTCCGGATCGGCGTGCGCCCCGCCCGGGGGCTCGGGGATGATCTCGTCGATCACGCCGAGCTCCTGCAGATCCTCGGCCGTGATCTTGAGCGCCTCGGCGGCGCGCTCGCGCTGGCTCGCGTCCTTCCACAGGATGGCGGCGCAGCCTTCGGGGGAGATGACGGAGTACACCGAGTTCTCGAGCATCACCACCCGGTCGGCCAGACCCACGGCGAGGGCGCCACCGGAGCCGCCTTCGCCGATCACGGCGGTGAGGATCGGGGTGCGCAGCGTGGCCATCTCGACCAGGTTGCGCGCGATCGCCTCGGCCTGGCCGCGCTCCTCGGCGCCGAGGCCGGGGTACGCGCCCGGCGTGTCCACCAATGTGATCACGGGAGCGCGGAACTGCTCGGCGAGGTGCATCAGGCGCAGCGCCTTGCGGTAGCCCTCGGGATGCGCCATCCCGAAATTGCGCCGCAGGTTCTCCTTCGTGTCACGTCCCTTCTGGTGGCCGATGACCATGACGCTGACGCCGTCGAGCCGCGCCCATCCCGCGACGATCGCCGGATCGTCGCGGAACAGCCGGTCGCCGTGCAGCTCCACGAAGTCGGTGAACACGGTGCTCAGGTAGTCGAGCGTGTAGGGCCGCTTCGGATGGCGCGCCACCTGGACGCGCTGCATGGGCGTCAGGTTCTTGTAGATCTCGGCCCGGAGCTCGGCGAGCTTCTTCTCGAGCGGGGCGAGCTCCTTGGCGACGTCCACGGCCGTCTCGGCGGCGACGCGCTTCATCTCCTCGATCTGCCGCTCCAGCTCGAGCAGCGGGCGCTCGAAGTCCAGGGTGTGGGTCGCCATGCCTCACCCCCCTTTCCCCCTCTCCGCATTGCGGAGAGGGGGTGTGACGGGCGGTCGTTCGGTTCTCACGAGCTGCACGTGCTCGGGGCCGAGCAGGTCCCGCAGCGCGCCGAGCAGCTCGTCGTCCACAGCGACGCGCAGGGAGCGACTCCGCAGCCGGGCGGCACTGACCCCGGGCGCGAGCCCGGGGTGAACGGAGGCGCCGCTCCCTTCCCCCTCCATCCATTCGACCAGCACCGGGGCCGGTCCCGGATGCGCGGCGCAGAGCGCCGCCACGGCGCGACTGGCGTCGGGCGGCGGCGGCGTGAGCGGGGACCAGCGCAACGCCACGGCGATCGCGCCCGCCGTCTTCAGCTCGTCGAGCGACTGCGCGGCCTCGACGATGAACGGCGCCTGCTCCTCGTCGCGGTCGCGGGCGCTATAGCCGCCCGACAGGAGCAGCGCCCCGTCGGCGCGGATCACCTCGTTGAGCTTGGCCCACGCCTCGGGAAACACCAACGCCTCCGCCGTGCCGTGGAAGTCCTCGAGCGTGAGTCGCGCATACTCGGCGCCCGACTTCTTGGAAATCTGTCGCTTCACCACCGTCACCACCGCCGCGATCCGGACCTTCTGCTCGCTCCACTGGCCCAGCGTGGCGGTGGTGCGCGTCCCGAAAAGCTCCACCTCGGCGCGGTAGCGGTCCAGGGGATGCCCGGAAATGAAGAACCCGAGCACGGCCTTCTCGCGGGCGAGCCGTTCGTGCTCCGACCGGGGAGGGACCTCGGGGAGGCGAGATGCGGGATGCGGGATGCGAGCGTCGTCACCAAACAAGGCCCCTTGGCCCGCGTCCCGCTCCTGCTGGCGCGCCAGCGCTTCGGCGAACGTCGTGTCGAGCGCCGCCACCAGCTGGGCGCGGTGGCCGCCCAGGCCGTCGCACGCGCCCGCGTCGACGAGCGCCTCGATCACGCGTTTGTTGCAGAGCCGCAGGTCGATGCGCTCGCACAGCTCCACGAGCGAGCGGTACGGCCCGTCCGCCTGGCGGCCCGCGAGAATGGACTCGATCGCGCCCGCGCCCACGTTCTTGATCGCGCCCAGGCCGAAGCGGATCCGCTGGGCGCCCACCACCGTGAATTTGAAGCCCGACTCATTCACGTCGGGGGGGAGGACCTCGAGACCCAGCTCGCGCGCCTCGTTGATGTAGCGCACCACGTTGTCGGTGTTGCCGATCTCGGACGAGAGCAGCGCGGCCATGAACTCCGCGGGGTAGTGCGCCTTGAGCCACGCCGTCCGGTAGGAGAGCACCGAGTACGCGACCGCGTGCGACTTGTTGAACCCGTAGCGGCCGAACGTCTCGATCTGCGCGGCGATGTCCTCGATCGTGCGCCGGTCGTGTCCCAGGGGGGGCGCCACCGCACGCTTCACGAAGCGGCCGAGCTCGTGCTGGATCAGGTCTTTGTCCTTCTTGCCCACCGCCTTGCGCAGCAGGTCGGCTTCGGCGAGCGAGAAGCCGGCGAGCACGTTCGCAATGCGCATCACCTGCTCCTGATAGGTGATGACGCCGTACGTCGGCTTGAGGATCTCCTCCAGGGCGGGATGGGGATAGCGCACCGGCTCGCGCCCCAGCTTGCGATTGATGAAGACCAGGTGCATCCCGGTGTCGAGCGGTCCGGGCCGGAGCAGCGCGTTGGTGGCGACCAGGTCGTCGAACCGGTCGCATTTCATGCTGCGGAGGCAGTCGGTGGCGAGCGGTGACTCGAACTGGAAGACGCCCGCTGTGCGCCCCGATCCCAGCAGCCGGTAGACCGCGGGATCCGCCAGGTCCAGCCCATCCATGTCGAGGGTGATCCCGTGCCGCGCCTGCACCATCCCCACCGCGTCGTGGATCACGGTCAGGGTGCGGAGGCCGAGCACGTCGATCTTGAGCATCCCCACCTGCTCGAGCGCCACCATGTCGTACTGCGTGATGATGGCGTCCGGCTCCTGCGGGGCGAGGCAGACCGGCACGTAATCGGTGAGCGGTCCGGGCGCGATCACGACGCCCGCCGCGTGCACCGACGCGTGGCGCGCCAATCCCTCGATGCGTGAACCCAGCTCGAGGATCTTGCGCACCCGCTCGTCCTGGCGGACGAGCTGCTTCAGCTCGGGAGAGCGCTCGGGCGCCTCCGCCAGGGTGGTGCTCACGCCCGGCCCGGCCGGAATGAGCTTGGTGAAGCGATCGACCTCGCCCGGCTCGACGCGCAGCGTCCGCGCCACGTCGCGGAAGGCGGCGCGCGCCTTGAGCGTCCCGAACGTGATGATCTGCCCGACCGAATCCCGCCCGTAGCGCTCGCGCACGTACTGAATCACCTCGCCCCGCCGCTCGAAGCAGAAGTCGAGGTCGATGTCCGGCATCGAGACGCGCTCGGGGTTCAGGAACCGCTCGAACAGCAGGTCGAATTTGAGGGGATCGATGTCCGTGATCCCCAGCGCGTACGCGACCAGCGAGCCCGCCGCCGAGCCGCGCCCCGGGCCCACGGGGATCGCGCGATCCTTCGCGGCCTTCACGATGTCGTAGACGATCAGGAAATACCCCGCGTATCCCGTGTGCGAGATGACGCCCAGCTCGTAGTCGAGCCGCTCGGCGACGGGACCGGGAAGGGGGTCGCCGTAGCGGGCCAGCGCGCCGGCGCGCGCCAGATGGACCAGCAGATCGTTGTCGGACGCGAATTCCGCCGGGCGCGGGTACTGCGGCAGGAAATAGCGCTTCTCGAAATCGAACTCGCACAGCTCGGCGATGCGCGCGGTTTCGGCCAGCACCTCGGGACGGTCCGGGAACAGGGCGCCCATCTCGGGCTCGGACTTGACGTAACTCTCCTGGCCGAAAAAGCGAAACCGGTTGGGATCGTCCAGGTCCTTCCCCGTGCCGATCGCGAGCAGCACGTCGTGCGCCTCGGCGTCTTCCTTCTTCAAGTAATGCGCGTCGTTCGTGGCGACCACCGGGAGACCCAGCTCGGTGGCCAGCTGGAACATGCCGGCGGCGACGGTCCGCTCTTCCGCGAGCCCGTGGTTCTGCACCTCCAGCCAGAAACCGTCCGGCCCGAACACGCGCGCGAAGTACTGTGCGCTCGCCTTGGCGGCCTCGTAGTTGCCCTGCCGCAGGTACAGGGCGATCTCGCCCGAGAGACACGCGGCGAGGCCGATCACGCCCTCGTGATACTGCTCGAGCACTTCGCGATCGATGCGGGGGCGGCGATAATAGCCCTCGAGGAAGCCGATGGACGAGAGCTTGACGAGATGCCGGTAGCCGGTGCGGTTCTTCGCGAGCAGTACGAGGTGCGAGTAGGCGGCGGGAGCCTCCGGCGCCCGCTCGCGCTTGTGCCGGCTCCCGAACGCGAGGTAGGCCTCGAAGCCGAGGATCGGGCGCAGCTGGCGCGCCCTGGCCTCGGCGTGGAACTGCCATGCCCCGTGCAGGTTGCCGTGATCGGTAATGGCGAGGGAGTCCATGCCCAGCGCGTGGATCCGGTCGAGCAGCTCCGGAATCCGGTTGGCGCCGTCGAGGAGGGAGTACTCGCTGTGCGTGTGGAGGTGGACGAACGCCATACGGCTAGCGGAAGATATCGGCGGCCGCGTGCATTGTCAAAACCGCACCGCGCCGGATATTTTCGCCCGATGCGAGGGCTGGCGAGCTTGTTCGCCCTGGGCCTGATGATGGCCCTTTTTCATCGGGTGACTGCGGGTGCCGCGCTCGAAGCGCGCGCCACGCTCGCGCTCGGCTTCCTGCTGCTCGCCGCGTTCCTGGGCGGCGACCTGGCCCGTCGCGCGCGGCTGCCGCGCATCACCGGCTACGTGCTCGTCGGGTTCGTCGTGGGCCCGTGGCTCGGCCTGGTGCGACGCGACGAGGTGGACGCGTTGCGCTTCATCGGCGACGTGGCGCTCGGCCTGATCGCTCTCGCAGCCGGCTCGGAGCTCGCGCTGCCGCCGCTGCGCGGGCAGCTCGTCGCGCTGGGGCGCCTCGTGGGGGGCGCGATCGTAGTGCCGCTCCTCGTCGTTGCGGCCGTGCTCCTGTCGGTGAGTCCCTGGTTCCCGCTCACGCTGCACCAGCCCACCGGCGACGCGGTGGCGGTCGCGCTCGCGCTCGGCGGCCTGGCGGCCGTGTCGTCACCCGCCGTGGCGATGGGTATGCTCGGCGAGCTCGGGGCCGCTGGCCCGTTCGCGCGCACGCTCCTGGCCGTCACGGTCCTCAAGGACGTGGCCGCGGCGATCCTGTTCATGCTGCTGCTCGCCGCCGGCAAGGCGTTCGCCAGCGCGGGTGCGTTGAACGCGTCGGCTGCCGGCCACGCGCTGCTCGGGCTCGCGGCCTCGCTCGCCGTCGGCGCCCTGCTCGGCTACGGCGTGAGTCGCTACCTGCGGCTGCTGCGGCGCCACACGCCGCTGTTCCTCGTTGCCGTCGCCCTGGTTGCCGCCGAGGTGGCGCGCGTCGCGCAGCTCGAGACCATCCTCGTCGCGCTCGCCGCCGGGCTCTACCTCGCGAGTTTCTCCCCGGTCGAGGGGGAGCGGGTGCGTCACGAGCTGAAACGGGGGGGGCCGTCCGTATACATCTTATTCTTCGTCCTGGCGGGTGCCGGCCTGCGCCTGAGCGCCTTGGCCGAGCTGTGGCCATGGGTGCTGCTGCTGGTGGGGCTGCGGGCCACGAGCCTGCGATACGGCCTGCGCTGGGCGGGACGCCATCCGAGCGTGACTCCGCTGCTCGCGCGCGAGGGATGGCTTGGGCTGGTGCCGCAGGCGGGGAGCGCGCTCGGGCTGGTTCAGGTGGCCCGGCGGGCGTTTCCCGAGTGGGGGGTCTCGCTCGAGACCCTCGCGCTAGCGATGATTGGGGTGCACGAGGTGGTCGGGCCGATCTGCTTCCGCCAGGCGCTCCGACGGGCCGGGGAAATCACGGAGGACATCGCTGATGCCGAGGGCTCTCCTGGCGGGACTGTCGTCGCTCTGGGTGGTCGCCTGTAGTAGCTCGAGCACGCAGGTGAAGCTCGCACCGTGCACCGGTGCGAGCGCGGGGCAGGTGAGTCTCGCGGTCGCGGGATATGCGGCGATCGATCCCACGCAGACGGCGGGGTGCGCGGTGTTCGGCGCCAACCCGTCCGCGTCGGCGCGCCAGTATCTCCTGGTGCCGCAGGCGGTCAGCGGCGTGCCCGACGACGCGTCAGGGTACCTGTTGCAGGGGGCCACGGTGCCGGCGGCCGCCGCGCCATTCGCCGCCGCGCCTACGGGCAGGGCACCAGCCGTTCCACCCCAACAGCAATTCGACCTGGTGCTGCGGCGGGCCGAGCGGGATCTAGCGAGCCACGTGGGCGTACCCACCCGGCCGCAGGCGGTGGCGCCGCTCGCGCGCGTGCCGCCCATGGTGGGCGACAAACGCGTGTTCAAGGTATGCGGTAACTCCACCTGCACCACGCATCCCACCGTCGTTGCCTTCGCCCGCGATGTTGGAACGCATATCGCCGTGTTCCAGGACAGCGCGGACGAGGCCAACGGGCGTGCGCTGTCGACCGCCGATCTCGATACGCTGCGCCTGCTGTTCGACACGCTGCTGTACGCGGCCGACACGTCCGCGTTCGGGCGGGAATCGGACATCGACAATAACGGCGTGGTGATCGTCCTCATGACCGGGAAGGTGAACTCCCTCGTCCCGAGCCCCTGTACGGGCGGCTACATCGGGGGCTACTTCTTCGGCGGCGACCTGCTTCCCGTGTCTTCGGTGAATCCGGGCAGCAACCTCGCCGAAATCTTCTACTCGATCGTCCCCGATCCGAGCGGGACGCTGAGCTGCGCCCACACGGCGGCCGGCGTGAAGCACAACGTGCCGGGCACGTTCATCCACGAGTTCCAGCACATGATCAGCTTCAACCAGCACGTGCTGCTGCGCGGCAACCGCCTGGGCGAGGACCTGTGGTTGAACGAAGGGCTGTCCCACTACGCCGAGGAGATGGGTGCCCGCTTATTCATCCCCGGCGATAGCACGACCTTCTGCTTCTTCATCGCCGGCGACCTGTACAATTCCGCTCAGTATCTCGCGGCTCCCGGGAGTCACGTGTTGGTGGACACGTCCGGCATCGGAGGACTCGAGAACCGTGGGGCCTACTGGCTGTTCGTGCGCTTCCTGGTGGACCGGTTCTCGAGCGACACGACGAGGCTCGCGAACAACGTGGTAACACGCGCGCTCGACCGGACGACGTTCACCGGCGCGGCCAACGTGACCAACGCGACGGGTACGCCATTCGCGACGGTCGTCGAACAGTGGGCGCTCGCCACCTATGTGTCGGACCTGCCGACCTTCACCGCGCCTCCCGAGCTGCAGTACACGCGTTGGCGATTCCGGACGGATTACCGGACGATCCACGACGCCTGCATCCCGCGGACCCAGCCCAATCCGCCTCCCTATCCGAGCGCGTACCCTCTCCTTCCCGCTGCGGGCGACGGCAGCGCCATCAACCTCGCCGCCACGCTGCACAGCGGATCGGGCAGCTATTACATCGCCCAACAGGCGGCCGGCGCCGTCGGCTTCACGCTGCTGTTCTCGAACAGCGCGGGATACCCGCTGCGGGCCTCTTTGGCTCCCCGTTTGAACGTGCTGCGGCTCCAATAATGCAAAGACGTCGCGCAAAGGCGTTGCGCAGAGGCGTCACGCGACGACGTCGCGCATGACCGTGCCCAACGGTTTTTCGCGACGCATTTCCGTGACGCTTCTCTGCAACGCCTTCGTCGCACCGTCGCTAGCCGCCCAAACCGGGAGCGTGCTTGCGGGGCTTCCCGGCTCCGCCCGGCTGGCAGGCATGGGCGGTGCCGGTGCGGCGATCGTCGGCGATGCGGGCGTCATCTTCACGAACCCGGCCGGCCTCGCGACGATTCACCGCCTGGCCTTGGAAGGGTCGTACGAGGCGTATCCATCGGGGGCCACGCTCTCCACCGGAGCGATGGCGCTGCGCGCGGGGCGGTTCACCTGGGGCGCCGGCGCGGCGGCGCTGGGGCAGACGTACACGTCGGCGGATGTCCTGGGCGTATCGTCGCTCGTGTTCCGGACGGGCCTCGCGGCGATCGGCACCTCGGTCAAGTACGCCCGCGAGACCGTGGCCGGCACCCGGGCCGACGCCTGGGCGGGCGACGTCGGCATCGCGATCGCCGTATTCGACATCATGGCGCTGGGCGCGAGCGTCCAGAACATCGGCGGTGACCTGGGAAGCGGCTCGCATCTGCCGCGGCGCACCCGGGTCGGCTTCACGATGAACTACGTGGATCCGCAGGGGAGCTATCGCCTGGTCACGACGCTCGAAGGGCAGTGGCCGTCGCGGGGAACCGGCGGGGGCAGTCCGTTTCTCGTGCTCGGCGTCGAAGGCGGCGTGGTGAAACCCGGCCTCGGGCTCCTGGCGCGGCTGGGGTATGTGGGGCATTCGGTCACGACGGCGGCCGCGCCGTTCACGTGGGGAGGAAGTCTCGAGCTGGGGCGCCTCCACCTCGACTACGCCTATCGGGCGGACGACACACTCGGCGCGCGCCAGCGCATGGGGCTGCGATGGACCCCATAAGCGGACAGACCGGACAGACCGGCCAAACCGGGCAGGTCGAGCGGCGGCCTCCCAACTGGGGCCGGGTGGCGCGGAGACTGCTCGCGTGGGTGGGGATCGGCGTTCCCGCGGTGCTCGTCGTCGCGTTCGCGACCAGCACCGATGCGCGCTACCTCGCGCGGGCCGGCGTGGAGGAGGCGCGCATCCTGCTCAAGCGCCACTCGATCGCGAAGCTGGTCGCGGATCCGCGCACGGCCCCGGCGCTGCGGCAGCGGCTGGCGCTCGTGCTCGCGGCCCGCGCCTTCGCCGGCGACTCGCTCGGGCTGCTGGTGGGGGAGACCTTCACGACCTACGTGGACGTGGGCCGGGATACCCTGCTACTCGTGCTCTCGGCTGCGCGCCGTGACCGGCTGCGCGGGTACACGTGGCAGTACCCGATCGTGGGCACGGTGCCGTACAAGGGATTCTTCGACTTCGCGCAGGCGCGCGCCGCCGCGGCGGATCTGGAGGGCGAGGGATACGACAGCTACCTCCGTCCGGCCGGGGCGTTCTCGACGCTCGGGTACTTCGCAGACCCGCTGCTCTCGACGGTGATCGAGCGCGACACGATGGAGCTGGTCGCCACCGTCATCCACGAGCTGGCCCACAACACGCTGTACCTGAAGAGTCAGACGCCGTTCAACGAGAGCTTCGCGAGCTTCGTGGGGTACCGCGGGGCGGAGGCGTTCTTCCGTTCTCGTCACGACTCGACCGATGCCCGGCGCGCCGTGGCGCGGTGGCGCGACGAGCGCACACTCGACGTGCTGTATGCCGAGCTCGCCCGGCGCCTCGACTCCGCCTACGCGGCGGGCCCGGTTGGGGCGGCGCTCGAGCGCGCCCGCACGACGGTGTTCAGCTGGGCGCGGACCCAGCTCACGGGGCCGGTGGGGCAGTCGCTCGAGACCTACGATTGGCGCTGGTTCGCCCGGGCGCCCTTGAACAACGCGGTGGTGATCGCGCAGCGCCTGTATCGCATGAACCTGAACCTGTTCGAAGAAGTGTACGTCCATGCGAACGCGAACCTGCGGGAGACGATCCGGGCGATTCAGGTGCGCGTCTTCACACAGCCGGGGCAGGACCCGTATCAGGCGTTGTATTCGCGACCGGGGCTGGCGGCGGACGACTAAGAGCGACGGGCGGACGGGCGAGAGACAACGGCGGCGGTCGAGAGACAACGGCGGCGGTCGAAAGACAACGGCGGCGGTCGAAAGACAACGGCGGTCGATTGGTACGGTCCGCCGATATCGGATGCCGATCGGGCCATCGGACGCGCGATCTTACCCCGTCGTGATGCCGTACGAGCGGTTTCGGGCTTGGCAGGCTTGTGACCTGCTGGTGGTGGCAGTGTATCGCGCCACTAAGTGGGTTCCCACGATACGAGCTCTACGGTCTGACCTCGCAAGCCCGAAGGGCTGCGTTCAGTGCGGCGGTGAATATCGTCGAGGGGTCAGCCAAGCGTGGTCACCGTGAGTTCCGCCGGTACCTAGATATCTCACTGGGATCACTCGCGGAACTTTCGTACACCTTGCAGCTCTCCCGCAAGCTCGGGTACTTGCCCGACAACGTTTGGCGCGAGCTGGATCAGCTCCGGGTCAATGCCAGTCGGTTGACGTGGGCGCTCTGCGAGGCTGTGCGCAACGCCCGGACTGCCTAACCGCCGTATTCGTCGTTTGACCGCCGCCGCTGTCTCTTGACCGCTTTCAGTTCCCTCTCAGTCTCTCCGCCTCCGCGACTCTCTGCAGCGCGATCGCATACGCCGCTGTCCGGAACGTCACGCCCTTCTGCTTGGCCAGGTCGCGCACGCCCACGTAGGCCTTGGTGAGCGTCGCCTTGAGCTCGTCGTTCACCTGCTGGTGGGTCCAGCGGTACTGCTGCAGGTTCTGCGCCCACTCGTAATAGCTGACCGTGACGCCTCCCGCGTTCGCGAGGAAGTCGGGGATCACGGCGATGCCGCGCTCTTCGAGGATCCGGTCCGCGGTGGGTGTGGTGGGCTCGTTCGCGCCCTCGACCACCACCTTGCAGTCGATCGTCTGTGCGTTGGCTTCCTTGGTGATGACGCCGCCCAGGGCCGCCGGCACGAGCCAGTCGCAGGGGACATTCCAGAGCTGCTGGTTCGTGATCGACTGCCCGTGCGGCCACTCGGACACGCGCTTGCCGCCGGCGGTGTGCGCGAGCAGCGCCGGGACGTCCAGCCCGTGTTCGTTCGCCACCCCCCCCGACACGTCCGAGACGGCAACCACCTTCGCGCCCGCCTCCGCGTGCAGCAGCCGTGCCAGGTTCCCGCCGACGTTGCCGAACCCCTGGATCACGACGCGGCCTCCCCGCAGGGGAATGCCGAAGTCCCGCGCGTACTCGCTCATCACGTACATCACGCCCCGACCGGTGGCCTCCTCGCGGCCCAGCGAGCCGCCCAGCGAAATGGGCTTGCCGGTCACGGCGGCGGGCGTGTAGCCGTGTCGGCTCGAGTACTCGTCCAGGATCCAGGCCATCACCTGCGCGTTGGTGTTGACGTCGGGGGCGGGGATATCGCGGTAGGGGCCGAGCACGATCGAGATGCGCTGCGTAAAGCGGCGCGTGAGGCGCTCCAGCTCGAGCCTGGACAGCTTCTTCGGGTCCACGGTCACGCCGCCCTTGGCGCCGCCGAACGGGATGTCCATGAGGGCGGTCTTCCACGTCATGATCGCCGCGAGGCCCAGCACTTCGTCGTGGTCGGCGTCCGGGTGGTACCGGATGCCGCCTTTGCAGGGTCCGCGCGCGCCGTTGTGCTGAATGCGGTAGCCGGTGAACACCTCGATGCGACCGTCGTCCATCCGCACCGGTACCTCTACCTGGACCTCGCGGAACGGATGCATCAGGACGTGCCGCATGTACTGCTCGAGGTTGATCAGGTTGGCGGCACGCTCGAACTGGCTCGCGACGATGGACTTCCCCGACATCGTGCGCAGGGATGGAGCGGTGCTGGTCATGGGACCTCGCGGACGTCCACTATCCTCCCGCCAGGCGGCGGCCGGCCAGGCGACTCGCCGGGTGGAGTGCCTCGGACAGGGCGTGCCCGGCGTTGACCTGGCGGGTGCGACGCCCGCCCGAGTCGGCCAGCACGCCGATCACGTCGGCACCCCCGGCCGGGTCGGGCGCCTGCTCCAGCACGAATACGAGCCCGGTGGCGTGCTCCGCGACGGCGGTGGTGATGGTGCTCCACCCGGCGTCCGCGGGTTGAGGACGCTGGGCCACGACGAGGGGACAGGTGCCGGGGTCGAAGCCGGTGCGGGTGACGAGCGGGGCGCGCAGCCCGTCCGCCAGAGTGCGCCACACGGGAAGGGCCGGCCCCAGCGCGACGATCTGGCCGAAGCGCCACCCCGAATCGCGCGCCAGGTCGAGGAACGCGGCGGCGAGCGTCGCGTCGTCCGGGGCGTCGCTGGCGTCGTCGGACGCGAGCACGACCGTGCCGGTCTCGGCGAACCACCGCTCCGCCGGCGTCAGCTCGTCCGGGCGACGCGGGGCATAGAACGCGAAGCGGCGCGTGGCGGCGATCTCCTGGTCGGCCAACGCGCGCTGCTCCGGATGTTCGGCCGCCTGCGCCGCCCCTTCGTACGCGACCTCGGCGGCCTGGTAGCGGCCGGCGTCCCGCAGGATCCGGCCGCGCAGCCGCAGGGTCTCCGTATGGGGCTCGAGCCCGAAGGCGCGATCGAGCGCCAGCAGCGCGCGGTTCCCGTCGCCCAGCCGGAAGGCGGCGTACCCCAGCTCGTGCCATACCAACGCCAGGTCGGGGTCCGCCTCCACCGCCTGCTCGAGCGTGGCAAGGGCCTCGCGGTAGCGCTCCAACTCGATCAGCGCCGCTCCCTTGAGCGCCAGGGCGAACGCCGAGTCGCCGAACTGGGCGCGCGCGCTCTCGGCGAGCCGGAGCGCATCCTCGCGCCGCCCCTGACTGCGCAGCAGCTCGAAGCACTCGGCCCAGCCGCCCTTCAGGTCGGGATGCTCGGCAATCACCGCACGGTACGCCTGCTCGGCGTCGACCAGCCGTCCTTCGCGCGCCAGGTAGCGGGCGCGCGCCATGACCCGCTCGCTCGGTGCGTCCGGAAACAGCTCGAATGACGCGGTGTTCCGCATGGCGTGCGAATATAGTCGCCTGCCCGTTGCTGGCTAGGCGCGCCTTCTCCGTCTAGATTCTCCGCGCCATGGATACCGACCGTCTGCTCCGCGAGCTGAGCGATTTTCTCCGCATTCCATCGGTGTCGACGAGCCCGTCGCACAACGCCGATTGCCGCGCCGCCGCCGAGTGGGTCGCGGGCGAGCTGCGGCGGCTCGGCTGTCGCGAGGTGCAGTTCCTGGCGAGCGACACTCATCCGGTGGTATGGGGCGTCGGCCCGGACGTGCCCGGCGCACCCACCCTGCTCGTATACGGTCACTACGACGTGCAGCCTCCCGACCCGCTCGACGAATGGACCACACCCCCGTTCGAGCCGACGGTGCGCGGGGACAAGCTCTTCGCGCGCGGGGCCGCGGACGACAAGGGACAGGTCTTCTGCCTGCTCAAGGCGATCGCGGCGAACGGGGAGGGCACCCGCGGCGGGCCGCCCGTCAATTTTCGCTTCCTCATCGAAGGAGAAGAGGAATACGGCAGCCGCGTGTTGTTCGAGCTGCTGCGGCGCGAGCCGGAGCGCACGCGGGCGGACGTGGTCCTCATCGCCGATATGGCGTACGTCGCGCCCAGCTGGCCCGCCGTGTACACGACACTCCGCGGCCTGTGCTATGCGGAGATCACCGTGCGCACGGCCAAGTCGGATCTCCACTCCGGCGAGTTCGGCGGCGCGGCGCCCAACGCGCACGAGGAGCTGGCCCGGCTGCTCGGCCGGCTCAAGACTCCCGACGGCAAGATCCACGTGCCCGGCCTGTACACGGCGGTGCGTCGTCCTTCCAAGCGGGAGCTCGCCACGTGGAAACGCCTGCCGTTCAAGGAGAGCGAGTTTCTCAAGCACCGCGTGCAGGCCAAGGCGCTGACCGGGCTCAAGGCCTATTCGGTGCTGGAGCGGCTGTGGGCCCTGCCCACCTTCGAGATCCACGGTATCACCGGCGGATTCACGGGCGACGGCGCCAAGACCGTCATCCCGGCCGAGGCGACCGCCAAGGTGAGCTTGCGACTCGTTCCGGACCAGAAGCTCAAGGTCGTGGAGCGCCAGCTCGCGGCGGCCGTGCAGCGCTTCGCGCCGAAGTATGTCCAGGCAAGCGTGAAGTTCTTACACGGAGCGGATCCTGCGACCGTCCAGGTGACCCACCCGGCTTTCCAACTGCTGGACCAGGCCTTTAAGAACGTCGTGGGGCGCGGCACCGTCCCGGCGCGCGCCGGCGGCTCGATCCCCGTGGTGCCGGCGCTCGGGAAGAGCGGTGCTCCCGTGATTCTGACGGGCATCGGCCTGCCGGACGACCGCTTGCATGCGCCGAACGAAAAACTCGACCTGAGGCAGCTGTGGGACGGGATCCGGGTGTTTCAAAGATTTTACGAGCTCCTGGGCGCCGGGCGCCTCGGAGGGCGACCTGTCAACAAGTCGAAGCCATCGACTCACACGGGGGCTTCCTGACGGCCTTCGCCACGATGATGAGGCCTGCAAGCGCGCCGCCGGCCAAGAGGACGGTCGCCGACGCGGAGAACCGTCGTCCTTCCACACTGGCGATCGCGTCGTGCGGTAAGGCCACCCGCTCCTGCAGCCAGGGCTGAATCTTGCCGCTCGACAGGAGCACGCGGGTGACCGCGAGCGCCAGCGTATCCGACCCGCTCGACACGACACGTCCGTCGACCGCGTGAGCACCCACGCCGAGCCGGGGCGCCAGGCTATCGCTCCCCCAAGGTGTCAGTGTGACCTCGACCGTCGTACCAGTATTGGCCGACAATCCGCGGAACGCCGTGTGGAAGTAGCAACCCGTCCAGATCAACGTAGCCGCCGCAAACGCACAGAGCCCTCGACACATGCAAGCCTCGCTGAAGGATGGGAAGGACGTCGCGCAGCGACGGATCGCCGCTTCGTGACCTCAAGGTGTCTTGCTCGCGTTTCTCAATCTGTTGATATCGTGTTGCGTGAGTCCGCGGCCCCCGTAGCGCTCTTCTTTCCATGGGTCTCCGCGCATGTGGTAACCGTTTTGCTCCCAGAAGCCGGGTACGTCCGCGTCGAGCAGCGTGAACCCCCGCACCCATTTCGCGCTCTTCCATAGATAGAGGTGCGGCACCAGCAGCCGGGCCGGCCAGCCATGCTCCGGCGCGAGCGGCTCCCCGTTCCACTTCAGCGCAATCAGGTTGTCGGGTCGATCGAGGTCGGCGAGCGGCAGGTTGGTGGTGAATCCCTGCTCGGCGGAGACGAGGCAGTACCGCGCTTCCGGCTTGACGCCGGCGCGCTGCAACACCAGTTGCACCGGGATTCCCTGGAAGGCGTTGTCGAGCCGGCTCCACCGAGTGACGCAGTGCATGTCGCACATAACTGTCTTCTGCGGCAGGGTCAGGAGCTCCTCGTACGTGAGCGCGGACGGCCGCTCCACGAGTCCCGCAACGTCGAAGGTCCAGGTGCCCGTGTCCACCTTGGGCACGGTGCCGTAGTGCAGCACGGGCCATTTCGTCGTCAGCACCTGGCCTGGTGGTAACCTCTTAGAGGCGTCGCGGGGAGTCGTCACGGAAAGACGTCGCGGAAGAACGTCGCGCTAATACGCCGCCGCCCCTGCTTGACGCATCTCCGTGACGCTTGTCCGTGACGTCGTTACCTCGACGTTGAACGTGCTGGCGAAACCATGAACGACCGCCGCAACGGCGGCATCCCACAGGTCCCTTTCCCCTTTCCCCTTTCCCCTTTCCCGTTCAACCGACGTCATGACGACGCCCGGAATCCCGCACGGCACGATGCGATCGAAGTGCGAGAGATCGGTCGTGACGTTCAGGGCGAATCCGTGCCACGTGACCCACTGCTTCACGTGGATCCCGATGCTCGCGATCTTGCGCCCCCCCGTCCAGACGCCGGTGTAGCCCGCATTGCGCTCGGCGGGGATGCCGAGCTCCGCCAGTGCCACGATGAGCGCGTCCTCGAGCGTGCGGAGATACCAGTGGAGGTCCTGCCGGTAGGGGGGGCCGCGCAGGTCGAAGATCGGATAGCCGACGAGCTGGCCGGGCCCGTGGAACGTCACGTCGCCGCCGCGCTCCACCGCGACCACGTCGAGACCGTCGGACCGCAGCACGTGGGCCTCCCGCGCGGTGCGGCCCAGCGTAACCACGGGAGGATGCTCGAGCAGCAGCAGCACGTCGTGTTCGAGCCGGCCGTCGATCCGCGCCTGGGCGAGCGTGCGCTGCCAGTCGAGCGCCCGGTCGTAGGGGACGCGACCGGGCTCGACCACTTGCACGCGGCGCCGGCTCACTCTCGATCCCGTAACGCGCCCTCCCGGCTCCCCCGGACGGACCAGGCGCTCCCCGCGCCTCCCAGCACGAAGCTGGCGAGGCCCCACGCGGCGAGACCGGGGATGCCGAGCAGATGATCGATCGGCCAGGCGAGGAAGGCGACCAGCAAGGCCCCCACGGCCGACAGGACGGAGATGACGCCCCGCTGCCACACGCTGTCCAGCCAGCGGCTGCGATGCCAGCCGAACGCCGCTCCGACGGCGAGGCCGGCGAGCGTCCCCGCCAGCACCGGATCGGCGGCGCTCTCTTGCGTGCCCGAGGGACTGACGTGGTGTTCCAGCGTGCGCACGATGACGAGCGCGGCCACGATCGTCCCGCCGCCAAACCCGGTGCCGCACGCCAGGCCGCCCAGGCCGATCGCGAGCGGGTCTTTCACATGTCCACCACGCGGCCCAGCGAATCGAGTGCCGCCTGGGCCACCGCCTCGGACATGGTCGGGTGCGCGTGGATCGCCAGCTCGACTTCTTCCACCGTGTATTCGTTCTCCCGCGCCACCGCCAGCTCATGGATGATCTCGGAGGCGTGTCCGCCCACGATGTGGGCGCCCAGGATCTCGCCGTATTTCTTGTCGCGCAGGATTTTCACGAACCCCTCCGTCTCGCCCGTGCCGCGCGCCCGGCCGTTGGCCGAGAACGGAAACCGCCCGGCCACGTAGTCGAGCTTCCGCTCCTTGCACTGGTCTTCCGTGAGCCCGATGCTGGCGACCTCGGGGTGGCAGTACGTCACGCTGGGCACGTTGTCGTAGCGGATGGCGTGGGGCTTCTTGCCGGCGATGAGCTCGGTGACGGTCACTCCCTCCCGCATGCCCTTGTGCGCGAGCATCGGCGGCCCCGCCACGTCGCCGATGGCGTAGTAGCCGGGCGCGGTGGTCTGCAGGCCCGCATCGACCTTGATGAAGCCCCGCTCGGTCACCTGGACCCCGCACTCCGCCAGGCCGATGTTTTCGGTATTCACCGCGCGACCCGCCGCCATGAGCACGGCCGCGACCTCGATCTTGCGCGTCGCGCCGTTGGCCTCGACCTCGAGGGTCACCTTGTCCTTGGCGGCCGTCCCCTGTTTCACCTTGGCGGCGGCGATCACCTCGATGCCGCGCTTCTTATAGCTCTTCGCCAGCGCGTCCGATGCTTCAGCATCCTCGAGTGGCAGGATCCGCGGCAATGCCTCGATCAGCGTCACGGGGGTACCGAACGCGCTGAAAATGTCGGCGAACTCCATGCCGACGGCCCCCGCGCCGATGATCGCCAGCGAGGCCGGGGCCTTCTCGAGGAAGAGCGCCTCGTCCGAGGAAATGACGGTCGTCTTGTTGATCTCCAGCCCGATCTGCGGCAGGCCCTTGACGCGCGATCCCGTCGCGATGATCACGGCCTTCTTCGCTTCGTAGGTATCGCCCCCGACCTTCACCTTGCGTCCCGGCAGCAGTACGCCGCTGCCCTTGACCACGGTGACCTTGTTCTTCTTCATCAGGAACTCGACGCCCTTCGAGTTCTGGTCGCTCACCTTGCGGGAGCGCTGCATCGCGACGCCGTAGTCGGTCTTCACGCTGCCGGCGTCGACGCCGAACTCCTTCGCGTCCCGTAACAGCCGCGCGATGGAGGCGGAGTGGAGCAGGGCCTTGGTGGGGATGCAGCCGATGTTCACGCAGACGCCGCCGAGCTTCTCTTTCTCGATCACGGCCGTGCTCATACCGAGCTGAGCCGAGCGGATGGCGGCGACGTAGCCGGCGGGCCCCCCACCCAGAATGATTACGTCAAATTGACTGGCCAACGGTGCCCCCCTCCCAATTGCGGATCGCGGATTTCGGATTGCGGATTGGGAACGCAGGCTTCGATTCCGCAATCCGCAATCCCCAATCCGCAATCACAACAGCATCGCCAGCGGGTTCTCGAGCATCTGCTTCAGGGTCTGGAGAAACGCGGCCCCGGTGGCTCCGTCGATCACCCGGTGATCGCAGCTCATCGTGAGGCGCATGCGACGCCGAGCCGTGACCTGCCCATCCAGCACGACCGGTTTCTGTACGATCGAGCCGACGGCAACGATCCCCGCCTCGGGGGGATTGATGACGGCGGTGAACTGGTCGATATCGAACATTCCCAGATTCGACACAGAGAACGTGGCTCCCGTGTACTCGCCGGGCTGGAGCCGCCGGCTGCGGGCCTTGTCGGCGAGCTCCTTCGCCTCGCGGCCGATCTCGGCGAGCGATTTCGCATCGGCGTTTCGGATCACCGGCGTGATGAGCCCATCTTCCACGGCCACCGCCATGCCGATGTGCACCTCGTTCCAGTAGCGGATGTGGTCTTCCTGGAACCAGGCGTTGCAGGCGCGATGCTTCACGAGCGCCAGCGCGGTGGCCTTGATGACGATGTCGTTGAACGAAACCTTGCTCCCCCGGTCGCCGAGTTGCTTGTTCAGGGCCTCGCGCGCCTCGGCCGCCCGCTCCATGTCCACTTCGCTGGTGAGGAAGAAATGGGGGATGGGACCGAGCGACGTCGCGAGTCGCTTCGCGATCGTCTTGCGGATTTGCGTGAGGGGCACGTCGTCATACGGAGTCCCGGTGCGGTCGGGATGCGGGATGCGTGATGCGGGATGCGGCACAGCGACGGTGGCGACAGGCGCGGGCACCTGAACGCTCCGACCTGTGGCCTCGATGTCCCGCTTGACGACCCGTCCACCTGGACCGGATCCGGTCACGAGCTTGAGGTCGACTCCGGCTTCCTTAGCGATCCGTTTGGCGAGTGGGGAGGCCTTTACGCGGCTCGCATCACCTGCTGGTACCGTGGTCGTGGCGGGCGTTGGAGCCGCCACCGCGACCGCGCTTCCCGCATCACGCATCCCGCTTCCCGACGCTGCGGCCGCTGACCGGGGCGCCGGGGCAGGTGCCGCGCCCACCGTCTCGCCGGGGGCCGCGATCACCGCCACCACGCTCCCCACCGGCACCGTCTGCCCCTCGGCCACCGCCACCTGCCGCAGCACGCCGTCCGCGCGCGCGACCAGGTCCATCACCGCTTTGTCGGTCTCGACCTCGGCGAGGGTCTCTCCCGCCTTGACCGCGTCACCCTCCCGCTTGTGCCACTTGGCCACGCGCCCTTCCTCCATGGTGGGAGAGAGCGCTTCCATATAGACGTTGGTGGCCACGGGGAGTCAGTCGAGGTAGAGCACGCGGCGCGCGGCGGCGACCACGCGCTCGGGGGAGGGCTTCGCGAGGCGCTCGAGCTGTTTGTTGTACGGCATGGGGACGTCGGCCTGGGTGACACGCAGTACGGGAGCGTCGAGCTGGTCGAAGGCCGCTCGCTGGATCACGTCGACCACGTGGGCCCCGATGCCGCACTGGGGCCACCCTTCTTCCACCACGACGGCGCGGTTGGTGCGCGACACGGACTCGACGATGGTGGCCTCGTCGAGCGGTCGCAGCGACCGCAGGTCGAGCACCTCGGCTGACACACCCTCCCGCTCGGCCAGCTGCTCGGCGGCCTTCAAGGCCACCGTGACCGTCTTCGAGTGACAGATGAGCGTAACGTCCTTCCCGGGCCGTTTCACCTCGGCCCGGCCGATCGGCACGATGTGCTCCCCCTCCGGCACCTCACCCTTGATGTTGTACAGCATTTCCCCTTCCAGCACGATGACGGGATTGTCGTCGCGGATCGCGGACTTGAGCAGCCCTTTGGCGTCCGCAGGGGTCGCGGGGGCGACGACCTTCAAGCCGGGGATATGCGACAGCCACGACTCCCACGCCTGCGAGTGCTGGGCCGCGAGCTGCAGCGCGGCGCCGTTCGGCCCGCGGAACACGATCGGGATCGGCACCTGGCCGCCCGACTCGTACAGGATCTTGGCGGCGGAGTTGACGATCTGGTCGAGCGCGAGCACGGCGAAGTTCCACGTCATGAACTCGATCACTGGGCGGAGGCCCGCCATGGCCGCGCCCACGCCGATCCCGGCGAAGCCCAGCTCGGCGATCGGCGTGTCCACGATGCGCTTGGGCCCGAACTCCTCGAGCAGGCCGCGGCTGACCTTGTACGCGCCCTGGTAGACGCCGACCTCTTCCCCCATCAGGAACACGGTCGGGTCTCGCTGCATCTCCTCGCGCAGCGCCTGGTTCAGGGCGTCGCGATACGTGAGGGTGGCCATCAGTCGGCGAGCACGTGCGTGATCAGCTCGGCGGGGTCGGGGTCGGGGCTCTGCTCGGCGAAACGGGCCGCCTCGTCGGTCTGGGCCCGCGCCTCGGCGTCGAGCGCGTCGAGCGCCGTGTCATCGAGCGCCCCTTCGTCCTTCAGCTTGTGCGCCAGCTGCGCGATCGGGTCGCGCTTGCGCTGCTCCTCGACTTCCTCTTTGGTGCGATACACGCCGTGCAGCGGGTCCGACATCGAGTGTCCCATGAAGCGGTAGGTGCGCACTTCGAGCAGCGTCGGGTGGCCGCCCTTGCGGGCCCGCTCCGCAGCGCGCTCGGTCGCCGCGTACACGGCGAGCGCGTCCATGCCGTCCACGACCTCCGCCGCCATGTCGTAGCTGCAGGCGTGCTCCACCACGTCCGTGACCGCCGCCACACGCTCGAATGCGGTGCCCATACCGTAGCGGTTGTTCTCACAACAGAAGATGACGGGGAGCTTGTAGACGGAGGCCATGTTGAGCGCTTCGTGAAAGGCGCCGATGTTCACGGCCGCTTCGCCGAAGTAGCAGATGCAGAGCTGGTCGCCGTCCTTGTAGCGGATCGCGAACCCGATCCCCGCGGCGAGCGGGATGTGGCCCCCGACGATCCCGTGGCCGCCCAGGAACCGCCGCCCGGCGTCGAACAGATGCATCGAGCCGCCCTTGCCCTTGGAGCAGCCGGTCGCCTTGCCGTACAACTCGGCCATCACGGCGGTCGCGGGCACGCCCCGGGCCAGGGCTTGCCCATGCTCGCGGTAGGAGGAGATCACGTAGTCGTCGTCCCGCAAGGCCGCGAGCGAGCCGACGGCGACGGCCTCCTGCCCGATGTAGAGATGGCAGAACCCGCCGATCTTGCCGAGGGCGTACGCCTCGGCGGCTTTTTCCTCGAACCGACGGATCAGGAGCATCTGGCGCAGCATGCGCCGCTCCAGCTCCGTCTGGGCGCTCGCATTCGCCGTCCGGGCGGTAGCCGTGGCCATTTACGCCGTCGCCCTCTCCACCTGCTCCCAGGCGTGGTAGCTCGAGCGCACCAGCGGGCCCGCCTCCACGTGGCGATACCCCATCTCGCGGCCGAGCCGGCGCAGCTCGGCGAACTCGTCGGGAGCATAGTAGCGGGCGATCGGCAGGTGGTCGCGTGAGGGCCGCAGGTATTGGCCCACGGTCAGGATGTCCACGCCCTGCGCGCGCAGGTCGCGCATCGCCCCGAGCAGCTCGTCCCACTCCTCACCGAGACCGCACATGATGCCGGACTTCGTCAGCATGCCAGGGTCGAGCTGCTTGGCGCGCGCGAGCAGCTCGAGCGCCCGGACGTAGCGGCCTCCGGGGCGGGCCAGACGGTACAGCCGGTCGATCGTTTCCAGATTGTGATTGAGAATGTCGGGCTGGGCGTCGACGACGATGCGCAGGGCGGCTGCACTGCCCTTGAAGTCCGGGATCAGGACCTCGACCGACGTGTCCGGCGCGCGCCGCCGGATCTCCGCGATCGCCGCCGCGAAGATCTCGGCGCCCCCGTTAGGGAGATCGTCGCGGTCGACGGAGGTGATGACGACGTGCTTGAGCTCCATCCGCTCCACCGCGGCGGCGAGTCGCAGCGGCTCGTCCTCGTCCAGGACGGCGGGCGTGCCGTGGGCCACCGCGCAATACGCACAGTTGCGCGTGCACACGTCGCCCAGGATCATGAACGTGGCGGCGCGGTGCTCCCAGCACTCACCGATGTTGGGGCAATGGGCCTCCTCGCACACGGTATGCAGCCCGTGGTCGCGCATCAGCTGCTTCAGGGCGACGTAATTGGGCCCGCCGGGAGCGGGGACCTTGAGCCACGGCGGCTTGCGATCGACGGGATGAACGGGGCGCGGACGCTGCAGCTGGACGAGGGGAGGAGTGGCCATAACTAGCCACAAAATAGCGAGTTCCTGGGGGGTCGGGTAGCCGCGTCGACGAAATTTCAACCATACGGTTGATTCGGGGCGGCTACGGACTCCCCGCCCGTCGTCGTTTGAGGAATTTGCGCGCCAGCGCCTGCAGCGCTTCGGCGGACGCCGCGCCCGCGACGGTGGCCGCGAAGTCGAGCGGTCCGAACCCGTATCCTGGTCTGCCGGCCTTGCCTTCGCGCCGCGCCTCGAGGGCGTCGAGCATCTCCCAGCTCGCGGCCACGGTGGCGGTTATGAGCACGCGTTTCCAGGCGTGGTCATGAAACGGTTTCGCCACCCATGGCCCGCGGGCCAACACGTCGAGGCCGACGCCGGCCGCGAAGTGGATTCGTTTGTCGGGACAGGTGACACAGGCGTCGGGGTCGAGCCATTGGGCCGGTGCGCGCGCGCCGACGACCGAGAGCGCCAGCACCAGCATCCAGTGTCGGCTCGCGACGAGAGCCATCCACTCACTCCGAGCTTCGTTCTCCTCGTCGTACGGCGCTGAGACCGGATAGGTCCCTGCGGGACTCGACCCGCGACGTGGCGCCCCCGCCTCACCGTTCGTTCTTTTTGTCGAGCCGCTCTCTCAACCGACGGAGCTCCTCGTCGATCCCCGGGTCCGCGCTCAGCATGCCATCGGCGATCTCGGCGATCTCTTCAGCCTCCTTCCACTGCCGCTCCAGCTCCTCGACCTCGGCACGCTCGTCCACCGCCATCTCCAGGGCGAGGCGCCGGTCGGGCGCGAGGCTGCGCAACGTGAGCTCGCGCCGGGCCACGTCGTGGATCAGCTGGTGCGGGCCGCCCGCTCCTTCGACCAGGCGGGCCGCATCCTCGGCGCGCTGCCGGCCACCCCGCGCCAGGTTGAGGTAGGTGAGGCCGCGCCGCAGCGCGAACTGTGCGTCGCCACCGGTGAGCATGGTCCCCTCGGCTCCGCAGCGGGGACAGGTGAGGAGCAGCGCCATCCCCTCGCGCGCCGTCGTGGTCACGCGCGCGCGCTCGAGATGGCGCGCGCGCAACAGCATCACGGTGCCGCAGCGCTCGCAGATCGGTGGCTCGACGAGCACGATCTTCCGGCGCCCGACCATCTCGACGTAGATCCGTTTCACGAGCCGCGGTGTGTTCCACACAAACACGCCCACGGAGCCGCCCGCCGCGACGTTGACCGCCACGGCGAGCCCCAGCGCCGCGACCGACATGGGCACGACGAACTTGAGCTGCTCCCGGCGCCGCGCCCGCAGGCGTTCCCCGTAACGCCACGTGGCGAGCTCGAGGCGCCGCGGTTTGCCGACGCGCACCAGGTCGTAACCGTGCCAGCGGATCAGTGCGACCTGGTCGGTCGCGGCCGCCACGCGGCCGTCGCTTGCGGCCCGCGCCAGGGCTTCGATCCGCTCCAGGCGGTCGTCGAGCGGCGCCAGGTTCCAGCGTGAGCACCTGGGACATATCACCCACAACCGGCCCTTCCACTCGTCGAACGCGAGCCGGCGTCCCACTCCCAGGTCCGTCGGGCCGCCGTCGCCGTCGAGCTTGCCGTTACAGAAAGCGCAGGTGCGGTACATCGGGACTAGGGACTCGGGGCTAGGGGCTAGGGGCCTCGTTGAACCGGTCGACGCCGAGCGGCCCGATCTCGACGTCGGTGGCCCCCTTGGTGACCAGGTCCGCGACGATCTCCCCCGTGAGCGCTGCCAGCAGGATGCCGTTCCGGCCGTGTCCGGTGGCGTACCACAACCCTGCAACATCCGGATCGGGCCCCAGGATCGGGCGACCGTCCGGGGTGGCGGGCCGGAGGCCGGCCCAGACGCGCTGCACGGCTTGGGTGAGCAGGGCGGGGAGCAGCCGGACGGCACCGCGGAACACCTGGGCGAGACCCTCGTTCGTGACGTGGGCATCGTAGCCGGCGCGCTCCATCGTGCTCCCTAAGAGCGCGGCGCCGGCGCGTGCCAGGACATACCCACGGTCGTGGTAGAGGATGGAAGGCGCGCAGCCGTCGGGCCAGGCGGTGGCCGCCATTTGACCACGCAACGGCTCGACGGGGAGGGCGCGGGGGAGCCCCTGGATGCGCGAGGACCAGACGCCCGCCGCGAGCACGACATGATCCACGCTGGTCATGCCCCCCGCCGCGACCACGCCGGTGATACGGCCCTGAGCCACCAAGATCGACTCGACTGGCTCCGTGTGGAGCGCGGCCCCAAGGCGGCGGGCGTCCGACAGGCAGGCGCGGGTGAGCCCTTGCGGGTCGAGCGCGCCGTCTTCCGGTGCGAACAGCGCCCCGTGGCACTCGGGGGCGGCGCCCGGCCAACGTTCCCGCACCTCGTCCGCCTCCAGCCAGTCGCACCGCAACCCCGCCTGGCGCTGCCGGGCTACCTCCTCCTTGAGGCCGGTTGCTTCGGGCTCGTCGAATGCGACTGCGGCGATCCCCGACCGCCAGAAGCCGATGTCGATCCCCGTGGTCTCCCGGAGGGCCGGGGCGAGCGGCTCGTACAGGTCGCGCGCCCGCACCGACAGGGCCACCAGCGCATCGTCAGCGGGCTCGATCTGGGGGGCGAGCAGGCCGGCCGAGGCGGGCGACGCCGCCCCCGGGTCGGGGCCGGGCTCGAAAATGGCGACCGCGAGGCCCCGCAGGGCCACCGCGCGGGCGCAGGCGGCCCCAATGGCGCCGCCCCCGATGACCGCCACATCCGCGGTGCTCACGTGCTGGCGCCCGTGTGAAACCGGCAGCTAGATTGCGTCGTACGGCCCTCGCGTCTGGGCTCCACGGAGGTTGACCCCCATGTTCCGCAGCATTCTCGGCTTCGCCATCTTCGCCGCGCTCGCGTTCGTGGCCCTGAACATCTTTTTCGGGCTGCTCGCGGGCGTCTTCGGGATCGCGTTGTGGATCCTGAAGCTCGCCGCCATCGGCTTCATTCTCTACTTCGTGCTCCGGCTCGTCAGCCCGACTACGGCGGACAAGATCCGCGAGATGATCAAAGGCCGCCCGGCCGACGCCTAGTTAACGGGCGTCCAGCTCGCGAATCACCGCCCACGCGAGCAGCGGGATCAGAATCTCGTGGTGGCCGGTGAGCTGGACCCCCCGGCCACCGGCGAGTGTCGGGCGCTCCACCACGTTCACCCGCGGGCGGTAGTGGCGCTGCATATCGCAGTCGCACGCCGTGAACCCCGTCGGCTTACCCCCGTTCAGATTGCGCGCCACGGTGAGCGCCTTGAGGAACACCTCGGGCATCACGACCGCGCTGCCGAGATTCAACACCACGCCGCCGTCGTGCAGCGCCGGCAGCGACGCCGCGAGCCGCTTGAAGTCGCGGTGGCTGGTGGCGCCGAGCGCGGCGCCGTCGGCCGTGGGGTGCTGGTGGATGATGTCGGCGCCCACCGCCGCGTGTACCGTCACGGGAATGCCGCGCTCGGCGGCGGCGACGAGCAGCGACCCGTCGGGCGCGGCGAGCCCGGCGCGACGTCGCAGCGCCTCCACCAGCGCTTCGCCCATGCCCCGGCCGGTGCGTGCGCCCTCGGCGATGGCGGCGTTCATCTCGCGTCCCGTTTCCTCGACCATGCCGAACGTGCCGTCGGCCAACCCGGCCGCCACGTCCTCGCTCGTCCCGCCGTAGGCGGCGAGCTCAAAGTCGTGGATCGCGGCGCTGCCGTTGAGCGCGAGGTGGGTGATCACGCCGCGCCGCACGAGGGCCGCGAGCAGAGGCCCGAGCCCGACTTTGATCACGTGGCCGCCCAGCATCACGACCACGCCACGCCGGCCGGCGGCACGTGCGATCAGGCGTGCCAGCTCGCGCGCGTCCCGGGCGGCGAGCACGTCCGGGAGCGAGTCCCAGAAAGCGGCGAACGTCCGGTCGCCACCGGGCGGTTGGGCGAGGAGCGAGGGATCGACTTTGTTCGGGCGTTGCGCGATGGGAACGGTCTTGAGTCGCGAAAAGTCCGCCTCGCGGTAGTCGGTCATGGGTGCTCGGCGGGGGGGACGGAGTACTCCTTGAGCTTCAGCGTCACCTGGCCGAACGAGAACTTCGACTGCAGCGCGAGCATGATGCGCGGCTGTTCGTCGGAGAGCCACATCCGGGCGTCGGCCTTCTCGGCGAAGATGCCGCCGCCGTTCGGGATGCGCGGACGGATCACGATCGCGTTCCACTTCCGGCCCGCGACGTTGACGCCCTCGCGCTTCAACACTTCGACGATGACCGGGTTGCGCTCGGGGCGGAAATAGCGCCGGTACTCGTAGCGCTTCCCGACCTCGAGCGGGACGGTCCGGATCCAGTAGAGGAACGCGGCGTCGTCGAGTGGGTCGGAGACCGTGGGCGCCGCGCTGTCGCGCCCCGCCTCGCGGTACATCCCGGAGTCGGGATAGATCTCGAACTTCCGCTCCCACGTCTTGCCCTTCTCCTCGGTCTGATTGAGAAAGCGGCGCGAGCGGAAGTCACCGCGTCCCACCCACGATTCCAGGTTCTGATGAATGTGGTACCACAGGGCACCACCGTCGATCAGGAACCGGAAGTGCACGGCCTCCACGGCGCGGATGGTGTCGACGCCCGCGACCTCCATGGTGGCCGTGCCGACGCTGAAGGGCCCGTACCGCGCCCCGTAGACCAGCCGCTCCCCCACCCGAAAGGGCACCGCCGTGGGGCTCGGGTCGCTCGCGGTCGCGGTCGCCGTCACGGACGCCGAGGCTGCTCGACCCGTATCCGACTGCGCGCGCAGTGAACCGGCGATCACCAGCAGGGCGACCGCGGTATGGGCGGCGCGAATGATGGTACGCGCCCGCCACGTCTCGAGCAGCTGATGCCACGGCCGGACCCGCGAGGGCCGCTGCACCAGGTCGTAGCGCACGGCCGCGGGAACGGTGTCGAGGCGGCGGGCATGGCGCGAGAGCCGGGCCACGAGCTCCGCGCTGGCACACCAGCCGTCAGTGAGCAGCAGCCGCGTGCCGTCGCCGCGCAGCGCCTGCCGCAGCACGATCAGACGCAGCGCCACGAATCCCGACATCGGGTCGCGCAGCCCGGGGAGTCGCAGCAGCCGCGGCGCCCAGCGACGCGCCCAGCGGAGCCCCCGCGACCCCCGCCCCCGCTGCTCCACCTGCTCGGCGACGACCAGGTCGGCCCCCGACTCGAGCCGCTTCACCATGTCTTCCATGCTTTCGGGGGAGTGAGCGAAGTCGGCGTGCAGCGTGATGGCGCAGTCGCGCTTCGGCCGGTCGGTGCGCTGCAGCGCGAGCCGCAGCAGCTCCTCCAGGCTGCGCGCGTAGCCCTCGCGCGCCCGGTGCGTCACTACGGTCATCGGCAACACCTTGGCGTAGGACGCCAGCACTGCACGCGTCTCGTCGCTCGAGGCGTCGTCCAGTACCAGCAGCTGATACTCGCGCGGGAACGCCGTGAACACCTGGCGCACCTTCCAGAGCACCAACCCCGCCGTACGGGCTTCGTTGTGGACCGGGACACACACGTAGATCATGGCCCTGCAATCTAGACGAGCGAGCGATACACGGCCAAGACGCCGGCGGCCATGACCGAGGCGGTGAACCGCGGGGGAAGGGGGACGGGAGAAGGGTGATCCAGCGCGTGCACCACCTTCCGGGCGAGCGCCTCGGCGTCGCCCACCGGGACCAGCCAGGGCTCCGGCACCATCTCGGGGAGGCCGCCGGCACGCGTGGCCACCACCGGCTTGCCGAGCGCCAGCGCGTGCAGCACCACGCTGCCCAGGCCTTCTTCTTTCGACGACATCACCAGCACGTCGGCCTCCGCGATGAGGGCGTCGGCTTGGGGAACGTACCCCAGCAGATGCACGCGGTCCCCGATGCCGAGACGCGCCAGCGCGGCCTCGAGCGCGCCCCGCCGCTCGCCCTCACCGGCGATGACCCAATGGAGGTCGTCGCGGGCCGCTCGCGCCGCGTGCGCGGCCCGGATCAGGGTGTGCTGGTCCTTGTGACCGACCAGGGCGGCGACGTTCGCGGCAAGAGGTGTGTCCGCTGCCAGGCCGAGGCGGGCGCGCAGGTTGAGGGGGGGGCGCGCGGCGCGTCGCACCTCGTCGGGATCGATGCCCGATGCCACCACGGTGATGTCCCGGGCCGCGATGCCGTCCGCCACGAGCACCGCCCGCACCGCATCGGAAATGGCGATCACGTGATCCACCCGACGCCAGACGCTTCCCCGACGCAGGTGGAAGTCCACGCGCCGCGTCGCGACGAGCGCCGGGTCGCCGGCGCCGCGTCCCGACAGGCGGCGCAGCCAGTACGCGAGCTGGAGCGCGTGACTGTCGTGCGCATGGAGCAGGTCGGGGACGAAATCGGCGGCTTCGCGATACAGCCGCCACAACGCGCGGGGGTCGAGCGACGGCCCCCAGGGCACTTCCCTGACCGTGGCGCCGTCCTCCGCGACCCGGCGCGCGAGCTCGCCGCCACGCTTGGTTACGAGCCGCTGCTCGACCTGCTCCGCCCGGGCGAGCTCGCGCGTCAGGAGCCGGACCTGGTTCTGACCGCCTCGGTACTCCCGGCCCGAGTCGATGTGCAGGACGCGCACGCCCGCTCAGACCGGCTGCTTGGCGGCGTGGCCGAGCGCGGCGCGCAGCTCGGCGAGGGTGAACGGCTTGTGGAGGTAGGGTCGGCCCAGCCCGTCGAGGAACTGCAGCGTGTCGCCCCGCACCGTGTCGCCGGTCGCGAAGATGATGCGCTCGGCGACGCGCGGATCCTGGCGCGCGAGCTTCATGTACATGTCGCGACCGGAGAGGTGTGGCATCCGCAGGTCGCAGATGATGACGTCGAAGGGACCGGCCAGCGCGCGTTCCAGCGCGTAGGTGCCGTCGCTCGCCACTTCGACCGAGTGGCCCCAGCTCTCGAGCGTGGCGCGCATGTAATGGAGGATGTGCGGCTCGTCGTCCACCACGAGGATGTGCAACGGCTTCGACTCGCCGCGCGGCGCGGGCGCCGGCTCCACCCGCACCGCCGGTGCCCCGATGGCGAGCTCCACCGTGAACGTCGCGCCACTGCCCGGCCGGCTCTCCAGGGTGAGGCGACCCCCGTGCTCCTTGAGAATCCCCTGGCAGATCGACAGCCCCAGCCCAGTGCCCTCGCCCTCCGGTTTGGTCGTGAAGAACGGCTCGAACACCCGGGCGGCGACGTCTTCCGGGATCCCGGGCCCCGAGTCGGTGACGCTCACGGCGATGACGTCCTGCGCCCGCTTGGCCGTGATCCAGATCCGGCCCGAGGGCGCGTCGCTCGCGATCGCCTGGCAGGCGTTGTTGATCAGGTTCACGAACACCTGCTTGATCTGGTTGGCGTTGACTTCGACCTCGGGGAGGCCGGGCTCCACGTCCAGCGTCGCCTCGACCTTGTGAGCCATGAGCTGGTTGCGAAGCAGCACCAGGGTCGACTCGAGCAGCTGCTGGATCGGCTGGCGCGCGCGCTCCCCTTCCTGGCTGCGGGCGAACGACAGGAGGTTCTTCACGATGGTCGCCGCCCGCTCCGCCTCCTGACGGATCACCTGGAGAGGCTCCTCCAGCGACGCCGGCACGCCCGCCTCGGCCAGGAAATCGCTGAACCCGACGACCGACGCCAGGGGGTTGTTCAAGTCGTGCGCTACCCCCGCGATGAGTTGACCGATTGCCGACATTTTCTCAGACTGTATGAGCTGCTCCTGCAGGCGACGCCGCTCGGTCTGGTCCTCGAACACGAGCACGGCGGAGCCGGGCTCGGCCATCGGGATGGTCGTGAGCAGCAACGCCCGTTCGCCCGCGCGGATCTCGGCCGAGGTCGCGGACGGCTCGGCGATGGCCCGGGCGACGGGGTCGGACCAGGCCGGCGGCAGGAGACCGAGCCAGGGGCGGCCCGGAATCGCTGTGACCGGCATTTGAATCAGCTCGGCGAAGACGCGGTTGGCGCGCCGCACCGTGCCGTGTGCGTCCACGATGCAGATCGCCTGGGAGATGGCGTCCACGGTCTTCTCCCACTCGCGCTTGGCGGACGACAGGAGCTCGACCAGGCGCGCGTTCTCGAGCGCGATGGCGCCCTGGGCCAGGACCAGCGACACGAGGGTCAGCTCAGCCTTGCCGAGCGCCCCCGACCGGTCGCTCGATACCGAGACGGCTCCCATCGTCCGCCCCGCGGCGATGAGCGGCGCGCCGATCCAGGAGCCGGGCGCCTCGCCGCCCAGCTCGGCCCCGCGGCGGCGGGCCTCCTCGCGCACGTCGCGCGGGAACGCGAGGGGCCCGCGCCGCAGCGCCAGCTGCAGCAGGGGGTCGTCGGTCCGCGCCGGCGCCGCGTTCGTGTCGTAGGTCACGGCGAGCCGGTTCGATTCAGCATCTAGTAGAACGACCGAGAGGCGGTCGGGTTTGAGCAGCTCGGCGAGGGCCCGCGCCACCAGGTCGATCACGCTGGCGGGCCGAAACGCTCCCGCGAGCTCCTGGGCGAGCATCGTGAGGCGCCCCAGCAACTCGACGCCGGGGCGTGGGGTAGCAGCCCTAGAGGGAGGCTTGGGCATGATCCTGGCCAATGTGCGCGGTCGCCTGCGGATACAGGACTTCCGGCTGGTCGCACTCGCGCTGGCGCGGGGCGACGCGGGGCGGCGCGCCCGCTACGAGCAGCAGCTGCTCGAGCAGGGTCCCGACCCGCTGCTCGACGAGCCCGGTCTGCTCGAGGCGCTGCTGGCGGTGCGCTCGCTCGCCGTCCCGTCGCCGCCCCTGTTCGCGTACGTGGCGGTACGACACGCCCTGCGCACCGCGGCCGTCGACGACCGTGAGCTCGCGGACTACCTGGCCGCGCTGTTGCTCGAGTTCGGCGATCACGACCGGCACACCCGCATCCGTCGGGCCGACGACGAGAGCTACAGCTATCTCGTCGACATCGTGGAGGACCTCACCGGGCTGGACGACGCCGGGGAGCGGGGACTGCTGTTGCGCGTGCATCTCGGCAATTACAGCCTTTGGTTCGCGGGGCTGTTCCCCGATTACATCGAGGCCCGGCGCACCCGCAAGGGCGGGCCCGACCTGCCGTACTACGACGCCGTGGGCCGGCAGGGGTACCAGCTCGCCTCGGAGCACCGTCTGGCCGAGCGGTTCGGCGTCGCCAGCATCTACCGCAGCGCGGCGGAACGGTTCCCGACGCTGCGGGTGGCGTTCAACCGCCTGAGCGACCGCGTGTTCTTCCGCAACGTGTCGACTCCCGAGAAGATACTGCGCAATCTGTAGGGCGGACGGGCGGACGGGCGGGCCGTCCGTCATTCATCCAGGAATCGCGTCGCCAAGGTCGTCGCGGCCTCCACGAGCTGCTCGGCCGATTTCACGAACCGCACCACGATCGGCAGCGAGCCCTTGAGGCTGAGCTTGCGCTGCATGATCCCGGCGATGGGACCGAGCTCCTTGCGGATCACGCGCTTCCACTGAGCGTAGTCGGCGGTGATCACGAACGCCGCGCGCTCCGCCTCGTCCTGTGACACGATCTTCGCCTCGCGGCACGTACCGCGGTCGAGATCGAGCCAGATGCCCACCGCTTCCTTGATGCCGATCTCCGGCAGCGGGTTCACCACCAGCGCCACGGCGCCGTGCGTCCATTCGAGCGAGGCGGCCCGGTAGGCGTCGCTCGCGTTGATGGCGGCGCCGTATGCGCTCACCCACTCGGGAGACGGGAACGGGGCGCTCACCCGATCGCCTCCGCGAACCCGCGAAACAGCGCGTCCTCCGTATCGTCTTCGGGATGCCACTGGACGGCCAGCGTCCACCCTGCCGCCCCAGCCACCGCTTCGACGCCCTCGATGACGCCGTCCTCCGCCCACGCGGTCGCGCGCAGCGTCGGGGCCAGGTCACGGATCGCCTGATGGTGGCGGCTGTTGACGCGCGCGCCCACGGTCCCGAGGGTGCGATGCAGCAGGGTGTGCGGCTCGACGCGCAACCCGTGGCGAGCGGCCGCGTCGGTGTGATCGATCGGGCCCCCCCCGCGCTCGCTCGCGAGGTCCTGGTACAGGGTGCCGCCCAGGGCCACGTTCAGGATCTGGATGCCGCGACAGATGGCGAGGATGGGAAGCCGGCGACGCTCCGCGCCGGCGATGAGCGCGAGCTCGACGGCATCGCGGGCGGGATCGGTTTCGCCGAGCCGGGGATGCGGCAGCGCGCGATAGCGAGACGGCTCGACGTCCTCACCCCCGGTGAGCACCAGCCCCTGGACGCGGTCGAGTGCGGCGCACGCGGCCTCGGGGTCGAGCACCGGTGGCACCAGGAGGGGCACGAGGCCGGCGCGGGCGAGGGCGCGCACGTACGCGATGTTGAGGGCGACGCGTTCCCGACCGCCGTCGGTGCGGCGCGTCGCGCTCACCGCGACGACCTTGGTCACGACGTCGGAGCGGGGGAGGGGGAGGGGGAGCCCAGGAGCGGGCAGCTCGGGTTGGAGACGCCGCGCCAGTCCACCCGCACGCCGTATAGTGGAATGGTCTTGTCGCCCCCGCTCACCGTTCCCAGCTGCGGGTACGACTTGGGGGGCCGCTGTCCCTCGTACAAGAGCACGCCCTGCGCGCGCTGGCTCGAGTCGTCCACGACCAGCAGGGCGTAGACCGACGAGTCGGACGGATAGGGCGGGAAATTCGCGCCCTGGTACGCCATGGCGAGGCGCTGCCCGCTGTAGGTGATGGCCACCGTGCTCTGCTGCGCGTTGCCGGCGACGCGGGCGGGGAGCGAGCCGGGCAACCCGCGTGGGGGCTCGGTGAGCACGAAGGGGAGCAGCCGCAGCTGATCCTGGATGAGCGAGGGTCCGATCAGCTGGGCCATACCGCACGTGGGCGAGTGGGTCCGATCGCGTCCGCCGCAGGAAACGGCCAGGCACGTAACGAGCAGCGCCGCCGGCCGGGCCCGTCTCACGGTGACGTCACGACTTCGAGCACCGTTGTCGGGTCTGGGGCAGTGGGCGCCGCGCGCCGGAACTCCAGGCTGTCGGCGTCGGGGACGAACGGCGTCCCGAGCCGGAGCGTGTCTCCCACCAGCCAGGCGGCGGTCTTCGCTTCCTGGGACACCGGGTGGTCGAAGTCGGCACCCAGGATCCAGCGGCCCGTGCCCCGCAGCGGCCCGCCGCCCAGCTTGGTACGCTCGGGCTGCCCGAAATAGCGGCGGTACAGCCAGCCGGTGAACCACCCGCCGGTGTGCGACTCGAGCGACATGCGGATGTAGACGGTGGAGTCGAGCGGAACGGCGCGTGTGCCGGCGGGGGTACCTGCGCGGAAGATGCGCGTGAGCAGCCACGTGCCATCGAGCGGGGTGCCTTGGGCGACCCAGAGCAGCACCGTGGCGACGACGCCATAGGGGAGGATCATCGGCACCAATCTAATACGTCCAGGTCAGGACAACCGAAGCGGTACGCACAGGCTCGAGCGTGCCCGGCGTCAGGCTGTAGATGTAGTTCAAGGCGTTGGTGACGAGCAGCCGCGCGGACCACGCGTCCCGCCTCCAACCGGCGCGCAGGTCGAGCACCCGGGCGGCGACGCGCGGGTCGTCCGCCCAGCTCAGGCCGAGCTCGATACGCTCGATCCGGCTGACATAGCGGAAGTCGCCTCCCACGTTGAACGAACCCAGGCGGTAGTCCGCGGCGAGTGTCAGGAGGTGCGTGGGACGAAACGCCAGCACGGAATCGCTGCCGAGGTCGCGGGCGTCCAGGAAGGTGTAGGCGACGGAAGTCTCGAGGCTCGGGGTAAGCGGGCGCCCCACGAGGGACAGATCGAATCCGCGGAGTCGAGCGCGCAGCACGTTGCGGAACTGAATGTAGGGGACTCCTCCGGAGTCGAAGAACGTCGGTTCTATCAGCTGGCGGGCTTCCGTCCAGAAGGCGGCGGCATCGAGCCGCGTCGCCGACCCGAGCGACACGGCGTCCCCCAGCTCGAAAGCCCATGCCGTCTCCGCGGCGAGCGTCGAGTCGGGAACCACGCGGATCCCCTGCGCCCCCAAGGAGGGGAACCGCTCCGCGAACGACGGCGTGCGAAAGCCGTGTCCGATCGACCCGCGCCACGTCCCCCAGCGTGTGGGCCACACGACTCCGAGCCGCGGGCTCACTTGACCCGCGAACGCCCCGCCCGCGGGTCCGATTTCGTCCAGTCGTGCCCCGGCCGATAGCCGGACCGAACCGATGCGCCGTTCCCCCTCGCCGTAGGCCGAGACCTCGTTTTGAGCGTGCTCGCCGAAGATGTCGCTGGTGACGTCCGCGCGGGCGGCCTCGACGCCGATGGTCAATACGCGGTCGCTGTCGCCGCCGGGGCGGAGCGTGCCTCGCAGCTCGGTGCCGTACCGATTCGCCACGCCCCAGTTGTCCGGATTGAAGTCGGTGAAGTGGGTCCGCACCCAGGACGCGCGGGCTTGCCAGGCGAACTCCGCCGACGACGTTCGCTCGATAGTCGTGGCCACGTACCCCTTGTCCGACCGCGTGTACGCCCCGCGGTTGCCGGTGCCGATCATGAACGGTTGAAACGCCAGCCCGCGATCGTCGCACTGTCCGCGCTCGCACCAGGGCGGGCTGACCTCGTATTGATGGCTGGTCCACGATCCGGACGCCGTCACGCGCGTGCCCGGAGCGGGGTGCCATTCCACCTTCCCGGCGCCCTCCCACTGGTCGCTGCGGTCCTGCTCGCGGTACCCGTCGGAATGGCGGCCGCCGAGCGTGAGGCTGCCCCGGATCGCCTCGCTGCCGTACGAACCGGTCACATCGAGCCCGGCGAGGCCGCCGACGTAGTCACGGAAGCGCCAGGCCGGATCGGGCGGGTCCGCATACGTGCCGGCGGTGGCGCGGACGCGGCCGTGGAAGCCGACCGGCACGTCGCGCGTGAGCAGGTTGACCACGCCGCCGAACGCGGCCGACCCGTACAGGGACGAGCCGGCGCCCTTTACCACCTCGACGCGCTGCACCTCGTCCAGCGGCAGCATGTCCCAGTCGATGCCGCCCCGGTCGGCCTCGTTCGCAGGCACGCCGTCCACCAACAGCAGCACGCGCGATCCCAAACCTTCGACGAACCCGCTCGACCCACGGATGTTGACCTGGCCGTTCAAGAACAACACGCCCGGGGCCTTGTCCACCGCCTCGTCGACCGTACTCAAAGCGCGCCGCGCGAGATCGCTGTCGCTCACGAGGGCAACGCTCGTGGCGGACTGGTCGAGCAGCTGCGACCGCTTGGCCGCGGTGACGATCACCGGCTCGAGCGCGAATCGACCCGATCGCAGCGCGATGTCCAGGCGCACCGAGTCGCCCACCGCAACCGTTACGGTGTCCTGCGTGACCTGATAGCCGAGACGGACGAAGCGCAGCACGGCGCGGCCAGGGGCAATCCCGGGCAGCCGGTAGCGCCCGGCCGCATCGGAGGCGGTGGACGCTCCCGCCGTGGCGATGCGGACGTCGGCGATGGGCGTTCCGGCGGTGTCGGAGACTGTGCCGTACACCGTCCCGGGCGCCTGCGCCTGTCCCGGCCCGGGCAGAACGGCCAGGGCCACCAGCAGCGCGGCGGCAACGCGGGTCAGGGGCACGGCGGGAAGTAGCTGCAGACCCGCTGCATGGAGCCGAAGTCGATCACGAAATCGATCGAATCGATGCCGCCGGCGTTGACCACCACGATACCGGAGCCGGCAGGGGTCGTATCAGCGCCGTCGCGATAGAACCCGGCTACTTCGAGCGTCGTATCCGCGCCGGCGAGGGTGAAGGCCGTGTCGACCCACGCCGCCAGCACCCACTCATAGCGGCCGCTGGGCAGGGCGAGCGTGTAGAACGCCGATGACCGGTCGAGCGGCAGTGGCTTGAGGGACAGGAACGGCGGCTGGAAGTTGAAGAGATCGTCGCGGCTCTGCGGGAACGCGTTGTAGGCGATGATGTATACCGCGGACGTGTTTCCCGGGACTGTACCGCGTAGCGTCACCGTCCCGCAGATGCCGACGAACCCGCCGCGGGGGCAGGCCACGGGCGCCGGGGTCGGCTGGAGTCCGTCATTGCACGCGAGTGCGGCGACGGCGGCGAGTGCGGCTCGGGAAACGCCCCTCGACATGCCGCAATGATCGGAGCCGGCGCCTGAAGCGTCAACTTGACCCCCCTTTCCGCGGGGAATACGTTCTAGTCCGTCATGCCGATCTACGAGTACCGCTGCACGAAGTGCGAGGCGCGTTTCAGCCAGCACGAGGAGATCGAGCAGCACGGCCGCACGCCGCCCGCCTGCCCGCAGTGCGGCTCGCCCGCGGTGGAGCAGGTGCTCTCGCCGTTCTTCGCCAAGACGGTCCGGAAAAGCTAGCCCGTGTTCGAGCGCCTGCGGGATGCCCTGCGTGCCGCCCTCGACGCGGCCACGCCGCCGGGAGACCTGCGTGACCTGGCGCGGCAGATGCGCGAAGCCGTGGTCGAAGCGAAGGTCGCGGTGGTCGAGACGCGGGACGCGGTCGCGCGGACCGAGCGGGAGCTGGCGCAGGAGCGTCAGCGGCTCGCCGACGCGGAGCGGCGTGGCCGGCTCGCGTCCGAGATCCAGGACACGGAGACCGTGGCGGTGGCCGCGCGGTTCGCGGCGAAGCACCGGGAGCGGGCGAGCGTGCTCGACAAGAAGCTGGCGGCGCTGCGCGACGAGCTCGCGCTGTATGAGCGGGAGCTCTCGGATATGCAGGCGCAGCTGGCGCGCGCCGAGCAGGACCGTCCGCTCACGGAGGCGGAGCGCTCGGCGGAGCGCGCGTGGCGCGACCTGCAGGCGGCGGGCGGGTCGCGGCCCGGGACGGACCCGGACGACGAGCTCCTCAAGTCCCGGCTCGATCGCGCCGGACGGGAGGCGGCGGCCGACCGCCAGCTGCGAGAGCTCAAGAAAAAGATGAAGAAAGAGTAGCGACGCCGGCCATGGACGTAGTCCAACGGATGTGGCAGTGGTTCCGCGTGGCGTTCGGTCCCGGACCACGGAGCGGCGACGGGCGGCGCACCGGAGGCACGATGGATATCAAGCGCGACCGCATGGTGTTTCTCGGGTACGGCAAGTACTGGCGCTCGGACGCCATCATCGGGCTCATGCCGATCGAAGAGGATCGCGGGCCGAAGCGGCGCACCAACGTGTTCGTGGAGGGCCGCGCCGAGCCGATCGTCGCGTCGCGCACGGAGCAGAGCATTCTCGACGACATGGGCGCGGGGGGCGACGGCCCGGCGCCGCGCGAGGTGATCGGCGAGCTGCTCGCCGCGCTGCACGAGCTCTCACCGGCGGCGCGCCGCACGCTCCAGCAGGAGCACCGCTTCGACGTCGAGCAGTGGGAGCAGCGCCTGGGCGAGGCGCTGCGCGCGCCTCACGGCACGGACCCGACCGAGCAGAACGAGCTCTTCAGCTGATGGCGGCTCCCCGCGCCGCTGCCGCCGCGCCCGAGACCGGATGGTTCGGGCATCCCCGCGGTCTGTCCACGCTGTTCTTCACCGAGATGTGGGAACGGTTCAGCTACTACGGGATGCGGGGCTTCCTCATCCTGTACATGACCAAGGCGCTCGGCTTCACGGACCCGCACGCGGGGGCCGTGTACGGCAATTACGTCGGCAGCGTGTGGCTCGCCGCGATCTTCGGCGGGGTGATCGCCGATCGCTGGCTGGGTCACTACCGCAGCGTGCTGCTCGGCGGGACGATCATCGCCCTCGGCCACTTCACGCTCGCGTTGCACGCCCTGCCGTTCTTTTACGCCGGCCTCTCGTTGATCGTCGTCGGGACCGGACTGCTCAAGCCCAACGTCTCCACGCTGGTCGGCTCGCTGTACGAGCAGGGCGACGAGCGACGCGACGCCGGGTTCTCGATTTTCTACATGGGGATCAACCTCGGGGCGCTGCTCGGGCCGCTCGTCGCCGGGAAGCTCGCCGAGGGTGTGGACTGGCATCTCGGATTCGCCTGCGCCGGTGTGGGTATGACGCTGGGGCTGGTGCAATATGTACTAGGCCGCCGGCGGCTCGCGCCGGGGATCGAGCGGCTCGCGGCGCGTCCCACACCGGCTGCCGTGAGCCCCGGGCTTGCGCCCGGCGTCAGTCACGGCGGCTTCACGGCCGAGGACTGGAAGCGCATGACGGCGGTGGTGGTGTTCTTCGCGTTCGCATCGCTCTTCTGGGGGGCGTACGAGCAGGCAGGGTCCACACTCAATCTGTTCGCCGACCGCTACGTCCACCTCGAGCTGCTGGGCATCAAGCTGTACGCGTCGTGGTTCGTGTCCGTCCAGGCCGCGTTCGTGATCCTGCTGTCGCCCGCCTTCGCCTGGCTGTGGGTGAAGCTCGGGCCCCGCCAGCCGTCCTCTCCCGCGAAATTCGCGCTTGCGCTGCTGTTCGTGGGACTGGCCTTCGTGCTGCTCATGCCGGCGGGCGCGATCGCGCAGGGCGGCGTCCGGATCAGCCCCCTGTGGCTCGTCGCCGTCTATTTCATCGAAGAGCTGGGCGAGTTGTGCCTCAGTCCCGTCGGGCTGTCGGTCGTGACCAAACTCGCGCCGCAGCAAGTGGTCGGACTCATGATGGGAGTGTTCTTCCTCTCGAACGCCCTGGGCAACAAGCTCGCCGGCTGGTCGGCGGGATTCATCAGCACGACGCCCCTGCCGACATTGTTCGGCGTGACCGCGGCCGTCACCCTGGGCGCGGCGGCGGTGATGTTTCTGCTCATCAGACCGGTGCAGCGACTCATGGGCGGGGTGCGGTAGTCAGCTCCCCGGGCTTGCGCCCCGGGGTCAGTTAGGCCCTACCGACGACTGGTCGCGTTTGTCCCTCCTCCCAACCGGCGTTGGAAGAAATCCGCCGCCGCCTCGTAGGCCGCGACCCAGTGCGCGTGCGTCAGAAAATCATGGATCTCGTCGGGGAAGACGAGCTGCTCGACCTCCACCCCCTGCGGGCGCAGCGCGGCGGCGAGCTGGACGGTCTGGCTGAATTGCACGTTGCGGTCGTCGTCGCCCTGAATCAGCAGAACCGGCGAGCGCCAGTCTTTCACGTACGCGATTGGTGACGACTCGTAGGCGAGCTTCGCCGCTTCCGCCTGCTTCACCGGGTCGTAGCTCGGGACCCAGTTCTGAATCTCGATATTCCAGTCGTGCACGCCGTGCAGATCCACGCCCGCGGCGAACAGATCGGACGCGCGCGCCAGTCCCAGCGCCGTGAGAAACCCGCCGTACGAGCCGCCCCACAGGCCGATCCGCTTGGGGTCCACGTCCGGCCGGCCGCGCAGGTACAGTCCCGCGCCGAGCACGTCGTTGAACTCGCTCGCCCCCTGAGCGCCGTAGTGCAGCGCCTCGCGGAACTCCATGCCGTACGCGATGCCGCTGCGGTAGTTGACCGACAGCACCACGTAGCCCCGGCTCGCGAGGTACTGATTCAGGGCGTAGGCATTGCGATAGTAATAGAAGTAGTGCCAGCCGAGCAGCATCTGGCGCCGTGAGCCCCCGTGGAAGAACACGACGGCCGGGCGGCGCTCCCCGGGCTTGATCCCGCGCGGCAGGAACAGCTGGGCGTGGATCGTCATGCCGTCGGCGGCGGGGAAAAGCACCGGCTGCGGGTCCACGAGCGCGGCCTCGGGGAACTCCGCAGGAATCGCTCCCGGAGCGAGATCGCGCGGCGCGCCGCCGCCCATGCCGATCAGGACGGGGCGGGGTGGTGTCCGCGTCCCCGCCCGGATGCAGGCGACCCCCTGTCCGTCTCCCGTCACGACCGGCCCCCATTCGAGATCGGTGCCACGAGTCAGCGCCGCCGGCGGACCCCCCGTTACCGCCACCTTCCAGATGTGGCGCCGCTCGATGTCGTCCTGGTTCGAGCTGAACACGATCGTCGCGCCGTCGGGGCTCGCGGCCACGTGCTCGACCTCGAAGGCGCCCGGCGTGAGCAGTGTGGCCCGACCGCCGCCCACCGAAACCGCGTACAGGTGTGTCCAGCCGTCCTTCTCCCATGGAAACACGATGCGATCCCCGCCGCCCCACACGATCTGATTCGGGGCGACGATCTCGCGGAACACACTGCCCCGGCCGGTGTCGGCGGCCCACACCTGACGGCCGGCGCCGCTCGCCACGTCCAGCACGCGGATCGACCACGGCTGGCCGGCGCGCTGGGGGGTGAACGGCAGCCCGTCCGCACCCGCGGGAATCCGTACGAAGGCGATGCGCCGGCCGTCGGGCGACCAGACGGGCTCCGCATCCGAGTCGACGCTCGGGTCGGGAAAGTGCAGCGTCTTGGTCGCCAGGTCGTAGACGGCGATGAGCGCGTGATCGCCCCGGTCGCTCACGAATGCGAGGGCCGTGCCGTCGGGCGACCAGCGGAGCGAGCGCGCCGACCCGCGCGCGTGGATCAGCTGCTCGGCCTGCCCAGCCGTGTCGGTGAGCGAGGCCCACCATACTTGACCATGCCGCTCGAACGCCACGCGGTCGCCCTTGGGCGACACCGCCGGCGAGTGTCCCTCGCTCAGGTGTCGTGGCGTCCCCCCCCCGGTCGCCGGCACGATCCACAGCCCCTGCTCGACGCCCGTGACGAGGCTGTGTGGGTTCGGGTACTCGCCTTTCCCATTCGGCCCGCCGCCCCGCACGTACACGATCGCGCGAGCATCGGGCGTCCAGCGCAGGTCGGTGAGCTCCTGACCGTCGTCCTCCGGGTAGCTCGTGATCGCCTTGCCGCGATAGTCGGGCGGTGCCGCGACCCAGATATTGCGGGCGCCGCGCCCGTTGAACACCCAGGCGACGGCGCCGCCGCGGGGCGCGGCGACGAGCTCGTCGGGGAACGGCGGGCTCATCACTTGATCGAGTGTGAACGACCCCTGTTGCGCGGCGAGCGCGGCGGGAGCGAAGGCGATGAGAGCGGTGAGAGCGAGACGACGGGTGAGATTGGTCATGCCGGGGAAAGTATCACTCACCCCGGGCTTGCGCCCGGGGTCAGTCAAGGCACTCCCCCTCCGTCCGGGTGCCGACCTCCCTGAACCCCGGGCTTGCGCCGGGGTCAGTGAAGGCAGTCTCCCTCCGTTCAGGCACGGAGCTCTCTGAACCCCGGGCTTGCGCCCGGGGTCAGTGAAGGCAGTCTCCCTCCGTTCAGGCACGGAGCTCTCTGAACCCCGGGCTTGCGCCCGGGGTCAGTTAAGACATGCCTCTTGGATTCCGTGGGATCAAGTCTGGATGACGGAGGAATTGATCGCCGACGTACCGAGTGACGCGAGTGAGATCGCGCTTGTGAATGGTGGTGACAAAGTAACCCCGCGCCCAGCGAACGGCACCGGGGACCCGCCGATTGGCGCGGGTCGCGGCCACTGATTTCGCGAGACGCACGAAATCACTCAGGCGGATGTCGGGTCGGAAGCTGACGACGAGGTGGACGTGGTCCGCTAGCACGGCGTCCCGGAATACCCGCACTCCGGTGGCCTGGCACGCGCTCGCGACGGCCCGTCGCACATCGCTCGCAGCGGCCGCATCAACACACCCGACTCGCTTCCAGGTGTGCCAGGTGATGTGGGCATACATCTGATAGGCGTGGTGATTCGACATCGCGGTTGACTGACCCCGGGCGCAAGTCCGGGGATTCAGGGACAAGAGCCGAGTCCTGACTGACCCCGGGCGCAAGCCCGGGGATCACCAGGAGTCGGTCACACTCACCCCGGGCGCAAGCCCGGGGTTCGCGAAGAATCAGAGTCGCCACCAAGCTGGTATGCGAATTGGAGGACGGCGGTATCGAAACAATGCGGGGAGGAGCGTGCCGTTGCAGCCCCGTCCCCTCAGTTGAATCGCGTGGTCCGCCACAGCAGGACCCCGGTCCCGCCGAGCAGCGCGAGCATCGCGAGCGTGAGGCCCGCGACCCAGCCCCAGCCGAGCCGCAAGTCGGGAACCCGCGCGACGAGTCCCAGCCCGACGAACACGGCCGTGGCGCCGGTCACGAGTGTCCAGTCGAGCCAGGTGCGCCGTCGCGCCGCACCGCCGGCGCTCTCACCCGCCAGCCCGGCGCGCACCACGGCGGGGTCGATGCCGTAGCGCTGTCCCTCGCGCGCCGCTGCTTCTTGCCAGCGCCGGTGCTCGGAACCGGTGGCGGAAGCGAGCGCGATGAGCGCGGCGCCGAGCGCCATCAGGAGCGAGCCGCCGATCACCTGGGCGTATGTGGCCCGCGCGCCGCCGTGCAGTTCCCCGAACACGAGCAGGCCCCACACGAGCCCCCACAGCTGGTTCGTATTCGACAGCGGGATCCCGCGGCTGATGCCCACATACTTGGCGGCGTATTGCTGGAACAGGTCCCCCACGACCCACACGAAGCCGCCGAGCAGCAGCCAGAACAACACGTCCCGGGCGCCGCTCAACTCGGCGACGAGCGCGGCGACGCCGCCGCGGTCGGCGAGCGCGAGCGCCGACATCATGCCGAGCTCGCCGACCGTGAAGAAGGTGACGAACGCGAGCGGATTCATGCCGGTGAGGTATGCCTTGCGGTACGGGATGTACATGGTGCCCCACAACGCCCCGGCCGCGAGGGCCGCGGCGACGCCGCGTGCGGCGTGTCCCGCGGGCGCCTGCGCCGCCGACGCGACCGCGAGCAGGGCGGCGCCGGTGCACATCACCGCCGCACCGCCCAGCACGGCCACCACCCGGGCCCAGCCGGCCCCCCGGAGCTCGTTGAAGAACACCGCGCCCCACAGGATGCCGAGCAGGCTGTTCGCGTTCCACAAAGGAAACGCGACGCTCAAGCCGATGTCCTTGATCGCGTAGATGGTGAGCGTGTTGGCGACGGCCCACAGGCATCCGGCGAGTATGGCCCAGACGACGAGGTGTGGCGCCTGCCGCACGTCGGCCCCGATCGCGGTCGTGCCCCGCAGCAGGGCCGGAAGACTCCACCGCGCCAGGAACACGCCCACCACCATCGCGAGGGAGATCACGACGGGCGAGAGACCGAGCACGACCATCTTGGTGGGCGCTTCGGCGGCGCCGAGCCAGGCGCCGGCGGTGAAGCCGCTGGCGACGCCAGCGAGCTGCAGGCCGCGCAGGCGGGCCGGGTCGAGGGCCGGCGCTACCGTATCCATGCGAGCACCAGCAGACCGCCGACCAGCACGGCGATGGGGACCCAGAACTGAGCGTCGTGCAGCATGGCGGCGAAGCGACCGGTCATAGCGGCTCCTCGGCGTAATGGCAGGCGGCGAGCTGGCCCGGCGCGACCGCGCGCAGGGCGGGCGGCTCGGTGCGACAGCGCGCGTCCTTTTTAGGGTGCGGGCAGCGGGGGTGAAACGGGCATCCGGCCGGCGGGTGCGCGGGGGACGGCACGTCGCCGGTGAGGACGATCCGCGGACGTTGCGCCTTCGGATCGGGCACGGGGACGGCGGAGAGGAGCGACGTCGTGTAGGGGTGCCGCGGCGCGGCGTACAGGGCCGCGGCGGGAGCCCGTTCCACGATCTTGCCCAGATACATCACCGCGACGTGGTCGGCGACGTGCTTCACCACCGCGAGGTCGTGGGCGATGAAGAGGTAGGTGAGGTGCCGTCGCTGCTGCAGGTCGGCGAGCAGGTTCAGGACCTGCGCCTGGACCGAGACATCGAGCGCACTCACGGGCTCGTCGAGCACCAGGAACTGGGGCTCGACCGAGAGTGCGCGGGCGATGCCCACGCGCTGGCGCTGCCCGCCCGAGAGCTCGTGCGCATAGCTCTTCGCGAAGCCCGGGTCGAGTCCGACCTCCTCGAGCAGCGCGGCGATACGGCGCTCCCCGTCGGCTCCGGTGGCGAGGTGGTGGATCGCGAGTGGCTCCGCCAGCGTCTGGCGCACCGTGAGGCGCGGGTTGAGCGAGCCATACGGATCCTGGAACACGATCTGCATGCGACGCCGCAACGCCCGCAGCTCGCGGCCACCGAGCGTCAGCACATTCACCCCGTCGATCGCCACCCGTCCCGCGTCGGGCTCGATCAAGCGGAGGATGCTGCGAGCCACCGTGGACTTGCCGCACCCTGATTCACCCACCAAGCCGAGCGTCTGGCCGGGCATAATCGCGAACGAGACGTCGTCCACGGCCCGCACCACGGCGCGCGGGCGTCCCAGCCCGAAGTAGCCGCGCTCGCCGGGAAAGTGCTTGACCAGCCCCTGCACGTCGACGAGCGCGGTGGCGGACGACGTCACGGCAGCGGGCGCGCGGTCCGGCGTTGCGGCTCCGTGAGGAGCCAGCAGCGCACCGTGTGGGTGCCGGGCTCGCCGGTACTGGCATCGAGCAACGGCGGCTCCTCGTCGCGGCAGCGGTCCCAGGCGTACGGGCAGCGCGGGTGAAAGCGGCAGCCGCCGGGCCAGTCGCTGGCAGCCGGCACCTGACCCGGGATGCCGTGCAGCCGACCGCGGGCGCGCGCCGGTGGTGCGTCGAGCCGGGGCACGGAGGCCAGCAGACCGTCCGTATACGGATGGAGCGGGCGCGCGAACAGCTCCGGCGTGGGTGCCTGCTCCACCACCTGGCCGGCGTACATCACCACGACGCGGTCCGTCGTTCCCGCCACCACGCCGAGGTCGTGGGTGATCAGCATGACCGCCATCCCGAGCTCCGCCTGCAGCCGCTCCAGCAGCTCGAGGATCTGCGCCTGAATGGTGACGTCGAGCGCGGTGGTCGGCTCGTCGGCGATGAGCACCTTGGGGTGGCACACGAGGGCCATCGCGATCATCACGCGCTGCCGCATCCCGCCGCTCATCTGGTGGGGATAGTGATCGACCCGCTGCGCCGGATCGGGAATGCCCACGAGCTTGAGCATCTCGATCGCGCGGGCGCGCGCCGCGCGGCGCGACAGGCGCTGGTGCACGATCGCGGCCTCGGCGATCTGGTCGCCCACGGTGAACACCGGGTTGAGCGACGTCATCGGCTCCTGGAAGATCATCGCGATCTGGTTGCCGCGGATAGCGCGCAGCTCGCCGGGAGCGAGCGTGAGCAGATTGCGTCCCGCGAATTCGATGAAGCTCCCGGGTCGAATGTGCCCCGGGGGCTCGGGGATGAGCCGCAGCACCGACAGGGACGTAACGGTCTTGCCGCACCCCGACTCCCCCACGATGCCGAGCGTCTCGCCCGGATAGAGGTCGAACGAGACGCCGTCGACCGCGCGGGCCGTGCCGCTCCCGTACTCGGTGACGAAGTAGGTCTTCAAGTCCCGCACGCGCAGCAGCGGCTCGCTCATGCGGTCTCTTTGCGGGGATCGAGCGCGTCGCGCAGCGCGTCGCCCACCGCGTTCAAGGCCATGACGACGAGCGAGATGGCGAGCCCGGGGAAGGTGGCGCACCACGGCGCCACGGCCATCTTCTGCCAGCAGTCCGCGATCATGTTGCCCCAGCTGGGCGCGGGGGAGGGTACGCCCATGCCGAGAAACGACAGCCCGGCCTCGAGCAGCATCACGTTGCCGATGCCGAGCGCCGCCGACACGACGATCGGGGCCGCGGCGTTGGGCAGGACGTGGCGGAAGATCACGCGCCCGGGCTCGGCGCCGAGCGCCCGCGCCGCCGCGACGAACTCACGCTCCCGCACGCTCAACACCTCGGCGCGCACCAGTCGGCTGGTGCCGAACCATCCCGTCAGCCCGATGAGCAGCACGAGCACCGCCAGCGGCACGTGCTCCCACAGGGCCACCACCATCAGCAGCATGAACATCCGCGGCATGGCCAGCCCGACGTCCACGAGCCGCATCAGCGTCGCGTCCACCCAGCGGCGAAAGTAGCCCGCCACGCCGCCGACCACGACGCCGGTTGTCACGGCGACGAGCATCGCGAGCGCGCCGATGCCGAGCGAAATACGCGCCCCGTAGACCAGCCGGCTCCACACGTCCCGCCCGAACGGGTCGGTGCCGAGCGGGTTCTGCGTCGAAGGGGCGTGGTTGGCGAGTCGGGTGATGTCGATCTGAAAGTACGGCCGGTACGGGGTGACGAGCGGGGCGGCGAGCGCAACCGTGACGAAGAAGGCGAGCACGAACAGCGCCGGGGCGGCGGTCGGGTGTCGGAAGAAACGCCGACCCGTGGCTCCCCTCCCCGCGCGGCGCCGGATCTCAGCGACCACGACCAGCGCGAGCACGGCGGCACCCCCGACCGCGAGCCAGTTCCAGACGTTCACGTCGCGCGCACGCGGATGCGCGGATCCGCCACCCCGTACAGCGCGTCGGCCAGGAGATTGCCGATCACGACCATCACGCTCGCCACAAGCGCCGCGGCGGTGACGATGGGGTAGTCGCGCTGCAGGATCGCGGTCACGGCCAGGCGTCCCATGCCGGGCCACGCGAACACGGTTTCGACCAGCACCGCGCCGGTGAGCAGGTAGGGAAACGTCAGTCCGAACAGGGTGATGAGCGGGAGCAAGGCGTTGCGGAGGGCGTGCACCAGCAGCACGCGTCGCTCGGGGAGCCCCTTGGCGCGCGCGGTGCGCACGAAGTCCTGACGCACCACCTCGAGCAGCGCCGCCCGCTGGTAGCGCGCCGTGGCCGCCGCGCCCACCAGCCCGAGCGTGAGAGCGGGGAGGGTGAGGTGCCACACAGCGTCGCCGAGGCAAAGCAGCGAGTCCACGCGGGGACAGCGCACCAGGTCGCGCGGGCCTCCCACCGGAAACCAGTGCAGCCGTTCGCCAAAGACGAGCAGCAGCACGAGGCCCAGCCAGAACGTGGGCATCGAGTTCACGAACAGGGCGGCGTTGCCCAGGGCGATGTCGCCGAAACGGCGCTCGCGGGCGGCCTGGTAGATGCCGAGCGCGAGCCCGAGCGCGAAATCGAGGATCAGCGCGGTGAGCGCCAGCGTGAAGGTGTTGGGCAGCGCCTCGGCGAGCGCGTCGGCCACGGGGCGGTGCAGCGCGAATGAGTCGCCCAGATCCCCATGCAGCAGGGCGGTCAGGTACTTCACGTACTGGATCCAGATCGGTTGGTCGAGAGCGAACCGCCGGGTCAGATCCGCACACACCTCGGGAGACACCGGCCGACCGTCGGGCTGGCCGCAGGGAGAGCCGTGCGCGAGGTGAACAACGACGAAGGTGAGGGTGACGACCGCCCAGACGATGGCGATCGAGGCGGCGAGACGCCGCACCAACCACGCCGCCACCTAGCGCTCCACGCGGTCTCGATCCGTCAGGCGATCAGGCGGAATGCGCCACGTGCGAACCAGGGCGAGCCACGAGTCCGGCCGGATCCGCACGTCCGCGACACGTTTGTGTACGGCCGCGGCGTTTTCGGTGGCGAAGAGAAAAACGGCGGGCGCGTCCTGGTTCAGGATCTCGATCGCGGCGCGCCAGGTGCGTCTGGCCTCGTCCCGTCGCTCGACCGACGTCACGGCACGGTCCACCAGCCGCTCGAACGCGGGGTTCTCGAAGCGCCCGTAGTTGGAGCGGCCGAACCCCGCCCGCGTCCAGGTCTGGGGGACACTGGACGACGGCGTCGGGTCGGTGTTCCACACGGCGATGAGGGCGTCGAACTTGCCGGCGCGGGCCCGTTCACTGAACACGCTGAAGTCGACCTCGTCGAGCTGGACGTCGATCCCCATGGCGCGAAACTGCTCCTGCAGGAGTCGCGCGTACTGGCGACGGACCGCGCTGGTCGTGGGGACGAGCAGCCGGAACGCGAGCGGATGCCCATCACGATCGCGGATGCCGTCGCCGTCCGAGTCGGTCCAGCCCAGCCGCGTGAGCGTGCGGGCAGCGCGCGCGCTGTCGTGCGGGAGCTCACGGGTCTCGGGGTCCCAGATCCAGAAGAGCTGCGACATGGGGCCGGGCGGGACCTTGGCCATGTCGCCGAACACGTTGTGTAACAGGCTGCCGCGATCGACGGCCATCACCAGGGCACGCCGCAGCTCGCGGTCGCCGAACAGCGGGTGCGGCTTGGTGGTGTCACCGGGCGCCGCGAAGTTGAACCCCAGGTAGCCGAAGGCCGCGCCCTTGTAGGGGTAGATGGCGAGCTGGGTATCCGCCCGCGCCCGGTCGCGGTTGTCGGGCGTGACGAGCACCTCGACGGCGTCGGCGTCGCCCGCGATCAGCTGAGTCACGGCCACCTGCTGGTCTGGGGTGAAGCGCCAGATCAGGCGCCGGATGTGCGGCCGGCCGAGAAAACACGTGGAATCGGCCGCGAGCTCGAGGCTCTCGCCCGCCCGCCACGCGACGAAGCGGTAGGGTCCGTCGCCCACCGGCGCGCGCCCGAACGCGGCACTGCGCCACTGGCTGCGCGGCACCTCGCGCAGCAGGTGCGACGGCAGGATGTGCATGTGGTACACCGCGTCGTAGAACATCTCCGGATAGCGCTGCCGGAACCGGAACACGACCGTGAGCGAGTCGCGCGTCGTGACCGCGGCGATGTGCCGCAGCGAAGACCGGAACGGCGAGCTCACGAGCGAGTCGGTGTAGATGTCGTACGTGAACGCGACGTCCGCCGCGGTGACCGTCCGCCCGTCTTGCCAGCGGGCGCGCGGATCGAGGTGAAACACGAGCGTGGTGGGCGTGTCCCATTCCCAGCGCTCGGCCAAGAGCGGCTGGAAGTCTTCGTCGCCGATCGTGTTCCCGGACGGCCCGAGGTCGGCGAGCTTCAAGAAGAGTTGCTCTGTTACGTCCCGCGTGCTCGCGAACTCGCTCACCGGCGGCAGCAGAATGTCCGGCTCTCCCGCAGTGGCGATGACGAGCGTGCCGCAGTAGTCGCCCGTGCAGCCGCCCTTGCGGGCGCACGCAGCGACGAGCAGCAGGCCCGCCAGCGCGGCGGCGGCGGTCAGCCGGGAGGGCGGTCGAGTGGTCGCCATGGCGCCCTAAGATTCCACGGGCTCGTCAGCGACGCCAGGTCCAGGCGGGGTCGAGAAACAAGGCGGTAGAGGACGGTAGAGGACGGTAGAGGGCGGTAGGGGTGCACTCGTCGCCCCACGCCGACACGACCGCGTCGGCCACCTCGTGCCACGTGATGCGTCGTCCTAATTCTGCCGACAGCGTGGTCGCCGCACCTGCGACTTGCCGCCCGTCGAGCAGGATGGAACCGTGTTGCAGGAACGCCCCACCGCGGCGCACTTGCGCGGAGCCGACGATCTTGCGCCCGCCGATGATGACCTCGCCGCCCACCGCCGCTGTGAAACAGGGAAATGAGCGGTCGGGCGGTCGGGCGGTCGGGCGGTACGAGGCGAGCGTGGCATCGGTACCGAGGGACCGGAGCGCCATCGCGAGCCGCTCGTGGATCGCGTGGTAGGCCGCGCGCAGGCTGCCGAACGTCGCGATCGGGGCGGCGACCGCGTAGGTCAGCTCGTGCTCGTGCCACACGGCGCGGCCTCCCGTCGGCCGCCGCACGACGTCCACGCCCAGGCGCGCGATCGCCGCGCGGTCATAGCCGCCCGCGGGCTCGTTGCGGCCCAGCGAGAGGCATGGTGGGTCGAACCGATAGAAGCGCACGAACGCTTCGCCCGTTCGGTCGGCGCGCTCCAGGAGCTCCACGTCGATCGCCATGTTCTCGGCGCCGGAAAGACCCTGGGAGTCGATGGAAAGTTGGAACGTTGGAAAGTCAGCCAAACGTTCCAACCGTCCAACAGTCCAACCATCCGTCTCAGTCCGCAGCAAGCGCGTAGCTCTCCATCGGCGGACACACGCACACCAGGTTCCGGTCGCCGTAGGCGCCGTCCACCCGGCCCACCGAGGGCCACACCTTGTGCTGCCGCGTCCACGCCGCCGGGAACGCCGCGCGCTCGCGCGAATAGGGGCGCTCCCAGCCGTCGGCAATCACGTCTGCCAGCGTGTGGGGCGCGTTGCTGAGCAGGTTGCTCCCGCGCGGTTGGGTCCCCTGCTCGACCTCGCGGATCTCTTCACGGATGGCGATCAGCGCATCGCAGAAACGGTCCAGCTCTTCCTTCGATTCGCTCTCGGTCGGCTCGATCATCAGGGTCCCGGGGACGGGGAAGGAGACCGTGGGGGGGTGAAAGCCGTAATCGATGAGGCGCTTGGCGATGTCTTCCACTTCGATCCCGGCCGACGCCTTGAACGGGCGGCAGTCGATGATGCACTCGTGCGCGACCAGGCCGTGCTCCCCCGCGTAGAGCAGTGGATAGGCCTGGGCGAGCCGGCGCGCCACGTAGTTGGCGTTGAGGATCGCCAGCTTGGTCGCCTCGACGAGCCCCTCGCGTCCCATGAGGGCGATGTAGGCCCAGGAGATCGGCAGGATCCACGCGCTGCCCCACGGTGCCGCCGCGACCGTGCCGCACGGCTGCTGCTGGCGCAGCGGCACGACGGGGTGGTCGGGCAGAAACGGCGCGAGGTGCGGGGCGACGCAGATCGGCCCCATCCCGGGGCCGCCGCCGCCGTGCGGAATGCAGAACGTCTTGTGGAGGTTCAGGTGGCACACGTCGGCGCCGATGTCGGCGGGGCGGACCAGGCCCACCTGGGCGTTCATGTTCGCGCCGTCCAGGTACACCTGGCCGCCCTGCGCGTGCACGATGTCGCAGATCTCGCGAATCGACGTCTCGAAGACGCCGTGGGTCGACGGGTAGGTCACCATCAGCGCGGCGAGCGTGTCCCGGTGCTCGGCGGCCTTGGCGCGCAGGTCGGCCAGGTCGATGTTGCCGCGCTCGTCGGAGCGGACCGGCACGACCCGCAGACCGGCCAGCACGGCGCTCGCCGGATTGGTGCCGTGGGCCGAGGTGGGGATGAGGCACGTGGTGCGGTGGCCCTCGCCGCGGGACCGGTGATAGGCTCGGATCACCAGCAGCCCGGTAAACTCGCCCTGCGCACCGGAGTTGGGCTGCAGCGACACCTTCGGGAACCCCGTGATCTCCGCGAGCATGTCCTCGAGCTGGCGGAACAGGATGCGGTAGCCGGTAGCCTGCTCGCGCGGCGCGAAGGGGTGCAGGCGGTTGAACTCGCGCCACGACAGGGGAACCATCTCGGTGGTGCCGTTGAGCTTCATCGTGCACGAGCCGAGCGGGATCATCGCCGACGTGAGCGAGAGGTCGCGCGCCTCGAGCCGCTTGATGTAGCGCAGCATCTCCGTCTCGGAGCGATAGCGGTGGAACACCGGGTGCGTCAGGTAGGTCGACGTGCGGCGCAGCGATTCGGGGATAGCGGCGTCGGCCTTGACGCCCAGGTCCTCGACCATGAACGGCAGCACCTCGTTGAGCGAGAAGGCGGTGACCAGGTCGGCGAGGTCGCCCAGGGTCGTCGCTTCGTCGAGCGAGATGCCGACGCGCGTGGGAGATGCGACCCGCAGGTTGATGCGGCGGGCGCGCGCGGCGTCGAGCAGGCGCGGCAGTGCCCACGACTCGACCTCGACGCTCAGCGTATCGAAGAACGAGGAGTGGACCACGCGATAGCCCAGCCGCGTGAGTGCCTGGCCGAGCAGCACCGCCAGCGTGTGGACGCGCTCGGCGATGCGTCGCAAGCCCTCGGGGCCGTGATACACGGCGTACATGCTCGCCATCACCGCGAGCAGCACCTGCGCCGTACAGATGTTCGACGTCGCCTTCTCGCGGCGGATGTGCTGCTCTCGGGTCTGCAGCGCCATGCGCAGCGCCGGGCGACCGGCCGCGTCCTTCGACACGCCGATGATGCGGCCGGGGACGTGGCGCTTGTGATCCTCGCGGGTCGCGAAGAACGCCGCGTGCGGCCCGCCGTAGCCCATCGGAACGCCGAACCGCTGGGAGCTTCCCACGGCGATGTCGGCCCCCCACTCGCCCGGCGGCGTCAGCAGCGTGAGCGCGAGCAGGTCCGTCGCCGCGGTCACGAGGGCGCCTGCGGCATGGGCGCGCTCGCAGAACGCGCGATAATCTTCGATCTTGCCGTCCGTGGTGGGATACTGCAGCAGCGCGCCGATCACCCCCGGCCGGAAAGCGAACGCGTGGGGATCGGCGACCACGGTCTGCACCCCCCGCGCCTCGGCCCGCGTGCGCACCACGGCGATGGTCTGCGGATGACACCCTTCGGCGATCAGAAACAGGGGGGTGGTCCCGGCGGGCACGGCCACGACGGCTTCGGTCAGGTGCATCGCCTCCGCCGCGGCCGTGGCCTCATCGAGCAGCGAGGCGTTCGCGATCGGCAGGGCGGTTAAATCGCAGACCATCGTCTGGAAGTTCAGCAGCGCTTCCAGCCGACCCTGTGCGATCTCGGGCTGGTAGGGCGTGTACGCCGTGTACCAGCCCGGGTTCTCGACGATGTTGCGCTGGATCACCTGCGGAGTGAACGAGTGGTAGTACCCCATCCCGATGTAGGAGCGGAACAGCTGGTTCTGCGCGGCCACGCCCCGCAGCGCCTGGAGCACCTCGCGCTCGGTGCGCCCGGGCGGCAGCGCCAGCGGCCGCCGCAGGCGGATGTCGGCGGGGACGACGGCATCGATGAACGCGTCGAGCGACTCGTACCCGAGCGTCGCCAGCATACCCCGCGTCTCGTCCGGACTGGGGCCGATGTGACGCGTCACGAAACGGTCGGCGGGGGCGAGGGCAGCGCGCACGGTGGACATGGATGCAGGACCCGGATGGCGGCTCACGAAAGCGATCCGTGCGACTTCATTCTCCAATGTGCTTCTTGTACGCCTGGCTGGTCAGCAGTTGCTCGATGTCCGACGGGTTCTTCACCTTCAGCTTGATCATCCACCCCGCGCCGTAGGGATCGCGGTTCACGAGCGCCGGATCGCCTTCCAGCGCCGCGTTCACTTCGGTGACCGTGCCGGCCACCGGCGCGTACAGATCCGACACGGCCTTCACTGCCTCGATCGTGCCGAAGACGTCCCGCCGGCCGAACGTCGCGCCTACCTTGGGGAGATCCACGTAGACGACGTCGCCGAGCTCTCCCTGCGCGTAATCGGTGATGCCGATGTGCACGATCGCACCGTCGCCCGAGCGTTTGACGTACTCATGATCTTCACTGTAACGCAGGTCGGACGGGACGTTCGCCATGCGGGGTCGCTCGCTCGCGGGGCGTGGGAGGTCGGGGCGAAGGTTACCGGAGCGCGAAACCCCTGTCAACCCAATGGGTTGCCCGACGGAAACAGATCCGGTCGCGGCGCCAGACCGGCGG
>DATDFC010000214.1:0-34261 GCA_036522815.1 Gemmatimonadales bacterium | reverse complement strand
CGCTGGGCCATCGCCGCCCTGGCCGTGATCGGCGCCGCGGGCGTCGCACGGCTGGTGTGGGGACCGGCGCCGGCGTCCGACGTGCCGCCCCGGCTCGCGGTGATGCCGTTCGCGGTGCTGGGCACGCCGCCCTATCCGGCGACGCAGCTGCCCGAGTATTTCGTCTCCCGCTTTCGGCCGGTGGAACGGGTGATCGACGTCCTGTCCTTCGGGCGCGTGGTGGCGCAGACCGGCACCGCACCGCTCTCGAATGAAGACGCGCGCGATCTGGCCCGGCGCTTGGGGGCGCGCTTTTACGTCCAGGGCAGCGTGGCGTACGCCGGACCGACGGTGACGTTGACGGCGACGCTGTACGAGGGCAGTCGCGCGCGGCGCAGCGGCACGGCGACCGGCCGCGTGGGGTTGGACGAATCGGACGTGATGGACCGGGTGTGGACCCAGCTCTACCCCGAGTTCACGCCCAGTCCCGACGTGACGCTCCCGAACGGCGGCCCCGATGCGTTAGCCGCTTATCTCAACGCCGACGCGGCCTTCAGGCGCGGCGACTACCGCACGGCGCGCGACGGGTACACGCGTGTGATCCGCGCCGATACCGGGTTCGCCATCGCACGCGTGCGGCTCGCCCTGATCGCGGCCCAGGTGGATCCCACCGAGCAGGGGTTCGGGCCGCCGCTCCGGCGCGCCATGCTGCACCAGCGCGGTCTGTCAGAGGCGGACAGCCTGCTGCTCGACGGGTACTCCGAGCTGTTGTCGCACGGCGACGGTGAGACGGCGTTGGCCCGGTTCAAGAGCGCCACGGAGCGCGCCCCCGACTACCCCCAGGCGTGGTACGTGCTGGGAGAGTTCTATTACCACTTCGGCGACCTGTTCGATCAGAGCGTAGGCGAGGCCCGTGCGGCGTTCGAGCGCGTGCTCGATCTCGACCCGCGGTACTCCCCGGCGATCGGGCATCTCATCGCGCTGGCCCACCAGCTGGGCGATCGGCCGGAGACCGAACGACTGATCCGCCAGTACCTGCGGATCGATTCGACGTCGGTGGTGGCCGAAGCCGTGGGGATCGCGGACACGCTCATCCTGGGATCGGCGGCCGATCAGGCGGCGCTGCTGCAGCACGCGTGCGGGCACAGCTTCCTGGCGCTCAAGTCCCTGGCGTTTCAGGCGGCGGCGTTCGGCACCGCGGCGCAGCGTGAGGGACCGGCGCGCACCGTGTTGCGCTGCCTGGAACAGCGCGCCGCCACCGATCAGGAGCGGGTGCGGGTGCTGCGTATGGGCGTGGCGGCCGACCTCGCGGCCGGCTGGGCGGACAGCGCGCGCGCCCGCCTCGCCCGCTCCGGGGAACGGCCCTGGGCGGAACGGGAGCGGGATGTGTGGCTGCTCGTGGCACACGACGTGGGCTTGCCCGCGCTGGGCGATTGGCAGCGCGCCGCCGCTCGGCTAACGGCGCGGCCTCGCGCCGTGCAGGACAGCGATGTAACCGCGCATTGGGCGCTGGCGCGCGCGGGCGTGGACAGGGGGCGCCACACGGCCGCCCTGACGCGGCTCGCCGCGGGTGGGGCGCCACTGCCGGCGAGCCTCGCCGCCGACCTGCAGGCGCATGCCGCGCTCATGCGGGGTGACTCGGCCGCCGCCCTGCGCCTGTGGAGCGGCGCGACCGGCCGCTACGCGGTGCTGAGCGTGCCGTTCGAGCTGGTGGCGTCGCTCTGGCCGCTGCGGCTCGACCTCGTGCGGGTGGGAGTGGCGCGCCGGGACAGCGCCGTGGTGGAGCGCGCGTGCGCGTCGTTCGAGGGGCTGATGGGCTACACCGACCAGGTGGCGCAGCCGGAAGTCGCGCGGCTATGTAAGGCGACGCAATAGCCGTCACCTTGACCAATTTGGTCAAGTAGGATATTATCCCCATATGCGTCGTCGCAAGCCAGTCGCTTCAGTGCGAGAATCCGTGAGCCTGTACGAAGCGAAGACCCACCTCTCTGAGCTGGTCGACCAGGCCGCGCAGGGACGGGAGATCGTCATCGCCAAGTCCGGGAAGCCGAAGGCGCGCCTGGTCCCGCTCGTGCCCAAAGACACCCGCCGCCTGCGCAAGTACGGGTTGGGGAAGGGCAGGGGCTGGATCGCCGACGACTTCGATGCGCCGCTGCCGCCCGAAGTCTTGCGGTTGTTTACGGGCGAATCCGAGTGAGGCTGCTGCTCGACACCAACGCGCTGGTTCGGTGGCACCTGAAAAAACTTCGGCCCGCTGCCGTGCGCACGGTACAGCGGGCCGAACTCGTAATGGTGAGCGCCATCAGCGCATGGGAGATCGCCATCAAGCGAGCCCTGGGCAAGCTTGACCTTCAGGATCACGTGGAGGACATCGTGGCGCGGAACGGGTTCGTCGCGTTGTCAGCGACGATACGTCACGGTGACTTGCTGCGAGACCTGCCGTTACATCACCCCGATCCGTTCGACCGCCTGCTGATCGTGCAGGCACTGGACGAGGGACTCACGATCCTCACCGCGGATCGGGCGTTCGAGCCGTATCGGGTGCCGGTGGTGTGGGTGTGAGCGAGGGACTCGGGCCTCGGGGTTCGGGGCTCGGGAGTCGCTCGCTCAGGCTGACAACGCGCGGGCGGATTGAGAAAGTAAGGGGGACCCGGTGAAGACGACTCGCGTTGTGATGCCTTCCCTTGCGGTGGTGTTAGCGTTCCCCACACTCGCGTGCCGAACCGACCAGCAAGCCAATGCCTCGCAGACCCCGCCGGCGTGGCGGCTCGTATGGCACGACGAGTTCGACGCTGCCGCGCTCGACACCACCAAGTGGGTGCGCGAGACCGGGGGCACGGGTTGGGGGAACGGAGAGCTCGAGTACTATACGAACCGGGTCGAGAACGCCCGGCTCGAGAACGGCTTCCTCGTGATCGAGGCGCGTCACGAGCCGTTCGGCAACCAGCAGTACACGTCGGCGCGCTTGAAGACCCAGGGTCTGGGCGCGTGGAAGTACGGCCGGATCGAGGCGCGCATGAAGATCCCGCGCGGGCAGGGGATGTGGCCCGCTTTCTGGATGCTGGGCGACGACATCGGGCAGGTCGGCTGGCCCGGGTGCGGCGAGATCGACATCATGGAGAACATCGGCAAGGAGCCCGGCCGGGTACACGGCACGGTGCACGGTCCCAACTACTCCGGCGCCAACGGCGTCGGCAGCCCTTACGATGTGCCGAGCGGCGCGTTCGCGGACACGTTCCACGTGTTCGCGGTCGAGTGGCAGCCGGATACGATCAAGTGGTTCGTCGACAGCACGCTGTACAAGACCATCGACCCGCGCTCGCTGCCGGGGCGGTGGGTGTTCGACCATCCCTTCTTTATCATCCTCAACGTCGCGGTGGGTGGCTACTGGCCCGGCAATCCGGACTCGACGACGCTGTTTCCGCAGACGATGCGGGTGGATTACGTGCGGGTGTATCAGCGGTAGGCCAAGGCGTGCGCGTCACCCGAAGCACTCTATCAGTCGAACAGTGTTGCGGCCTTGAGCAGACTTGACCCACGGAACGCGCCGTGGGAGTGGAAGCCACAGCGCCCGTTCGCGAGCTTGGTGCCCTTCGGCTGCAGCGCAGCACTTAAGTCATCAAGTGTAGCCCCAAATCCCTATATTTTGCGCATTGCAGATCATTTATTTTCAATGTCTTACAACGTGAATCCGCAAATACTTGTCGACATCCTGCAATACGTGGTAACTTCCGGCATCCGTTTCAAGGCGAACAAGATGAGCGACACGATCAAGACGGCGATTGAAGAGCTAACGCGCAAGCTCGAACAAAAGATGAGGGAAGTCGCGGACCTCAAGCGAGCGATCAACATCATGGCGCGCGAGGCGGGCGATAGCGCGCCGTACGACGACGCTGAGCCCGAGGCCGCCCGGCTTCCCCGCAATGATGCTCGCCCCGACCGCTTCTACGGCAAGCCCCCAACGACGGCGGCCCGCGAGTTCCTCGAGGAACGCCAGAAACCCGCATCGGCTGAAGAGGTGTTGCGGGCGCTGGAAGAGGGCGCGTTCGACTTCGCGGCTCAAGGCTGGGAGAACGAGAAGCTGCGCCTACGGTACCTCGCCATCTCGTTGAGCAAGAACTCGGCGATCTTCACCAAGCTACCTAACGGTCTCTTCGGGCTCGCCAAATGGTACCCGGGAGCCAAGAAACCGAAGGCGAAGGGCGAGGGTGAGCCCGAGAACGGTGCAGCCGCGCAGGCCAACGGCGGGGACGGTGGAGGCGAGGCCGAATCGGGCGGCGAGGACTAGAGACGGGTCCGACACCAAGCGGCCGACTCGCTCGAAACGGCCGAGCCGCGTGGTGCTGGGAGACAACTGGCTGGACCGCCGGATAAGGGTAGGCCGGAAACTCAACCAGTTGGACGGGCCGGGGGTGGAGACGTCGTACGCCACCCTCGGTTACCCCGAGAACGTAGCGGAAGGATACGCCACTGCGGCCGTGGACACAACCGCAAACGCCAATCCCTCACGACTCATCCCCAAAGTCCATTCTCAGAACGGCCCACGGGCCGTCAGGACGAAGAATGCCGCGAACAACGTAAGTCGTTACGGCGCAACAAGCGGAGGGCGCAGGACTCGAACCTGTACGGGCTTGCGCCCAGCGGTTTTCAAGCCCGGCCACCCCGCGGACACCCGGACCCACCCGAACACCAAGTCGCCCAGCGCCAACACTTGCGCGCCCAGCTCCACTGGTCGTCTCCTCCCGTTTGGCCCCCCGGGGACGGCGCTCCGGGGGAGACTCGGGGGGGACTCGACTCTACGCCGGCTTCGGGAGCACGACCGCGTCGCAGAACTGCCGGCCGAGCGACGTCACGATCAGCACTTCCTCCTGAATGGTTCCGCCGCGGCTCCCTACCTGAGCCTGCTTCATCGCTTCGGCCACCGCTGGGTGCGCTCTCGGTGCGTCGTACGCGTTCGGGGTGGCGTCGCGCTTGTCCTCGTAGAGTCCGACCAGCCCAAGCCGGCAGAGGTTGTCTAAGTAGGTGGCGATGAGTCCGGGAAAGGCGCAGCCCGCCTGCTCGCCGAGCATCGAGAAGTGGCGCAACACCCAGTCGTATCCCCCTTCGGGGGCGTGGCTGAGAACGGACACGACCGGGAACCCGGAGCGCTCGGCGAACAGGCGGAGGATGCGCGCCTCATCGGGCGTCAGCTGTCGGAGGATTTCGACGAACGCCGGGTGCGCTTCCTGCGCCGTGCGTTCGTCCATGGCGCGGGCAAGCAGGTTTGCGTACAGCTCGCGCAGTTCGGGATCGGGGCCGGCGTACTTCAACGCGTCAAGCGCAGGACCAGCGATCATCGCCTGCGGCGTGATGATGCGCTCGGTTGGGACCCCCTTGAGCCGCTTCGTCAGCGCCTCGCCCAAGTAGTCGCGCATCGTCTCGTAACCCCAGACGAGCCCGGCGACGGGCGCGAGGGCGATGTGAATGGTCTTCGCGACGGTCTGGAGTCCTTTCCCGATCTCGCGAGCGGCGGGCTGCACCACGTCCTCGTAGACGGGCACGGCTTCGACTATGCCCTTCACCGCCTGCGTGACATCCCGAACCTTGTCGTCCCTGGTCATGAATTAGCGCCTCGTCGGTCCGGCGGTGCCGGTCGAGGCGATCACGGAGGGTGCGTACCCAGTCCACACGCCTTCAGCCGGGCCGGGGCTCACATTCGCACCGACACCGCTGCTGCTGCTGGCCGCGACGACGGTGACGCGACCCTGCACGGGGTTGTACGACGCCTTCGTCGGGGGCGAGCTGTCCACGGGCATGATGACGCACCCCGCGTCCCAAACGTTCAGGGCCGGCCACGGCCCGCGAGGGTCGCAGATGTGGAATGTCCAGAGCGCCGCGACCGTGGCGACGCCCTCGGCGAGCTCCGGCAGATACGGCAACCTGCGAACGGCGGGGAGCGGGCCGGCTTGACGGCTGATGATCCAGAGCGTGGACCCGGACGTGAACGTCGTCGGCGCCATGCACGAAATCTAGCGATCAAGGACGACGCGGCGAACGCCGAGAAGCTGGCGAAGGCGGCCGGGCTACTGCGTCCCATCTCTGACCTCCGGGGGGGACTCGGGGGGATTCGACGGGGGGCGCGCACGCGGCCGTGCGATAACTCGAACGGAGGGCAGAGGATTCGAACCTCTACGGGCTTGCGCCCAGCGGTTTTCAAGACCGCCGCCTTACCAGTTAGGTCTAGCCCTCCCAACTATGCAACGCTTCAACTTACGAGGGTCGCCGCCGACGTGGGAGAGCGTGTCGCGAGAGCGCCCTAACCGACAGCGCTCCTTGGGGTACATTCTGCGTCCACCAGGTGGTCTCGATCGATCGCCGCCCATCCCTCTCTCACCACCTGCCCGGAGGTGTGCCCTATGCACCGCGTTCACAGACTCACAGTTGCCGGTCTGCTCGTTGTGGGGACAGCCTGTTACCACGCCACGGTCGAGACAGGCCTGACTCCGTCCACGGTCGTCGTCGAAAAGGCCTGGGCATCGGGGTGGATCTACGGCTTGGTGCCCCCGAGCACGGTCGAGACAAAGAGCAAGTGCCCGAGCGGCGCCGCGAAGGTCGAAACGCAGCACAGCTTTCTGAACATGCTGGTCGGCGCCTTGACGGGCGGCATTTATACGCCGATGGCGATCAAGGTGACCTGCGCTCAAGGTGGTCGTGCATCCTTGTCCCCGTCGGCGCCCACGATCGCCGTCGGAGCCAACGCGACGTCGCAAGCGATTCGGAATGCGTTCGATCGTGCGGCTGAGCTCTCGCTGCGCGACGGCATTCCGGTGTACGTCATTCAGTAGTAGGAAGCGTGGGCGGCGTGCGGACTGAGGGGCGCATCGGTCAGGTGCGCCTCTTGTCGCATACAGGGCCTAGCCCTCTCGAGCGCCGTAAGCTAGAGTCGCGGCGTGAACATGGCCACTCTGGTGCGAGGGTCCTCCTCGGATCCCCTGATCCCACTCATCTTCCTCGGTATCGCACTCGCCGTTGTCACGGCCGTGGCGATCGCCAACCGCGTCATCACCAACCGGCGGCGCAAACCCTACGAAGCCTTCTGCCTCGAGCGCGGCTACCGGTTCGAGCCGGAGCGCCCCGGTGAGGAGGCGCGCCATGTGGCGACGTGCCGCGTGTTCTCGGAAGGACACCGACGCACCTGGGCGTTCACGATCAGTGGCACGAGCGGCGGCACGCCATTCACGGCGTTCGAGTACCGCTGGACCACGGGCTCCGGCAAGAACTCGCAGACCCACCGCATCGGCGGCTTGCTCTGGACCGTGGAGCGCTCGCTGCCGCAGTTCCTGCTCACACCCGAGGGCCTCTGGGCCAGGGTCGCGGCGTACTTCGGAGGGCAGGATATCGACTTCGCCGAGTCGCCCGAGTTCTCGCGCGCGTATCGGCTACGCGGGAGTGACGAAGCTGCGGTGCGCGCCCTGTTCACGCCGGTGCGCCGCCAGGTGTTCGAGATGTTCCGGGGCCAGCACGCCGCCGGCGCGGGCCAGGAGCTGATGTGGTGGCGCGACGGCGCGCTGCCACCCCCCGATCAGTTCGACACGTTCCTCATGGAAGGCCAGCGCATCCAGCAGGTATTCGCCCGCGACTGAAGCCTCGACTGACCCCGGGCGCAAGCCCGGGGTTAAGAGAAGCCTGCCCGTTAGCCCTAACAACTGGGAACGGCGCTAAGGAACCTCTGTCTGCACAAGTCATCGTGGCGCTGGGGGTCGGGGCTAGGGGCGCCTACACGCGAGGGCCCCCCGAAACACGCCACGGGGACGTGTGCCTGCCCAAGCCTGCTCCGCGCCTCCGAGTGCAGCTTTCGTGGCCCTCGCGTGTAAAGCGCCCTCCGCCCCGACCCCCAGCGCCACGTACCGAGTTGTGCGGAGGTTCCCTAGCGCTCGACCGGCGGGTTGAACCCGTAGGTCGTGTTCTTGAAGACCGAATCGGCCACCACCAGCGCCTGGGTGGCCAAATCCGGCTTGCCTTTCCGCAGCACCTGCGCCAGCGCCTGATACACGATACCGTAGGTCGCGAGGATCGATTCCGACGGCCGGTCCACCCAGCCGCGCGGCCGGTAGCGACCGGCCGAGTGGCGATGATACACGTCGAACGCGAGCGCCGTGCTGCGGGGGACGTTGATGGCGCCGAGCCCGGGCCCGAGCGCGACCAGGCTGTCCGACGCCACCAGCGGCTCGCGGTGCAGCTTGCGCCCGAACCCCTGACCTTCCAGATAGTCGCTCAGACCGAACAAGTCGGCGTACGGGCCCACCGTGCGGGAGAAGTAAATGGGCCGCTTGCCCATCTGATCCTTGATGGCTTCGAGCACGATCACGTCGGCCCGCTCGAGATACTGACGCCCGAGCACTTGAGGATCGAGCGACACGCTGACGCCACCCAGGTTTACCAGGCGCTTCTGGTCGAGCCAGTACACCGGCTCCAAGTGCGCGAGCTGCTCGTCCGTGTAGTCGAGCAGCCGGCCCGCGGGCTTGGGCCAGGCCCGCCCGCGATAGATCGCCGGCGCGGTGGTCGAATCGAACGTGGCGAGCGGCCGACGCTGCAGCTGCCGCAGGTACCAGTCGGTGTTGGCAAGCGACAGGTTCACCACCGTCACGTCCTGGCGGATGTGCTCCACTTCCTGCGCGTACCACAGAGGGAAGGTGTCGTTGTCCCCCGCGGTCACGAGCACGCCGTAGGGCTCGACCGACTGCAGCATGTCGTAGGCGAAGTCGCGTGCCAGCGTCTCACCCTTGCGCGACGCCGTGAGATGGTTGCCGAGCAGGGGTACCAGCGCCAGGGCCAGCACCGGCGTCGCGAGCAGCCAGCGGCGGGCCGGGTCGGGCTCGCGCGCTTCGAGCGTCTCCGTCAGCCACTCCATCAGGGTCGCGAGGCCCATGCCGACCCACACGCCCCACAGCGCGAACGAGGCGATGAAGAAATAGTCGCGCTCGCGCACCTCGTGCAGCCCCTGCGGGAGGTCGGGGCGCTGTGAGTAGCCGTACTTGAAGTTCAAGTAGAAGATCAAGAGCAGCGTGAGGGTCGCCATCAGCGCCGTCATCGCCACGGCCGTGCGCCGGTCGGCCTTCCAGTGACGGTACGCGCCCAGCGAGCCCACGAACGCGAATATCACGGCCAGCGCCCCGCGCACCCCGGTCGCCCAGTCATGGCCCCACTGCCACGTGAAGTACTGGATCCACATGCCGATCTGCGCCTGGGGCGTCGCCTGCCGCTGCCACACCGGCGGCTTGCCGTACTGCTGGCGCGTGAGCACGTCCCACAGCGCCGCCGACGTGGTGGGCTCGCCCTCGTTGATCGGGGGGAAATGCGCCGCGCGAATCGGCAGGAACAGGTACACCGACACACCCACCACCGCGACCAGCAGCACCGCGACCGCAAAGTCGCCGTTGCGGGCGTACGCCAGCGCGTACACCAGCGCCGCCACGAACAGCACGGCGGCGAGCTTCAACGGCGTGGAGCTCTCGAGCCCGCTCGCCACGATCAGCGCGTAGGCGCTGCAGAATACCAGCCACTGCGACCACTCGATACGCCGCGCGGCGAGCCCCCCAACTCCCATCGCACGCTCCCGCTTGAGCGGCGGATACAGCAGCACCATCACCACGGGACCCACCAGGACACCCATCATGTGGTTCGTGGAGGTGAGCGCCAGCAGGTACACGATCATCAGGAGATGGTGATCGTGCCCCTCGCCGGGGGGCTGGTCGTCCCAGCGCACGATGAGCCACAGCACCAGGGCGATGGACAGGAGCGACAGCGTGTACACCTTCTCGTTCACCACCGACTGGTTCCACACGGTGAACGCGGTGGCCGCGCTGAGCGCGCCCGCCACGGCGGCGAGGCGCCGCGGCAGCCGGGCCGGCACCCAGCTCCGCATCCACCGCTCCCCCACCAGGAACCAGCACCCCGCCGCGATCGCGCTCGTGACCGCCGCGAGCAGGTTGATCCGCTCGGCATACGCGGCGGCGAGCGGCAGCAGGCCCCACGTGTGGGCGATCAGCGTAAACAGGGGGTTGCCCGGCGGGTGTGGGATGCCGAGCACGTAGGCGGCGGCGATGTATTCGGACGTGTCCCAGAACTGGGTGGTCGGGGCGAGCGTCGCGACGTAGAGGATCAGGGCGCCGAGCGCCACAAACCCGGCCCAGAGATAAGGCGGGGCTTCTGGTAACGCGTCGGCGGAAGACGGCTGGGAGAGCCGCTGCGGCTCGGTCATAGTCGCCATAGGTCAGTGCCTGAACTGTCGGATGCCCGTGAACACCATCGCCACCCCCGCCTGATCGGCCGCCGCCACCACGTCGGCGTCCTTTACCGAGCCGCCCGGCTGGATGATCGCCGCCACCCCCGCCCGGGCCGCTTCTTCTACACCGTCCGGGAACGGAAAGAACGCGTCGGAAGCTAACACCGCCCCGGCCGGATCGTGCCCCTGCTGGCGCGCCTTGTGAATCGCCAGGAAGGAGGCGTCCACGCGCGACATCTGGCCCGCCCCGATCCCCACCGCCGCCTGGTCACGGGCGAGCAGGATGGCGTTCGATTTGACCACCCCGACGGCCGCCCACGCGAAGCGCAGGTCGCGCCACTCCGCGTCGGTGGGCGCGCGCCGGGTGACCACCTTCCAGCCGGCTTCGTCGGCCGCCTGGGCCGGGCGCGAGCGCTGCTGCACCAGAAACCCTCCCCGGACGCGTTTGTAGTCCCAGCCCCAGCCCCCCCCCGCGTCGCCACCCGGGAGGCGCACGACCCGCAGGTTCTTTTTCTCGCGCAGCACGCTGAGCGCGTCGTCCGCGAACGCGGGCGCCACCACCACCTCCACGAACAAGTCGCGCATCGCCTCCGCCGCGCCGCGATCGACGGCGCCGTTGAACGCGATCACCGAGCCGAACGCCGAGGTGCGGTCGGTGGCGAGGGCGCGCTCGTACGCGTCACGCGGCGCGCGACCCAACGCGATGCCGCAGGGCGTGGTGTGCTTGATGATGGCGCACGCTACGGCATCGGACCCGGCCCATGGCGCGACCGCCGCGACGGCGGCATCGAGGTCGAGCAGATTGTTGAACGACAGCTCTTTGCCATGGAGCTGCTGCAGGTCGCGGATCCCCGGCTCTGAGGTGGCATACAGCGCGGCCGCCTGATGCGGGTTCTCGCCATAGCGCAGCTCCTGGAGGCGATCGAGCGCCAGGGTGATCCGCTCCGGCCAGCCGGGCGCGTCCTTCGTGAGGTACGTGTGGATCGCGGCGTCGTAGGCCGCGGTGTGGGCGAAGACTTTGGCCGCCAATTCTCTGCGCAACCCCGGGGTCAGTTCAGATGCTTTCAGGGCGGAAATCACCACCGGATAGTCGTCCGGATCGACAATCACAATCACGTCCTGGTGGTTCTTCGCGGCCGAGCGGAGCATCGAGGGGCCGCCGATGTCGATCTGCTCGATCGCCTGCTCGAAAGTCACGCCGGGCTTGGCGACCGTCTCGCGAAACGGATACAGATTGACGGCCACGAGATCGATCGGGGTGATACCGTGCTCCGCCAGCGCGGCGCGGTCGCCGGGGTGCGCGCGGCGGGCGAGCAGGCCGCCGTGCACCTTGGGGTGGAGGGTCTTCACGCGGCCGTCCATCATCTCGGGGAAGCCCGTCACACGTTCGATGGGGATCACCGCGAGGCCTGCCTGGCGCAGTGTCTCGGCCGTGCCGCCGGTGGAGACGAGCTCCCAGCCGAGCGCGGCCAGGTCGCGGGCGAACTCGACGACGCCGCGCTTGTCCGAAACCGACAGCAGCGCTCTCACCAGTTCTCGGCGATGGCCCGGACCAGGTCCGCGAGGCTCGCGACGTCCTTCAGGTCGATCACCTCCGCGGGGGAGTGGGAGTAGCGCAGCGGCCAGCCCAGCGCCACGTCCACCACGCCGTAGGGCGTGAACATGGAGCCGTCGTTGCCGCCGTTGGTGGTGCCGACCTGCAACGCCAGGCCGTGCGCCCGCGCCAGGCGGAGCAGGGAGTCGACGTAGGCCGGAGGTGTCACCGACGAGTTGTCCAACGCCCGTGCCACGGCGCCGGCGCCGATCGGCGCCACCGCGAAGTTGGCGAGCTCGAGCGGCGAGTCGGCGGAGACGAACGTGTCGATCGCGTGGACGCGGCGCGGAGCCGTGCCGAGCGCCGCGGCCGCTACGCCCGCACCCTCGAGCCCGATTTCCTCGCGCACGCTCCAGATGAAGATCACCTGGTGCTTCAAGGCGGCGCGGTCCAGATGCCGCAGGGCGATGATCTGGGCGGCGTCGCCGACGCGGTCGTCGAACGAGCGGCCCGTGGCGCGCGTGCCTGCGAGGCGGACGTACTGCTTTGGCATGGTCACGGTGGCCCCGGGGCCTACGCCCCGGGCCATGGCTGCCGCTCGAGAAGCAGCCCCCACGTCGACGCGCAGCGGAGGTCCGGTGTGGCGCGTGAGGCCGGAGTCGCGCGGGATGAACACACCGGCCACGTCGCCCTTGTCGGTATGCACCAGCGCCGGCTGGCCTTCGAACAGCGAGGGGATGAACCCGCCGCGCGACTCGAGCTCGAGCGAGCCATCGTCGCGGATGCCGGTCACGCGGAATCCGATCTCGTCCATGTGCGCCACGAACACGACCAGTGGGTTTCCCTGGCCGAGGCGCACCCACAGGTTGCCCGCCGTGTCGGTCTCGCTCTTCGCCCATGCCGGCAGCAGCCGCTTGACCGTCTCGCGCACCGGCCCTTCCATGCCGGAGACGCCGTAGGACTCGATCAGGGGCGCGAGCACGCCCTGAGCCTCGGAGATGCGTGCGGAATCCTGAGCGGAAAGTTGGAAGGTTGGAAAGGTGGAAAGGGACAGTAGGAGGCCGACGGCCGCTGCGGGGGCGCATTCCAACCGTCCCACCTTCCGGCGTTCCGCCCTCATCTCCCCTCCATCCATTGCACCATCTCGCGCGCCAGCTTGTCGACGTCGGCCAGCGCCACCGTCTCGACCGCCGTGTCCGTGTAGCGCGTGGGCAGGCTCGCCGTCTTGATGTCGTCGAACGGCGCGAGCAGCGCTTTGACGCTTGCGAGTCCGGCGGTGCTCGCGGACAGGCTCTGTACCGTGAACGCGACGACGACGGTGCCACGCATCTTGGGCTTCGTCTGCACGGCGGCGACGAGCGCCGCGCACGCGGCACGCCGGCCGGCGCCGGGCGCGGCCAGCAGCCGATCGCCGTAGGGGAGCGGCCGTTTGGCGAGCGACAGCGGCGCGAGCAGGTCGATGCCGAGCGCCCTTGCTTCGGCGGCCGTGGCGGCGCCCACGTCCACGTAGGCGTTGTCGACGGTGAACACCGGGTCGGGCGCGCCGGTCGCGACCCGCCCGCGCGTCAGGTGCGTCGACTTCACGGCCACCACGCCGGGGACGGGACCTTTGGTGCCGAACACGGTCACGCGGTGACCCTCGAGCTGCTGGTCGAACAGCGGATACGTGGTGCGCGCCCCCACGCGTCGCAGCAGCAGGTACCCGTCGTTGGTGATGTTGCCGACCACGTAGCCCACCTCGTCGAGCGGGCACTGCAGCAGGCGCTTGGGTGCTCCCTGGCCGAGCGTGAGGGTGACGTTACCGGCGCGATCGCGCGTGCTGCCGGGGAGCAAGGCGAGGAGCGAGTCGGTCATCGCCTGCTCGAGCCCGGTGACGGCGGTCATGCTCGCGAAGCGCACGGCCAGCTGGTCGGATTGGGCGGAGAGGCGGATGGGCGGAAGGGCGGACAGAACGGCCCAGACGGACAGAACGGCCCAGAGGGGCAGAACGGCCCAGACAGAAAGGACAGTCCCCGTCGTCGTTCCCACGCTGAAGCGTGGGCCCGACACATCACTGTGCTGAGGCACACGCGCGAGAATACGCTTCAGCGTTGTGCCAAACCGGGCCCATCCTTCAGGATGGGGATCCACGTGGGAGCAGTCGCTATCTGTCGATCTATCCGCCATCCCCTAATCTCACGGAAGGTTGCTCTGCGACGACGAACGCCGAACGCTGTGGGACCAGCCGCACCGGCCGCTCCGGCACGCCCAGGCGCGCCAGCGCCAGCACCACGGCGGGTAGCAGGCGATGCTCCACTTCGAGCACGCGCGCGGCGAGCGAATCGGGCGTGTCGTCGCCGCGCACCGGCACGGGCCATTGCGCGAGAATGGGGCCGCGGTCGTACTCCTCGTCGACGTAATGCACCGTGACGCCCGAGAGCGCGGCGCCGCTCGCGAGCACCGCCTCGTGCACGCGGCGGCCGTACATCCCGTCGCCGCCGAATGCCGGGAGCAACGCCGGATGGATATTAATCATGCGCCAGCGAAACCGCGCGACCGCGGCGGGCGGGACACGCTTCAGGTATCCGGCGAGGACGACGAGCCGGGCATCGCCGACGGCCCGCACCAGCTCGGCCGCGTCCGCGGGATCGGCCAGCACCTGCACCGGCACGCCGGCGCGACGCGCCCGCTCGAGCGCCCCCGCGTCGCCCCGGCTCGACACGACGCGCGTGATGCGGGCGATCGGGGAGTCCCGCAGGGCGTCGAGCAGCGCCTGGAGGTTGGTGCCGCCACCCGACACCAGCACGACCACCGGAACCGGCGTCACCGCGTGCAGGGGGCAAGCGCGGCGGGCTTGGGGCCCGCGGTCACGGTCAGCGTGAACGCGCCGGTGGCGCGCCGCTCGCTGCTCGTCGCCACGATGAGGTAGTCCCCGGTGGCGGGGAGCCGCAGCGTGAGGCGCGCGTTGCAGCGGCCGCCCGAGTCGTCGTCCTGCGGCGGCTTCGGGCTCTCATTCGGGCCGAGCAGGAAGAGGTAGGCGTCGAACGCGGTGGACGCGAGGTCGATCGTCACCGTCTCGCCGGCGCGGCCGCGTAGCCGCCATTGCTGCGCGTAGGTGCTTTCGGCCGGGAGCACGAGATCGTGTCGCGTGAGGGAGTCGCGCACCGTGTCGCCCACGGCGATGGTGCCGCGCGTCGGTCCTTGCGCGACGAGCGTGAGCAGCAGCACCGTCTCCAGCCATACCGAGGACTCCATGGCGCCGCAATTTGCGGACGCTAGGCTCCGCGCACAATCTCCGCTGCCGCGGCCGCGAGGTCCGCGACGACGGGAAAGCCCATGGCCCGCGCTCCAGCGGCGTGCTCTCCGCCCCGCCCGGTCGACACGAGCAGGCCGTGCCCGTCGGCACCCAGGGTGCGCGCCGGCTCGATGTCGCTCACCCGGTCGCCCACCCAGTAGCTCGCGCGCAGGTCCAGGTCGAGCGCGGCCGCGGCGTCGCGAAACAACCGTACGTTTGGCTTGCGGCAGTCGCACGGTCCCGTGACGTCGGGGTGGTGGGGGCAGAAGTACGCGCCGTCGAGCCGGGCCCCGTGCGATGTCAGGAGCTCCACCAGGCGGCGCTGCACCGCGGCGTAGGCCGCGGCGTCGTACAGGCCACGCGCAATGCCCGATTGATTGGAGACGGTCACCACCAGCCATCCAGCGTCATTCAGGCGGCGGATCGCCTCCGCCGCGCCGGGAAGGAGCCGCACCTTGCCCGGCTCGTGCAGGAATCCTGGGTCTTCGACGATGGTGCCGTCGCGGTCCAAAAAAACAGCGCGCGAGGGCGCCGGAGGGCGCATCACCCACCCAGTGCCGCGCGTACCGCACGGGCGACGGTTTCGACCTGATCGGGGAAGATGGTGCGGGGATCGAGCAGCACGCGGTCGTCGCCGATGCGCGCGATGATGGGCGGATCGCTCGCGCGCAGCCGCGCCGCCAGGGTGTCAGGGGTCAGGGGTCGGGGGTCAGGGGTCAGGCGAACGAGCCAGGTCGGCAGCTTGGCCCCGGGGAACGACCCGCCGCCCACCTCGGACTCGCCTTCGACGAGCTCCGCGTCTTTGCCCACGCCTCTGTGCAACGCCTCGGCGCGTTGACGTATTTGCGCGACGTCTTCAGTGAGCATCCGCAACACCGGTATCTCGGCGCGAGCCCGCGCCGGATCTCTATAGAGGACAAGCGTGGCCTCCAGCGCCGCCAGCGTCAGCTTGTCGGCTCTTACCGCCCGGGCGAGGGGATTATTGCGACACGCCTCGATCGCCGCCCGCGTGCCGAGCAGGATGCCGGCCTGGGGACCACCCAGCAGCTTGTCGCCCGAGAATGCGATCGCATCCATGCCGCTCGCGAGCGCCTGCGGTACGGTCGGCTCGCCCGCGAGGCCCCACGGCGCGAGATCGAGCAGCAGCCCGCTGCCGAGATCGTACAGGCTGGCGACGCCGCGGGCTCGTCCCAGTGACGCGATCTCCTGCGCCGCGACCTGGGCGGTGAAGCCCGTGACTTGGAAATTGGACTGGTGCACCTTGAGCAGCAGCTTGCTGGCCGGCGTGAGCGCGGTTTCGTAATCCTTGAGATGCGTGCGATTGGTGGTTCCCACCTCGACGAGCGTGGCGCCCGATCGGGCCATGATGTCGGGGATGCGAAACGCGCCGCCGATCTCCACCAGCTCGCCGCGTGAGACAATCGCCTCGCCGCCCCGGGCCAGTGCCGAGAGCGCGACCAGCACCGCGCCGGCCGCGTTGTTCAGCACGATCGCATCCGCGGCGCCCGTCAGCTCCACGAGGAGGTCCCTGCAGAGCCCGTGGCGTGAGCCCCGCGTCCCGCGCGGGAGATCGTATTCGAGATTGGAATAGGCGGCGCCGACGCGGGCCAGCGCGGCCAGTGCCGATTGGGCGAGTGGAGCGCGGCCCAGATTGGTGTGCAACACGACGCCGGTGGCGTTGATCACCGGTCCGAGCGACGGAGCGGCGAGCCGCCGCACGCGGGACCGGATCGCCGCGCTCCAGCCCTCGGGCGGCGCGCTGCCCCCGTTGGCACGGGCGGCGTCGATGGTGTCGCGCACCGCGCGCACCACGAGACTGCGCGGCCCCGCGGCCGCGAGCGCCGCGACTTCGGGCTCGGCGAGCAGGGTATCCACGGCGGGCAGGCGGCGGCGCGGGTCGGTCATGGCGGCTTGGGGCGGGCCTTGGTGGTGTCCGTGCGGGTCTTGGTCGTGTCGGTAGTGACGGGCTTGGGCACGGGCACGACCAGCACGCCCTGCCCGTCGGCCGCGACGCCGCTCAAGTTCGTGGCGCCGCGCACGCGCACGAGATACTTGGCGCCGGGCGCGAGCGGCTGGGTCGTCTGGACGACGAGGCGGTCGTAGGGGACGGGGCGCTCGCTCAGCAGCTTACGCACGCGGGCCGTGTCGACTTTGGGCGCCGACGTGTCTGGTCGCGCGGCGCGACCGACGCGCCCCGGAGCAGCGGGTGCCCGCTGGGCTGCTGCGGAGGGGGGCGTCGGTCGAGCGCGCGACGTGTCCCGGCGAGCGGTGGTGTCCCGTAGGCGCTTGAGCGAATCGGCTACCGCCCGGGCGCGCGCCTGGATCGAGTCGAACCGCGCCTGCGTGTACAGCGCCCCTACCGCGACCGGCGTCGAATCGGGCAAGGTGAGCACCCGCACCATGGCCGTGTCGAGCGCGCGGCGCGGGTCCAGCGGCGCGGAAAACGCCACGCGGAAGTCGACCGAATCGATCGGCTCGACCGTGCGCACCCGTGGGCCCACGGTGTCGTGCACGAACGCCCACAGCAGCGCGCTCGCGGTCGAGTCGACGGTCACGGTCACGGTGTCGAACGGCTCGCGGCGGTCCTGGCGTCGGTTGTTGTTCTCGTCCTGGATGGCCCACACGCGGTAGCGCCCCGGCGGCACGGCGGGAAGCCGGAAGTCGCCTGCTGAGTCGGCGAGCGTGACGTAGGCGACCGTATCGGGGAGCGGCGCCGCGCGGATCACCGCCTGCGGCAGGGTGCGCTGGTCTGCCCAGGCCAGCACGGTGCCGGTGAGCGTCGCGACGGGAATCGCCGGGCCCGTCGTGAACACGATCGTCGTCCCGGTCTTGGTCACGTTGCGCCGCAGGTCGGTGATCCCGGGAAGCACCTGCAGGTGGTACACCCGGCCCCGCTTCCATCCCTCGTGCGGCGACACGTGGATCGAGCTGCGGTGCCACGAGACCTTGACGTCGCCTCCCACGGGGGAGAGGACGATCTTCTGGGCGAGCCCGCTGATCGCGCCGGCGGCGGCCCCGCGCGACGGCATCTCGTCGATCACCTCGTCGAACTGGACGACCGCATCGCCGTGCAGGTCGGGGACCACCTTTCCGGACTCGGGAACCGTGCTCAGGATGGCCGGGGCGGTGGTGCGGGGCGGGCCGCCGGGCGGATCGCCCTGGCTCGCGCACGCGCCCCCGCCCAGCAGGGCGGTCAGGAGCAGCCCAGCGACCTGAGCTTGTCGGCCAGCGCCTGCCGCTGGTCTCGCCATGCCCGCTCCTTCTCGCGCTCCTTGGCGACCACCTCGGCGGGCGCCCGCGCGACGAAATTCTTGTTGCCGAGCTTGGCGTCGAGCGCCGCCAGCTGCTGCTCGAGCCGGGTGAGCTCGCCCGTGAGGCGGCGGCACTCCTGCCGCACGTCGATCGCGTCCGCCAGGGCCACGAACACCTCGCTGCCGTCGGCCAGCACCGCATGGGCGCCTTCACCACCCAGACCGTCATCGAGTCGCAGCTCCGACAGCTGCGCCAGCCGGACGATGGTGTCTCGTTCTCCGTGGAAGGCGACTCGGATCGAGTCGGTTCTCGGCTTGATGGCCGCCGCGAGGCGGGTCTTGGGCGGCACGCGGTACTCCGCGCGAATCGCACGGATCTTGGAGACCGCCTCCTGAACGCGCGCGAAGGCGAAGTCCTCGAGCCGCGACAGCGCGGCCGGAACCGTGGGCCACGGCGCGATGGCCAGAAGGTCGTCCGACTGCCTGCCGGGGAGCTTCTGCCACAACTCCTCGGTAATGAACGGCACGACCGGGTGCAGCAGGCGCAATACCGTGTCGAAGCAGAAGGCGAGCACGGCATGCGCGGCGTCGCGGGCCGCGGCGCCGGACGCCGCAGCGATGCGTGGTTTGACCGCTTCCACGTACCAGTCGGCGAGATCGTTCCACGCGAACTCGAAGCAGGTCTTGGCGGCCTCGTCGAGCCGGAAGGCCTCGAGATGTTCCGTGGCGGCCACGATCGTCTTGTGCGCCTGGCCGAGAATCCAGCGGTCCGCGAGCGTGAGCGTGCCGGAGGCGAGGTCGTCGATCGCCGATACCCGCTCCGGCAGCTGCGCCAGGATGAACCGCCCGACGTTCCACAGCTTGTTCGCGAAGTTGCGCCCGGGGGCGAACGTCGTCTCCAGGTCGTTCGGGTCGAGGATCACGTCGGCGCCGAGCGAGCTGCCCGCCACCAGGGTCCAGCGCAGCGCGTCGGCGCCGTACAGCCGCACCACGTCGAGCGGGTCGATGCCGTTGCCGAGCGACTTGGACATCTTGCGGTGCTGGGTGTCGCGCACCGTGCCGTGCAGATACACAGTCGTGAACGGCAGGCGCCGATCCATGAAGTGGTAGCCCGACATCAGCATCCGGGCCACCCAGAAGAAGAGGATTTCCGGCGCCGTGACGAGCGTGTGCCCGGGATAGAACCGCGCCAGGTCGGGCGTGCGATCGGGCCAGCCCAGGGTCGCGAACGGCCACAGCCACGACGAGAACCAGGTGTCGAGCACGTCCGGGTCCTGCTCGACCGGGCCGCCGCACTTGGGGCAGCGCGCCGGGTCCGTACGGTCGGCCCAGCGGTGATCGCACTTGGTGCATGTGAACACCGGGATGCGATGTCCCCACCACAGCTGGCGCGAGATGTTCCAGTCGCGGATGTTCTCCATCCAGTGCTCGAAGGTCGCGTGCCAGCGCTCCGGCACGATCCGGAACCGCGCCTCGCGATACGCCGCGAGCACCGGCTCGGCGAGCGGCTGCATCTTCACGAACCATTGATCGCTCAAGCGCGGCTCGACGATCGTGTCGCAGCGGTAGCAGCGTCGCAGCGCGTGGCGGTGCGGCTCGATCTTCTCCAGCAGGCCCCGCTCCTTCAGCATGTCCACGATGCGCTCGCGTGCCTCGAATCGGTCCAGGTCGGCGAGCGCCTTGGGCACGCGGGTGGCGTGCTCCATGCGTCCGTCCTCGGTCATCACCAGCGGCATCTCCAGCTTGTGGCGCAGGCCGATTTCGAAGTCGGTCGCGTCGTGCGCCGGGGTCACCTTTACGAACCCGGTTCCGAACGTGGGATCGACGGCCTCGTCCGCCACAATCGGAATCGGGATCTCGGCGATGGGGAGCCGGGCCACTTTCCCCGCGAAGCCGGCATGGCGGGTGTCCTTGGGGTTGACCGCCACGGCCGTGTCGCCGAGCAGTGTCTCGGGCCGCGTGGTGGCGACCGTGAGGAACGGCGCGGGTCCGCCGTCCACGGGGTAGCGGATGTAATAGAGCTTGCCCTCCGTGTCTTTCGATTCGGCTTCCTCGTCCGACAGCGCCGTGAGGCAGTGCGGGCACCAGTGGATCACGCGGTGGCCACGGTAGATGAGCCCTTCCTCCCACAGGCGCACGAACACCTCGCGCACCGCGCGCGAGTACGCCTCGTCCAGCGTGAAGCGGGTGCGGCTCCAGTCGCACGAGCAGCCGATGACTTTGAGCTGCTCGAGGATGGTGTTGCCCGTCTCGCGGATGAACGCCCACACCCGCTCGACGAACTTGTCGCGCCCGAGGTCGAATCGCGTTTTGCCTTCCTTGGCGACCAGCCGCTCGACGACGTTCTGGGTGGCGATCCCCGCGTGGTCGGTGCCCGGCAGCCACAAGGCCTCGCGCCCGCGCATGCGCTCGAAGCGGATCACGACGTCCTGGATCACGTTGTTGAGTCCCTGGCCCGTGTGCAGGATCGCCGTGATGTTGGGGGGAGGCATGACGATCACGTACGGCTCGCGCGGTGACTCGACATGCGCGGTGAAGACGCCGCGGTCGAGCCAGCGCTGGTACAACGGGCGCTCGACGGCGTGGGGGTCGTACTGGGGAGGAAGCTCGAAGCGGGGGCGGGGCATTCCTTATTATAGGCAGGGCGCGAAACGGCGCGGGAGGGCGCGGTCCCCGTCTGCCGCGCCTTTCCGCGCCCTTCCGCGCCCACTAGAATTCGTTCCCATGCCCGACGAAGCTCCGGCGCTCCCCACGAGCCGCCTCGCCCGCTGGATCGCGATCGCGGGGGTCATCGTGTTCGCCGTCGCGCTCTACTTCCGCGACGGGCGCCGGCTGCCGCCGCTCACCAGTCCGGCCGTTTCCGCCGCCGCCCAGCCGGCTCCCTGACCCGATGGTCGCCGCCGAGATCCGGGTCACGCTCCCCGATGGGAGCGAAAAGCGCCTGCCCCACGGGTCCACCGGTGCCGATCTCGCCAAAGCGATCGGGCCGGGGCTCGCGAAGGCGGCGCTCGCCGTGCGCGTGAACGGGAGCGTGTGGGACCTGACGCGCCCCCTCCCCGACGGCGCCAGCGTCGTGATCCTGACCGACAAGGACCCCCAGGCGCTCGACGTGCTGCGGCACTCCTCGGCCCATGTGCTGGCGACCGCGGTGCGGCAGCTCTTTCCCCAGGCCAAAATCGGCTTCGGGCCGCCGATCGAGGACGGTTTTTACTACGACTTCGACGTGGGGCGGCCGTTTGCGCCGGAGGATCTGGAGGCGATCGAAAAGAAGATGGGGGACGTCGTGAAGGCGGACCACCCGTTCGTGCGTGAGGAGGTCTCGCGCGCCGAAGCCAAGACCCGCTTCAAGGACGACCCGCTCAAGCTCGAGCGCATCGACGACCTCGGCCCGGATGAAGTGATCTCCGTCTATACCGACGGCCCGTTCGTCGACCTGTGCCGCGGGCCCCACGTGCCGAGCACCGGGCGGATCAAGCACTTCAAGCTGCTGCACGCGGCCGGCGCCTACTGGCGGGGCGACGAGCGCCGCCAGATGCTGCAGCGCATCTACGGCACGGCGTGGTTCACCAGGGACGAGCTCGAGGCCTATCTGCGGCGGCTCGAGGAGGCCAAGAAGCGCGATCATCGCGTGCTGGGAAAACAGCTCGATCTGTTCTCGATTCAGGAAGACGTGGGCCCGGGACTGATCCTGTGGCATCCCAAAGGAGCGATGCTCAACTTCCAGCTGCGGCGCTTCATCGAGGACGTGATTCTGGAGCGCGGCTATCAGCTGGTCTACACGCCCAACGTGACGCGCGAGGAGCTGTTCCTGCGCTCCGGGCACCTGCCGCTGTACGCCGATAACCAGTTCCCGCCGATGGCGGCGGGGGAGGGTGAGGCCGAGGGCGTGCGCTACCGGGTGAAGCCGATGAACTGCCCGATGCACATCCTCATCTACGCGTCACAACAGCGCAGCTATCGTGACCTGCCGATCCGGCTCGGCGAGATCGCCAACGTGTATCGCAACGAGCGCTCCGGGACGCTGCACGGCATGCTGCGGGTGCGCGGGCTCTCGATGGACGACGCCCATCTGTTCTTGCGCGAGGATCAGATCGAGCAGGAGATCTTCCAGCTGCTCGACATCGTGGAGCTGGTGCTGGGGAAGACGTTCGGGCTGTCGTATCGGCTCGATCTCGCCACCCGCCCCGACAAAAAGCTCGGCACGGACGCGACCTGGGATCAGGCGGAGCGCGCGCTCGAGCAGGCTCTGAAACACCGCGGCGCCACCTACCGCATCGATCAGGGCGGCGGCGCGTTTTACGGACCGAAGATCGACATCAAGTTCAACGACGCCATCGGACGCGAGTGGCAGGGCGCCACGATCCAGCTGGACTTCGAGCAGCCCGAGCGCTTCAAGCTCGAGTACACCGGAGAGGATAACCGGCCGCACCGGCCCGTGATGATCCATCGGGCGATCTATGGGACGCTGGAGCGCTTCGTCGGATTCCTGATCGAGCATTTCGCAGGAGCGTTCCCCCTGTGGCTCGCGCCCGAGCAGGTCCGTGTGCTCCCGATCTCGGCTGCCCAGGCGCCCGCGGCCCGCAGCTTGCACGATCGGCTGCGGGCGGCGGCGATCCGGTCGTCGCTGGACGAGCGCAGCGACACCCTGAATTACCGCATCCGCGACGCGGAGCTCCACAAGGTGCCCTACATGGCCGTGGTGGGGCAGCGCGAAGCCGAGTCTGGGAGCGCGGCGGTGCGCGCCCGCGGGGAAGGGAAGAAGCAGGTGGTGCTGCCGATCGACGAGTTTGTGGCGAAACTGACCGCAGAAGTTCGCACCCGCAGCCTGGTGCCGTTAGTTTGAGATGAATGATCCCCGGGCTTGCGCCCGGGGTCAGTCGAGACCGGTGCACCACTAACCCCGGGCGCGAGCCCGGGGTGGAACCGAAGGCCGGATGCGGCATGTCCCTGAGCGACGAAACCACCCCCGTGATTCTGAGCGCCTGCCGCACCCCCGTCGGCAAGTACCTGGGGGGTCTGTCGCCGCTCCCCGCGCCGCGCCTGGGCGCGCTCGTGATCCGCGAGGCGGTGCGCCGGGCGGGCGTCGAGCCGGCCGCCGTGGACGAAGTGATCATGGGCAACGTGCTCCAGGGCGGCGTGGGCCAGGCGCCGGCGCGCCAGGCGGCAATCCACGCCGGCCTCCCCGGAACCGTACCCGCGCTCACCATCAACAAGGTGTGCGGCTCGGGGCTCAAGGCGGTGATGCTCGCGGCGCAAGCGATTAAGGCAGCCGACGCGCAATGCGTGGTCGCCGGCGGCATGGAGTCGATGTCCAACGCGCCCCACTACGTGTACGGCATGCGCGGTGGCATCAAGCTGGGCAACCGCGAGCTCGTTGACGGCATGATCCGCGACGGCCTGTGGGATTCGTTCTCGGACGTCCACATGGGCAGCCTGGCCGAATACACCGCGCAGAAGGCGGGCGTATCGCGCCTGGACCAGGACCGCTTCGCCCTCGCCAGTCACCAGAAGGCCGCGGCCGCGATGGCGGCGTGCCGCTTCAAGGCGGAGATCGTGCCGGTCGAGGTTCCGGGGAAGGGCACGCCGATCGTGATCGAGAAGGACGAAGCGCCCCGCAAGGACACATCGCTCGAGGCGCTGGCCGCGCTGAAGCCGTCGTTCCAGCCGGGCGGCACGGTCACGGCGGGCAACGCGCCGGGCCTGAACGACGGTGCCAGCGCGCTCGTCGTCGCATCGCTCGCGTTCGCCAGGGCTCACGGGCTCACACCCCTGGCGCGCATCACCGCGTACGCCACCGGCGGCGGCGAGCCCAAGGAGCTGTTCTTCGCGCCGATCGTCGCCGTGCAGAATCTCATGACGAAAGCCAACACGACGATCGACGACTACGCGCTGATCGAGGCGAACGAGGCGTTCGCCGTGCAGGCCCTGGCCGACGGCCGCGCCCTCGGCTGGGACTGGGAACGCGTCAACGTGAACGGCGGCGCCATCGCGCTGGGGCATCCCATCGGCGCGTCGGGCGCGCGCGTGCTCACGACGCTGCTGTATGCCCTGAAAGACCGCAAGCAGACGACCGGACTCGCCACCCTGTGTCTCGGGGGCGGCAATGCCGTGGCCCTCAGCGTGGAGATGCTCTGATGCAGGCGCAAACCGCCCTGGTGTCCGCTCCCTCCGTCGCCGCTCGCCGCGCCCTCGCCGTGCCGCTGGGCGCCGCCCTGGTGGCGATCGCGGCTCAGATCGCGATCCCGCTCCCCGGTACTCCCGTCCCGATGACGCTGCAGCCGCTGGCCGTGCTGCTGGTGGGCGGATGGCTCGGCGCCCGGCTCGGCGCCGGCTCGCTGATCTTTTATCTCGCGCTCGGCGCCGCGGGCCTTCCGGTGTTCACGCCGTACGGCCTCCCCGGCATCGCCCGGCTGCTCGGGCCCACCGGCGGGTATCTGCTCGCCTACCCGGTCGCCGCGTTCGCCGTCGGTCGCCTCGTGGGTGCCACTGACCCCGGGCGCAAGCCCGGCGTGGCCCGGCTGTCCCTCGCCGTCTTCACCGGGCTGGTCCTGATTCACCTCGGCGGCCTGGCTCAGCTGCTGATTCTCACCGGCAGCGCGACGGGGGCGCTGCGACTCGGTACGCTCCCGTTTCTGATCGGCGACTTGATGAAAGTCGCGATCGCCGTCCTGGTCCTGAAGCCAACCGTGACTCCCCTCCGCGCGCGCCTATGACGGCGCGCGTTTCGTTTGCGCACCGGGCACGAGCCCCGGCCGCCGCGGTCGGGTGGATCGCGGCGTTCGCCCTCGTGGGCGCGGCGGCGGGCTACGGGTTGACGCTCGTGCCGCTGCCCCAAGTCGATCCGCGTTGGGCGCTCGCCTGGAGCTCGTTGCCCTGGGCAGCCGGCTTCGCCCTGGCGACCTGGCTCGTAGGCCGCGTGCTCGAGCGGCGACCGTGGGAGGAACTGGGCTGGCGCCCGCGCCCCGGCATGCCCCTGGCGCTGCTGGGCGGCACCGCCCTCGGCGCCACCATGGCGGTCTGCGCGGTGGCGCTGGCGGTGATCGCCGGTCGGGCCGCGATCGCCGTTACGGCCGACGGCGGCGGGTGGCGGGCGGCAGCCCTGCCGCTGGGCGTCGGATTCGTGGTCGCGGCGCTGGCCGAAGAGCTGGCCTTCCGCGGCTACCCGCTGCGTCGCCTCGCCGCCGCGACGGGCCCCGTGCCCGCCACCGCCGTCACCGCGCTCGGCTTCGGGCTGTTGCACCTCGGGAATCCCGGCGCCACGGTGTTTTCGACGGTGAACGTCGCGCTGGCGGGCGTATGGCTCGCCGCGGCACTGTTCTCGCCGGGCGCGATGCCGCTCGCCTGGGGGGCGCATTTCGGGTGGAACGCGACCCTGGCCCTCGGGTTCGCGGCGCCGGTGAGCGGCTACGCGTTTCCGCTGCCGGCGCTCGCGTATCGTCCGGGTGCGCACGCGTGGATCGACGGCGGGGCCTTCGGGCCGGAGGGCGGCGTCGTCAGCACGCTGGTGATGCTCGCGGGCAGCGCGGCCCTGGTCGCGTGGAGCGGGCGCGCCGCGCGCGTGGAGCGGGAGACCGCGCGGTGAGCCGGGTGGCGGTGGTGGGGGCTGGGACGATGGGGAACGGCATCGCCCACGTATTCGCGCAGCACGGGTGGGACACGGCGCTGATCGACGTGGCGCCCGGCCTGCTCGAGCGGGTGATCGCGGTCATCCGGGCGAACCTGGAGCGTCAGGTGAAGAAGGGGACGCTCACGGCCGAGCAGCGCGACGCCGCGCTGGGGCGCATTCGGACGGCGTCGAGCCTCGACGCGGTGGCCGACGTCGAGCTCGTCGTGGAAGCCGCCACCGAGCAGCCCGAGGTCAAGTTCCGGATCTTCCGCGACCTGGACCGGCTGGCGCCGCCCACCGCGATCCTGGCCACCAACACCTCGTCGATCTCGATCACGACGATCGCCGCCCAGACGCGGCGGCCCGCCCGGGTGATCGGGATGCACTTCATGAATCCGGTGCCGGTGATGCAGCTGGTCGAAGTGATTCGGGGACTGGAAACCGGGGAAGAGACCGTTCGAAAGGTCATAGAGGTTGTCGAGGTTCTGAAGAAGGTTCCCGTCGTCGTGCAGGACGCGCCCGGGTTCGTATCCAACCGCGTCCTCATGCCGATGATCAACGAGGCCGCGTTCTGCGTGATGGAAGGGGTGGCGACGCCCGAGGCGGTCGACACCGTGATGAAGCTCGGCATGAACCATCCACTTGGGCCGCTGGCGCTCGCCGACCTGATCGGCCTGGACGTGTGTCTCGCGATCCTCGAGGTGCTGCAGCGCGACCTGGGGGACGACAAGTACCGTCCCGCGCCGCTGTTGCGGAAACTGGTCGCGGCGGGGCGGCTGGGTCGCAAGAGCGGGCGCGGCTTCTATGTCTATCGCGATTGAGCCCGCGGGTCTCTCGGAGACGCAGCGCCAGATCATCGAGCTGGCGCGCGAGTTCGCGCGCACCCGTATCGAGCCGTTCGCGGCCGAGTGGGACCGCACCGCCCACTTCGCCCGCGACGTGATCGATGCGCTCGGGGAGCTGGGTTTTCTCGGGATGTGCGCGCCCGAGGAGTGCGACGGCATGGGCCTCGACACGGTGACCTACCTGCTCGCACTGGAAGAAATCGCGGCGGCGGACGCGAGCATCGCGGTGTCGCTCTCGATCCACAACGCCATGCCCACGACGATGCTGGTGCGCCACGGGACGGCGGCACAAAAAGAGCGGTTCCTCAAGCGGATGGCCCGGGGCGAGCTGCTGGCGGGGTTTGCGCTCTCGGAGCCCGAGTCCGGCTCCGATGCCGCCGCGCTGCGCACGCGGGCGGTGCGGGATGGCGACCACTGGGTGCTCTCGGGGACGAAGGCGTGGGCGACGAACGGCGCCACGGCGGACCTCATGATGGTGATGGCCCGCACGGAGCGCGGCGTCTCCGCCTTCATTGTGCCCACCGACACGCCGGGTTATCGTCCGGGGAAGCCCGAGGAGAAGATGGGCCTGCGCGCCTCCAACACGGTCGGGCTCGCGCTCGAGGACGTGCGCCTGCCGGCGGACCAGCTGGTGGGCGAGGACGGGGCGGGGTTCGGGTACGCGATGGAGGGCCTCGACGCCGGCCGGCTGGGGATCGCGGTGCAGGCGGTGGGCATCGCGCGGCGCGCGCTCGAGCATGCGGTGGCGTACTGCGACGAGCGCAAGCAGTTCGGCCAGTCGTTGCGCGAGTTCGAGGGCGTGCAATTCAAGCTCGCCGACATGGCCACGCGGGTGGAGGCGGCGCGCGCGCTGGCTCACCTGGCGGGCGCGCGTCGCGACCGGGGCGAGGACGTCACCACCTCGGCGAGCATGGCCAAGCTGTTCGCTTCCGAGACCGCGATGTGGGTCACGACGCAGGCGGTGCAGCTGTTCGGCGGGTACGGCTACATGCGCGACTTTCCCGTGGAAAAGCTGTTCCGGGACGCCAAGGTGACGGAGATCTATGAGGGGACCAGTGAAATTCAGCGGATCCTCGTCGCCCGCGGTCTCTATCCGCGCGGCTGAGGCGATCCTTGCCTGAGCGGATTTACGTCGGCGCCGACCACGCCGGCTTCCAGCTGAAGGGGCAGCTGGTGGATGAGCTGACGCGGCTCGGCTACGAGCCGGTGGACGTGGGGCCGCAGACGATGGACCCGGCCGACGATTTTCCCGATTACGGCCGCCCGGTGGCGGAGGCCGTCAGCACCGGGAAGGCGCGGCGCGGGGTGCTGACCTGCGGCACCGGGCTCGGGATGGCGTATGTGGCGAACCGGTTCCCGCGCGTGCGCGCGGCCGTGGCCTGGAGCCCGGAGATCGCGGAGCTGGCGCGCAAGCACAACGACGCCAACGTGCTCGTGTTGCCCGCGCGGTTCGTGAGTGAGGAGGAAGGGTTGCAGATCCTGCACAGATGGCTCGACACCGCCTTCGAGGGCGGGCGCCACGAGCGGCGCGTGGCCAAGATCGACGCATGATCGACCGGCGCAGCTCGCTCGCCAAGGCCGACCCCGCGATCGCGCAGCTCATCCGCCGCGAGGTGGAGCGCCAGGAGCACGGCCTCGAGCTCATCGCGAGCGAGAACTTCGTCTCCGTCGCCGTGATGGAAGCGATGGGCACGGCGCTCACGAACAAATACGCCGAAGGGCTGCCCGGGAAGCGTTACTACGGCGGGTGCGAGGTGGTCGACGAGGTCGAGCAGCTCGCCATCGACCGCGCCAGGGCGCTGTTCAAAGCGGAGCACGTCAACGTGCAGCCACACTCGGGGGCGCAGGCCAACATGGCCGCCTACCTCGCGGTCGCCAAGCCGGGCGACACTCTGCTGGGCCTGGCGCTGCCGCACGGCGGCCACCTGACGCACGGCGCCGCGGTGAACTTCTCGGGCACGCTGTTCCGGGCGACGCATTACGGCGTGCGGGAAGAGACCGGCCGGATCGACTACGACTTGGTGCGTGAGATCGCCCGGCGCGAGCGGCCGCGCCTCTTGATCGGTGGCGCGTCCGCCTACGCCCGGGTGATCGACTTCGCGGCGCTCCGGAGCATCGCCGACGAGGTGGGCGCCGTCTTCGTCGTGGACATGGCCCACATCGCGGGTCTCGTGGCCGCGGGCATCCATCCCTCGCCCGTGCCGCACGCGCAGATCGTCACGACCACCACCCACAAGACGCTGCGGGGCCCGCGGGGCGGTCTGATCCTGTGCCAGGAGCGGTTTGCCAAGGACGTGGACAAGCAGGTGTTCCCGGGGCTGCAGGGTGGACCGCTCGAGCACGTGATCGCCGCGAAGGCCGTGGCGCTGGGCGAGGCCATGACCCCCGAGTTCAAGCGGTACGCGCGGCAGGTGGTGCAGAACGCGCAGGCGCTGGCCGCGGCCCTGGTGGAGCGCGGCTACGCCATCGTGTCGGGGGGAACCGACACCCATCTGATGCTGGTGGATCTCCGGCCCAAGCAGGTGACTGGGAAAGAGGCCCAGGAGCTGCTCGACCGGGCGGGGATCACCGTGAACAAGAACACGATTCCCGGAGATCCGCAGAAGGCCTTCGTCACGAGCGGGATCCGCATCGGCACGCCCGCCGTGACCACGCGAGGGTTCACCGAGACGGAGATGCAAACCGTGGCGACGCTCATCGACACCGTGCTCACCAGCAAGGACGACGCCACCATCGCGCAGGTCAAGGCGGCGGTGCGCGAGCTCACGGAGCAGTTCCCACTGTACGCGGCACCGGTCCGCGCCACCGCGGCGGCGCCCCATGGCTGAGAGCGGCGGCTCGTCGGGGGGGAGCGGGGGGCGCCCGTCGCGGGGCTCGGGCTCGCTCACGGTCCATCCGGCCGAGGAGCTGGAGGTCTATTTCAACGAAGTGGCCCACGGCCGTCCCGTGGGCTTCGTCGCCTCCGCCAAGTGGAAGCCGCCCACCGACATCTTCGAGACGGACGACGCGCTCGTGGTCTACATGGATATCGCGGGCATGCGCTCGGAAGACTTCAGCGTCGAGTACGCGGACGGGATCCTCACGATCGCGGGGGAGCGCCAGCCCCGGCGCAACGAGGGGAAGCCCCACTACCACGCGATGGAGGTGCAGGTCGGCCCGTTCGAGCGCCGCTTCCGCCTGCCCGTCCCGGTCGACCCCGAGAGCATCCGCGCGAGCTACGAGCAGGGCTTCCTCGAAGTGTGGCTCGCCAAACTGCCGGCGCGCCTTTCGGGGCCGGCGTCGGTCCGGGTGCAGTAAGTGGATCGTCTGCCCGTCCTGCCGCTGGGCCGGCTGGTGGTTTACCCGCATGTCGTGCTGCCGATGGCGCTCACCGACCCGTCCGCCGTGCAGCTCATCGACGAGGTGGTGCAGGGTAACAAGCGCCTGCTGCTGGGCGTGGTGAAGCCGCTGGGGGGGACCGAGCCACCCGAAGGAGCCGTCATGCACGCGCGGGCCGACGAGCTGTACGAGGTCGGCACGCTCAGCACAGTCGTGCGCATGCTGAAGCTGGGCGATGGCTCGGTGCGCGTCATGGTGCAGGGCCTGGAGCGCGCCCGGCTGCGGGAGATCACCCCCGCCGAGCACTGGCTGGTGGCGGCCTATGAGACGTTCGCCAGCGCCCAGCCGGAGGATGCGCGCACCGAGGCGCTCAAGCGCACCGTGCACGCCCAGTTCTCCCGCGTGATCGACATCGCCCCCTATCTGGGCGAGGAGCTGCACGAGGTGCTGGTCGGCATCACCGACGCCGGCAAGCTCGCCGACTTCGTGGCGGCGAACCTGGACCTCGCCCTCCCGGCCAAGGCCGAGCTGCTGGCCATCGACGACGTGAATCATCGGCTGGAGCGGCTGGCGGAGCTGCTCGGCCAGGAGCTGCAGGTGCTCGAGGTCGGCAGCCAGATCCAGGAGAAAGTGCGGACGCGGCTGGACCAGAACCAGCGCGAGTACGTGCTGCGCGAGCAGCTGCGCGTGATCCGCCAGGAGCTGGGCGAAGAGGACGCGGACGACGAGCTGACGGAGCTGGCTCACCGGCTCGACGCCGCCGGCCTGCACGAGGAAGCCGGCAAGGTGGCCGAGCGCGAGCTCAAGCGGCTGCGGCAGATGTCGCCGCAGTCGGCCGAGTACCACGTGGCGCGCACCTATCTGGAAGTGTTCGCGACCCTGCCCTGGAGCCGCACCTCGGAAGACCGGCTCGACCTGAAGGCGGCGCGCGACATCCTCGACCGCGATCACTACGACCTCAAGACCGTCAAAGAGCGCATCCTCGAGTATCTCGCCGTGCGCACGCTCAACCGTGCGGCGCGCGGCAGCATCATGTGCTTCGTCGGGCCGCCGGGCGTGGGCAAGACGTCGCTGGGGCAGAGCATCGCGGAAGCGCTGGGTCGCCGCTTCACCCGGGTGTCGCTGGGCGGCGTGCGCGACGAGGCGGAGGTGCGCGGTCACCGCCGCACGTACGTCGGCGCGCTCCCGGGGCGCATCATCCACGCGCTGCAGCGCTGCGAGACGCGCAACCCCCTGTTGATGCTCGACGAAGTCGACAAGATGGGGTCCGACGTGCGCGGCGATCCCACCGCCGCGCTGCTCGAGGTGCTCGACCCGGCGCAGAACGGCAGCTTCGTGGATCACTACCTCGAGGTGCCGTTCGACCTGTCGGGCGTCATGTTCATCGCCACCGCCAACAGCCTCGCCCCCATCCCCGACCCGCTGCTCGACCGCATGGAGGTGCTCACCTTGCCCGGGTACACCCCGGGCGAGAAGCTGGCGATCGCCAAGCGCTACCTGCTCCCGCGCCAGCTCGTCGAGACGGGCCTCACCGGGGAGCGGGCGGGCATCGCCGACGGCGCGCTGGAGCGGCTCATCGCCGAATACACGCGCGAAGCCGGCGTGCGCCAGCTCGAGCGCGAGATCCAGGGCGTGCTCCGCAAGGCCGCGCTGGACGTGGTCGAGGGGCGCGCGACCACCGTCAAGATCACCGCCAAGAACATCGAGAAGTACGCCGGCCAGCCCAAGGTGCAGAGCGAGGTCGCCGGCCGCACGCCGGAAGTGGGCGTGGCGACCGGACTCGCGTGGACGCCGGTGGGCGGCGACATCATGTTCATCGAGGCGATTCAGATGCCGGGCAAGGGGCTGATCACCCTCACCGGCCAGCTGGGCGACGTCATGAAGGAATCCGCGCAGGCGGCGTGGAGCCTGCTGCGCGCCCGTGCCGGTCCGCTCGGGATCCCGCTCGAGGCGTTCACGCAAACCGACGTGCACCTGCACCTGCCGGCGGGCGCCGTGCCCAAGGACGGCCCGTCGGGGGGGATCGCCATCGCCACGGCGCTGGCGTCGCTGTTGTGCCGCCGCCCGGCGCGCCACGACGTCGCGATGACCGGGGAGCTGACGCTGCGCGGCCGGATCCTGCCCATCGGCGGGCTCAAGGAGAAACTGACCGCGGCGGCGCGCGCCGGCGTCAAGATGGTGCTCGTGCCGGCCCGCAATCAGCACGACCTCGTGGACGTCCCCGACGAGGTGAAGCAGCTGCTCGAGATCACACCCGTGGAGACGATCGACGAGGTGCTGGCGCTCGCCCTGCTCGAGCCGCGCCCCGCCCGGCCCGTGCCGGTGCGGGCCCGGCCCTCGGGGCCGACGGAGGCCCGGCCGTGAGCGACTTCGCCACGCTGGAGGAAGCGTTCGCGCGCATCGGGCAGCAGGAGGGGCGCTACCCCGAGCGCGGCTACCTGTTCGTGCTGGCGGCGCTCGAATACGCGCAGGGCAAGCTCCCCGAACGGCGCCACCTCACCGGGGCCGAGCTCGCCTGGGCCTGCCGCGACTTCGCGCTCGACCAATTCGGGCTGCTCGCGCCGACCGTCCTCGCGCACTGGGGTATCACCAGCACCGACGACCTCGGCCGCATCGTCTTCACGCTGATCGATGTCGGACTGCTGGCCCGCCAGCCGAGCGACAAGCCCGAGGACTTCGAGCGGTTGTACGATTTCGCCGAGGTGTTCCGCACCGGCTACCGCTGGCCCGGCGTGGAAGGTGGGTAGCGGGGGTCGGATCGGGTGAAGGGGGGTGCCGCATGGAGGACGTGAAAGAATGGCCCGCCTGCCGGAAGTGTCAGCAAGGTCTCCTGATCCCGTTGTCGGACTACGGTCGCGACGGGGCGCCGATTACGTACAAGGCCTGGGTCTGCACCAACCCGGACTGCGGGTTCAACATACGCATCGATAACGGAGAGATTTCCTTCGGTCGGGCGATCGGGCAGAGCTTCAAGTAAGCTTGGACGCCGTGCGCGCGCCCGCCGTGAGCGGGCGCTTCTACCCGGGAGTGCCGACCCAGCTCGAGCGCACCGTGCGGGAGCTGCTCGAATCGGTGCCCGACCCGCGGCCCGCGCCGGCGCGTGCGGCCGTGGCGCCGCACGCGGGCTATCTCTATTCGGGGCTCACGGCGGCGCACGTGTTCGCGCGCCTCGAGATCCCGCCGCTCGTCGTGATCCTCGCGCCCAATCACACGGGCGTGTGCCGGGCGCGCGGCGGGGCGTCGCTGTGGGAAGCGGGCGCGTTTCGCACGCCGCTGGGCGATGTGGTCATCGACGAAGAATTCGCCCGGGCGCTCGTCGCCGCATCACCCCTGGTGGGCGCCGACCATGCGGCCCACGCCGGTGAGCACGCCGTGGAGGTGGAGCTGCCGTTCCTCCAGCAGCGGCGCGCCGACGTGCGGATCGTGCCGCTGGTGCTCGCGTGGGACGCGTGGGAAGGCTGCCGTGAGCTGGGCGAGACGCTGGCGGGGCTCGTGGGACGCTGGCCGCAGCCCGTGCTGCTGCTCGCGTCGAGCGACCTCAATCACTATGAGCCCGCCGCCGTCTCGGAGCGCAAGGACCGGCGCGCGCTCGAGGCGCTCGCCGCCCTGGACGGCGCGGAGCTGCTCGCTCGCTGCCGCGACGAAGCGATCTCGATGTGCGGCCGGGCGCCCGCGGCCACGGTGCTCGTCGCGGCGCGGGCGCTCGGCGCCCGGGCGGCCGACGTGGTGCATTACAGCCACTCCGGCATGGTGACGGGGGACGAGGAGGCCGTGGTGGGCTACGGAGGGGTGGTGATCCCGTGAACCCGATCCCCGTGCTGTCCGCGAGCGAAGCCGCCGCGTGGGATTCGGCCGCCCGCACGCAGTACCGCATTCCGTCGCGCGTCCTGATGGAGGCCGCGGGACGCGCCGTCGCCTCCGTGCTGCTGCGCGAGTACCCCGCGGTGCTCGCCCGCGGCGCCCTCGTCGTCGCCGGCGCCGGCAACAACGGCGGCGACGGCTGGGTCGCGGCGCGAGCCCTGCACGCGGGCGGCGTGCCCGTGTGGGTGGCCGCGCTCGACCCCAAGACGGACGATGCGATCGACAACCGCGCGCTGGCGCGCGTGGACGGCGTGCGCGAGATCGGGCGCGATGAGCCGTGGCCCGCCGCGGCCGTGGCGGTGGACGCCCTGCTCGGCACCGGCGCGTCG
>DATDFC010000213.1:0-3823 GCA_036522815.1 Gemmatimonadales bacterium | reverse complement strand
AGCGTCATGATCCGGGCGGCCCCGACCTGGCGGATCGCGCCCGTGGCGATGATCGACCCCTGTCCCTTCATGAGGCGCGGCACCGAGGCCACGGTGCCGAGCGTGCCGGGGTTGGTGAGCGTGATGGTCGCGCCCGCGTAGTCGTCGGGCAGCAGTCGGTTGCTGCGGGCCTTCTCGACCAGCGTCTCGTACGTCGCGTGAAACGCTGCGAAGTCCAGCGCCTCGGCGTGCTTGATGACTGGAACCACCAGGGCGCGGCTGCCGTCCTTCTTCTCCACGTCCACCGCGAGACCGAGGTTGATACCGTGGGGGTCGAGCCGATGGGGCTTGCCTTCCACCTCCTGAAAGGCATGGGTCATCACCGGGTATTCGCGCGCCGCGCGCACGATGGCGAACCCGACGAGATGGGTGTAGGAGATCTTCTTGCCGGCTGCCGCGAGCCGCGCGTTCAGGTCCTTGCGGCGCCCGTCGAGCACGTCCACCGTGATGTCGCGGAACGAGGTGGCGGTCGGGACGGACAGCGATTCCGTCATGTTCTGGGCGAGACGGGCGGCGGCGCCGGTGATCGGGGTTAACCCCTGGGGAATAGGGAATGGGGAATGGGGAATGGTGGGGGCGTCGACGCCTTCCCTTTCCCCTTTCCCCTTTCCCCTTTCTCGCAGCACTTCCTCGCGGCTTGTTGCGATCACCGGAAGGTCGGCGAAGGCTCCGTTGTCGAACAGCTTCCGCCACTCTTCGCCGACCGAGGCGGGGTCCCGCAGGTACTGCTCGTACATCACCTGCACGAAGGCCGCATTGTGCGTGCCGAACACGAACTCGCTCACGAAGGAAATGTAATCAAGCGTATATTGTGCGCCATGAAATGCTTACGTGTGCTGGCGCTGCTCTTGACCGGGACCGCCCCGGCCGCCGCTTCGCAGCAGGGCGGCGGGTTGCGCGCGACGCTGGAGGCGCGCATCGCCCGTGCCCCCGCCCGTGCCGTCGGACTCTACTATCGGTCCCTCGCCCGCGCCGACTCGCTCCTGATCGACGCGAATCTGCGATTCCACGCCGCGAGCACGATGAAGCTGCCGGTGATGATCCAGATCTTCCGGGACGCGGATGCCGGGCTGCTGAATCTCGACGACTCGCTCACCGTGCACACCGCCTTTCCTTCGCTGGTGGAGGGCGCGTTCGTGGTCGGCAAGGAAGACGACTCGGACTCGACGCTGTACGCGCTGGTGGGACGGAACCGGTCGGTGCGCGATCTACTCGAGCGGATGATCACCCGCTCGAGCAATCTGGCCACCAACATCCTGATCGAGCGTGTCGGTGCCGACCGTGCCCAACGCACGGCGCGCGCCCTCGGGGCGTGGTCGATTCAGGTGCTGCGCGGCGTGGAAGACGGCGCGGCGTACCGGGCCGGACTGAACAATACGACCACGGCGCGCGACCTGGGCGTGCTGCTCCAGGCGATCGCGACCGGCCGTGCCGCGAGCCCGCCCGCCTGCGACTCGATGCTCGCCATCCTCGGCCGCCAGGAGTTCAACGAGGGGATCCCCGTGGGCGTGCCGGCCGGTACGCGCGTGGCCCACAAGACCGGATGGATCGGGGAGGTCGTCTACCACGACGCCGCCGTGGTTTTCCCCCCGGAGGGGTCACGCTACGTCCTGGTGGTGCTCACCGGCGGCATCAAGGAGGACAGCGTCGCGCACAACCTGGTGGCGGACCTGTCTCGCCTGGTATACGAGGGGGTGAGGCGCTAGACGAAACGGCGTCAGCTGCTGGAGGTTTCTGACCGCCCAGTGCGTCACAGGGAGTGTCGCTAGCACGCGACACGGTAGTCCAAACCTCATCAGTTCGACGGTCTTCGCGGATCGCGGGACGGGTTTGGTTGTTACGGGTTGTGGGTACGGCGCGACATAGGAGTCCATTGTCAACACCTGTGTTGCGTGCGACACAAGCCCGCGCGTGCATCCTCCCTGCGCGTCGCCTCGCGCGAGTGAGTTTCAGCGTGGCACGGGACTTGTCTCACGCTGCGGCGTCCCGCTCCCGTCGGCGCCCCGACCATGCGTCCAGACGCCCGCCCGTGAGGGCGAGTAGCGAGTTCCCCGACGATCCCGCGCTCCCAGCCCTGGGGGCGATTCGCGCCGTAGGGCTCGCGCGAGCGATCCCGGGCCTCGGTCTCCCCGATGGTCCCGTCGAGTTCATCCTGCGTGCGTACAAGCCCGGCGCCCGCGTCACCTTCGAAGCGCGCACCGAGAGCCGCCGGTTCGCCGTCAAGGCGTATGCCTCCGGGGCGGCCTCGGAAGCGGCGCTGTACGACGCGCTTCACGGCGCCGGACTCGCGGGCGGGTCCGGACCTCGCGTGCCGCCGCTGCTCGCGTTCGAGCGGGATCTGCAGGTGGTGGTCATCGGATGGCTGGACGGGCCGACGGCGAGCGACCTGGTGAAGCGCGGGGAAGGGCGGCGCGCCGGCGAGTTGGCCGCGTCGTGGGTCCGCCGTGTCGTCTCGCTGCCCGTGAAGCTCGGCCCGTCGCGCGGCGCGGGCGACGTGCTCGCGCGCACGCGCAAGTGGGCGGGCAACCTGCGCGCGGCCGACCCGGTGCTCGGAGCCGCGGCCGGCGTCGTCGCGGAGATGCTGACGCTGACCGAGCCGACACAGCGGCGCCGGCGGATTCAGGGCGGGGTCGGCGGGCTGGTCGACGCCGTGCGGGACCGGGCACGCGGCTGGGTGGCCGGGGTGCGGGCCTCCGATCCGGCGATGCGATTCGCGGCCGCCGCACTGCCGTCGGCGCCGGCTCAGGCGCGCGCCAAACAATCCGCCCCGGGTCTGGTGCACGGGACGCTCTACGCCCGCCACATCATCGACCTGGGCGACGGCCCCGGCGTCATCGACTGGCAGCAATTCGGTCAGGGGCCCGTCGAGTTCGACGCGGGCACCTTTCTCGCCACCGTGTGGCGCATCGGACAGAAGGATGAGCGGCTGGCGCCCGAGGCGGCGCGTACCGAAGAAACCTTCCTCGCCGGCACCGCGGGCCTGTTGGACGCGTGGTCGGTCGCGTGGTACCGGGCCGCCATGCTGCTGCGCCTCGCCGACAAGTACGGGCGTCGCGGCGGCGGCCAGCTGGTCGACGCCCACGCCCTCCTGAGCGAGGCCGTGCGGCAGACCGGAGCCGCCGGTTGAAGCCGCGCCACGACCTTCCCGACGACCCCGCGCTGCCGGCGCTGGCGGCGATTCGCGCCGTCGGGCTCGCCCGCGCGATACCCACCCTTGCGCTCGGCGACGAGCCGGTCGAGCTGGTCCTGCAGGGCTACACCGCGGGCTCCCGGGCGACACTCGAGGCGCGCGCCGGGAGTCGCCGCTTCGCGGTCAAGGCGTATGCGTCGGACCCGGGCCCGGAAGCCGCGCTGTACAACGCGTTCCACGCCGCCGGGCTCGCGGGCCCGTCCGGCGTTCGCGTGCCGCCGCTGCTGGCGTGGGAGCGCCCGCTCCGGGTGCTGGTCATCGGGTGGCTGGAGGGCCCGACGGCGAGCGACTTGGTCAAGCGCGGTGAGGGCAAGCGAGCCGGTGAGCTGGCCGCGCGGTGGATCCAGCGAGCTGCCGAGCTGCAGGTGACGCTCGGCCCGCCGCTCGGCGCGCCCGATTTCCTACATCGGGCCCGCCACTGGGCCGCCGGCATGAGCGCCGCTGATCCCGTGCTCGGCGGCGCCGCAAGCGTGCTGACCGGGTTGCTGGCGCTCACCACGCCGCGCCGACGCCGGCGTCCGCGCGCCGGGCTCGCCGGTGTGATGGAGGGCCTGTGGCAGCGGGCGCGCGAATGGGCGGCCGATCGGCGCATCG
>DATDFC010000212.1:0-3370 GCA_036522815.1 Gemmatimonadales bacterium | reverse complement strand
TTACGAAGGTCGGACTTCATCGAGGCGATGTAGGCCTTCCCCTTCGTATTGGCGAACTTCGGGATCGCGATGGCGGCCAAGATGCCGATGATCACCACCACGATCAGCAGCTCAATGAGCGTAAATCCCTTGCGGTTCATGTTGTTGCATACCCCCGGTTGTAACCTTGTACGAATCTCTTGAACGACTTTGAAGATGGGAGTGTCCCTTCAGTCAGGGAGGCAAGGCTCATGCCCTGCCTGGAAGGAGCAGCGTACGTACAAGAGCTGACGATGCTTACGCGACTGGTGCACCACCTTGCAACGCTTCTGAGCCGCGGCTTCGCTCGGGCGTTTTGCAATTGGCCTGGCCGACCGCAAGGGTGTGTCAGGGCCTTGTCAGCCGGCCCAGGCGTGCGAGCAGCGAGTCGGCCGCCTCAGGGTAGCCGTTGGCTCGCGCCACGGCAGCCTCACTGCGATAGTAGCCGGGGCAGCCCCCGTGACACAGACGCTCCAGGCCTGCCAGGAGCGAGTCGGCCGCGGGAGCGTCCCCCGCGGCGAACGCCGCTACGGATCCGGTGACGTAGACACCCGCGTCGCGCTGAGCGAGGCGGGCGGCAAGGCGCGCCGCGTCGAGCGCCAGGGCTGGCTGCCGCCGGTCGAGGAACAGGCCGATCATCCGCTTGTGCCCGACGTAGGACCGCGGGGAGTCGTGCAAGATGCTGTGCGTGACATGCGCGTCGTCGCGCCACACCGGTACCCGTCGCGCGCTGCGGACGCCGCCCAGCAGCACGAGCACCGCAGCCACGGGGCGCAGCTGCTCGCGGCGCAGCCGGGCGAGCCACGCTGCGGCGGCCAGGACGAAGCCCGCTGAAGGGAGGTACAGCGTTCGCTCGGCGAGGTAGAACCCGGCGGTATAGAGCAGGTTCGCCACCGGCAGCAGCGCGATGGCGGTCCAGCCGAGCCCGAACGCCTCGAGCTTCCGCCCCCGCGTCCAGGCGACGACCAGCGCTCCGGCCCAGGCGAGGGCGCACACCAGACCGGCCGCGAACCGCCAATCGAGCGGTGTGGTGACGACGGTCCGCTCTTCGGGGGAATAGTCCACCCGCAGGGTGAGGGGGAAGATCAGGAGCCGCAGCACATCGGTGAAAGCGCTCACGGCCGTGAGCCGCACGGTGAGGCCTGGCTCGCCTACGAACATCGGCGCGATGCTTTCGTACTCGGCGAACGGGTGGCGCACGACGGCGCGGGCCACAGCGTACGCTCCCCCGACGATCACCCAGCTCGCCACGAACCACGCGACCCGCCGTCGCTCTGGTCGGGCGAGTCCCAGCAGCCAGCCCCACACGATCAGCGCCGGCGCGACGGCCGCGTTCTCCTTCGAGAGCAGGCCGAGCGCCAGCGCCGCGGCGCTCCAGGCGACGCGTTCGTGTACCAGGGCAGCGTACACCGCCACCAGGGTGAACAGCGCCGCCATCAGCTCCGCCCGCCCCACGACGTTCGCGACCGCCTCCACATGGACGGGATGCACGGCGAACAGCAGCCCGGCGACGAGCGCGCCCGTCCAATCCGTCCAGCGCCGCGCGAGCGCCGCCACGGCGACCGAGGCAGCGGCGTGCCACGCGAGGTTGACGGCGTGAAACCAGGCGAGGGAGCCGAGCAGCCAGTCGAGGGCGAATCCCGCGATCACCAGGGGGCGGTACATGTGGCCGCCCAGATCGGGTGGCCAGTAGGGAGCGGTGAAGGCACGCCAGATGCCCGATGGGCTCGCGACCAACGGGTTGTGCACGATGATCGGGACATCGTCCACGGCGAACCCGTTCCACAGTGCGCCGAGGTAGACAACGATGGCGCACGCCGCCACGGCGCCGTACAGACGCCTAGCGCTCATGGTTGACCCGATACACGACTCGACCTCCGCTCCATTCCTTGACCCCCTGGAGCCAGCCCGGGTAGGCCGCGAGCAGGGCCCGGAGCTCGGGGGCGGAGAGGGAGCTCGAGCCGGTGATCATCACGTAGGTTGCACCCTGGCGCTCGAGGTAGGCCCGCTGCTCGGCCGGCGTGGGGCCCGTGACTTGGCGGCCGCGATAGCCGTAGATGTAGAACGGCACGCTCGTGCGGCCGGTGTGCAGCCAGAAGAGCGGCTCGAAATCGGCGGCCATGACCGCGTCGGGGGGCAACGTGCGGAGCCATGGCAGCATCTCGCCGGCGCTCAGTGAGATCCAGGACGGAACCGCCTTCCAGGAGCCCGTCACGAGCCCCCGCAGCTCGAGTTGGGCGTACCCGAACACCATGGCCGCGCTCACGAGCGCGAGCGGCGCCCGCAGCGGCCGCAGCCGGCGTTCATGCCAGAGGTCGAGCGCGCCCGCGGCCCAAGCGAGGCACAACCACGGCAGGACGACCCACACGAATCGATCAGCGGGGAATGGCCAGGCGATCAGGATGCCGAGGTAACCGAGCAGCGTGAACCCGATGCTCGAGCGGCGCACCATGACAACGAGGCCGTAGACGAGCACGGCGAGCGCGGCTATCCCGAAGGCGCCGTACAATGCCGCTCCCGGCAGCCACCGCAACGTGAGATCGCCCAGCGGGCGTGGCACGTCGTGCAGCCCATGCCAGACGTACCCGAGTCCTGCGCCGTGCAGCGTTTCGAAATAGCTGCCGTAGTTCGTTCCCATCGCCGGATCGATTCCGCCCCGATGGCGCAGAACCCACCACCCCCACCCGAGCGCCGCCGCCGTAACTGGAGCGGCCGCCAAGGCTGCACGGCGCCAGTCCGCGCGGCACATGACCACGAGATACAGCGTGATCCCCGCGCCGGCCGCCACGCCGATCGAGCGCGTGAGGAGCGCGAGGCTGGCGGCCAGGCCGGCGAGCAGCGCCCCGGTTCCGTGGCTCCAGCGCGCTGGCGGGCGGTCGGCCAGGACCACAGCGAGCGCGAGCAACACGCTGAAGAGCGGCTCGGAAAAGAGGACGCACAGGCCGGTCAGCATTGGGAGCGCGACGGCGGCGCCCGCGACGATCGCCGCCGCCAGCCAGCGGGGAGCGTGCGAGCCGAGCAGCTCGGCTCGGGTGGCGTGCCACGCGACGAGCCCCGCCGCAAGGGCCGCGAGGAGCACATTGAGCAGCTTGGCTGCGAATCCCGCCGCCTGTATCGACAACGTGCCGAAAAGCGGCGCGAGCAGCAGCGGGTAGAGCGGCGGAAAATGCACCACCGCCGGGTGTCCGGGCAGGTGTGGGTGGACGTAGCCGAGCCCATGGCCGAGCGCGTACGCGATCCCCGCATACAGGCCGTCGTCGTAGAAGATCCCGACCAGCATCTGGTTCAGCGTGAGCGCGCCGCCCGCGAGCGCGACCAGCGCCGCCGCCCAGCCGGCGCGCCGCGCGGCGTG
>DATDFC010000211.1:0-26461 GCA_036522815.1 Gemmatimonadales bacterium | reverse complement strand
TGCAGCACGTGGGGGTGGTGCGCCAGCACGAGATCGGCGCCGGCGTCGACCAGGCCGTACAACAGGTCGCGATGATAGTCGGGCGGCTCGTCCGCGTATTCCCGGCCGCCGTGCACGCTCACCACGATCAAGTCCGCCCGGCCGCTCGCTTTGAGTGCGCGAATGGCGGGGTAGATCCAGGCGGTGTCGCCCCACGCCACCCAGTTGGCGCCAGCGTGCTTGTAGAAAGTGTAAGGCGCCGGGTTCCAGGCGCGGGTGACCGCGAAGAACGCCACCCGCCAGCCCCGGCGCTCGAGCATCACCGGCTGCTCTGCCATGTCGCGCCCGAACCCCGAGCCGACGAAGCGCACCCCGGCGCGCGTGAGCAGCCGCATGGTCTCCTCGGCGGCGGACTGCCCGCCGTCCCAGGCGTGGTTGTTCGCCGTGCTCACGATGTCGAAGCCGGCCCGCGCCAGGGCCAGCGCGGCGACAGGGGGCGCCGCGAACACGCCCGCCGAATCGGGCACGGGCGTCGCGTCGGACGCGATCGGGCTCTCGAGGTTGCCGAAGGTGATGTCCGCTCCGCGCAACGACTCGAGCAGGGCCCGGAAGGGATAGAGTGTGTCACCCTGCAACAATCCCATTCCAGCGACCCGCCGGTCGAGGTTCAGGTCCCCCACTGCGCACAGCCGCAGCGTGTCGCCGGGCTGCTGCGACGCCACGGTCCACGAGAGCAGCAGTGCGATCTCGGCGATCAGGGGAACCTCGCTGGAGCAGTCAACTGATCATCAACCGGGAAAGGATCTCGGCGACATCGACGAGGCGCGGTCCGGGACGGGACGTATAGGCGCCGCCGTCGACGAATTCGACGCGGCGGCTGAGCAGCGCCCGGGGCACGTCCGCGCGCACGGCGGCGAGCTCGGACCGGGCGCGCGCGACGTCGAACCCGCACAGCGCCACCAGGACCAGATCGGGCTCGAGCGCCGTCAGCTCCGCCCACGAGCGTTGTCGCGAGGGCTCACCGGCCGCGGCGGCGACGTCTGTCCCGCCCGCGAGTGCCACGAGCTCCGGGACCCAGTGGCCCGCCACGTACGGGGGGTCCAACCATTCGAGCACCAGCACGCGCGGGGTACGTCGGGGCGTAGCATGCCGATTCCGGACGCGCCGCAACCGGTAGCGCAACCCCGCCAGCAGCTCCTCGGCCTCGTCCCGCAGCTCGAGGACCTCGCCCACCTTGACGATGTCCTCGAATACGCCGTTCAGGGTGTGGGCGTGCAGCGTCACGACCCATGGAATCGGGATCAGGGTCGTCACCACGCGCGCGAGGTCGGCCTCGCCGATGGCGCAGACCTCGCACACCGACTGCCCGATCAGCACGTCGGGGCGCAGGTGCGCCACGAGCTCGACGTCCACCTCGACGGTCGGCACCCCGGTGCGCCGCGCCTCCGTCACGGCGCGGTCGATCGCGCCTGAAGGAAGGCTCGGATCGATCCGACTGCGCGTGACCCGGGGGAGAGAGCGCACCTGGGGCGGGAAGTCGCATTCGTGTGAGACGCCGACCAGCCGACCCATCGCGCCGAGCGCGGCCACGATCTCGGTCGCGGCGGGGAGCAACGACACGATGCGCATGCCGAAATGTAGAGCGAGACGTCACTGCGGGCGCGTGCCGACCCGATAGAGCAGGGCCCCCAGTGCCGCGAACAGCCCGAAGGCCAGCGCGTTCGAGCCGGGGAGACCGCCGAGCGCGTGGAATACGGGCAGCTTCTCGGCGAGCGCGTCCGCCGAGCCGAACACGCCGGCGAATGCCGCGAGCACGATGCCGCAGATGGCGCCGCCCGCGATCAAGCCGCTCGCGAATAGCACGCCGGGTCCCGATTCGACCTCCGCGATCGACCGCTGGCTGGCCTGGGCCCGACGCTCGATCAACCAGCGCACGATGCCCCCGGCGAACATGGCGGAGGAGGTGGAGATCGGGAGATACACCCCCACGGCCACGGGCAGGGCCTGCACCCCCATCAGCTCGATTGCGACGGTGATGAACACCCCGAGCATCACCAACACCCACGGCAACTTGTGAGTCAGGATGCCGTCGGTGATGAGCGCCATGATGGTCGCCTTCGGCGAATCGAGCCGAGGAATGGCCTTGCCGCGATACTCGTGCACGCGGCCACCGATCCCGGGGTCGAGCACGTAGCGCAGCTCGCGACTCTTGGGATCCATCAGGTACTTGCCGGCCGCGACGCCGTCGGTGACGACGTACACGCGGACGACCTGATACGTGGCGCGGTCCACCGAGTCGCTGCCGGCGATGCGGAACCCCGCCATGGTGGCTGGCAGCACCTCGACCGGCGCCCGGCCACCGGGCGGCGGTGTGAGCGACTGCGCGCGGAACGGGGCGTGCGTCTCGGGCACGGGATAGGTGTACGCCCGGTTGAGGAGCGTGAGCGTCCAGCCGACCACGAGCGCCGATCCCAGGGCCCCGATCAGGATGGCGATCTGCTGGTTACGCGGCGTGGAGCCCACGAGGAAACCGGTTTTCAGGTCTTGCGACGTGTTCCCGGCGTTCGCCGTCGCGACGGCGACGACGGCGGCGATGGAGATCGCCTGCACGCGGTGATCCACGCCGGTCCAGCCGATAGCGACGAAGATCAGACACGTCCCGAGCAGGGCCGCGATGGTCATGCCGGAAATCGGGTTCGCCGAGGAGCCGATCTGGCCGCAGATGCGGGAGGACACGGTGGCGAAGAAGAATCCGAAGATCACGATCAGGACCGCGCCGAGCAGGTTGACGCCCAGCTGCGGCAGCAACGTGAGAACGATGGCAAGGGCGATCGAGCCGCCGACGGTGAGTGAAAGAGGGAGATCGTCTTCGGTCCGCAGCCGGGTGACGGCCTGCCCGAGCCGGGACGCGCGCAGCTCCTTCCAGCTCGAGGCGAACGAGCTCATGATCGTCGGGAGCGAGCGGGCCAGCGCGATGATTCCCGCCGAGGCGACGGCGCCGGCCCCGATGTAGAACACGAAGCTCGACCGCAGCTCGCCGGGACTCATGTCCCGGATCAGCTTCACCGCGGGGAAGCCGAACGGCTCGGCGAGGCCCGATCCCACCAGTTTGATCGCCGGGGCGAGCACCAGGTAGGCGAAGCACCCCCCGGCGAACAGATAGCCGGCGATGCGCGGGCCGATAATGTAGCCCACCCCCAGGAGCTCCGGGGAGATCTCCGACGAGATGGCCGCGCCGGGATAAAAAGCGAGGGCCTTGCCGGGCACGTCGGGCCACAGCTTGAGCCCGCCCATCAGGAACTTGTAGACGAAGCCCACGCCGAACGCCTGGAACACGCGCTTGGCCTGCAGGCCGCGCTCTTCGCCCGCGATCAGCACTTCCGCGCACGCCGTGCCCTCCGGGTAGATCAGTGTGTCGTGCTCTCTGACGATCAACGCGCGGCGCAGCGGGATCATCATGAGTATGCCCATCAGCCCGCCCGCGGTCGCCAGCACCGCCACCCGGCTGATGTCGAGGTCGTAGCCCATCAAGAGGATGGCCGGGATGGTGAACACGACGCCGGCGGCCACGGAATCCGATGCCGAGCCCGTGGTCTGCACGATGTTGTTCTCGAGGATCGACGTGCGGCCGAGGGCGCGGAAGATCGTGATCGAGAGCACGGCGATGGGGATCGAGGAGCTGACCGTGAGCCCGATCTTGAGCGCGAGGTACACGCTCGAAGCGCTGAAGATCAATCCGAGCAGCGCGCCGAGGATGAGGGCGCGCGGCGTCAGCTCGGCGGGAAAATGCGTCGCCGGGATGTAGGGTTCGGGGGCGGGCATAGGCGGGTGAATCTGAAGGCTGACGGTAGAGGGCGGTAGAGGACGGTAGTGGTTAGTGTGGAGCAGGAGCGGCGCCGACTCGAGGCCGCGGTTTGTGTGCGCCCGGTCACGGGATCCGGGTTCGCCCCGCTTCCGAAGTTACCAAACTGCACACGGCGCGCGTGGAACCCGGCATAGTGCCCCCGGGGTAGTCAGCCCGTGACTTGGGACACCCTCCTTCCGAATCTCCAGCGGGCCCTCGGCGGGCGTTACGTGTTGGAGCGGCGCCTCGGCCACGGCGGCATGGGGGTTGTCTATCTGGCACGCGAAGTGAGCCTCGAGCGCCGCGTCGCCATCAAGCTGCTCACCCCCGACCGCGCCCTCCAGCCCGACGCCAAGCAGCGCTTCCTGCAGGAGGCGCGCACCGCGGCACAGCTCTGGCACCCGGGCATCATCCCGATCTTCTCCGTGGACGAGGTGCGCGATTTCGTGTTCTTCGCCATGGCGTACGTGGAAGGCCAGACGCTGGGGCAGCGCGTGCGCGGCGATGGCCCGCTGAGCTATACGGCGGTCGCCCGCATGCTCGAGGAAGTGGCGCGCGCGCTCGACTACGCGCACGCCCGCGGCGTGGTGCATCGCGACGTGAAGCCGGACAACATCCTGATCGAGCTGCAGAGCGGTCGGGCACTGGTCTCCGACTTCGGCATCGCGCGCGTGAACGGGGGCGGAACCACGGACCCGCGGCGGGTGGTGGGGACGGCGGAGTTCATGAGCCCGGAGCAGGCCGTGGGCGGGCCGGTGGACGCGCGCAGCGACCTGTACTCGCTCGGCGTGGTCGGGTTTTTCGCCTTGTCCGGTCGTCTCCCGTTCGACGGGCCGGATGCCATGACGGTGCTCGCCCGACACGTCACCGATCAACCACCCCCGGTCGCGTCGTTCGTCCCGGGAGTACCGGATCGCCTGGCCGAAGCGATCGACCGCTGTCTCGCGAAGGATCCTGAGGCGCGCTACCCCAGCGGCGAAGCGTTCGCCGCGGCCGTCGCCGCGGCGCTCGACCGGCGCACCGCGATCGCCGTGCGGGCGTTCGTTACCGAGGCGCGCCAGCTCTCGAGTGCCACTCTCCTGTACGGCGCGTTCGCGAGCATCGCGCTCCCGCTCTTGGTGCTGCGGTTGCTCGACGGGCGCGATGCCCAGCCTCGCGCCGCGCTGGTCGTCGGCGCACTCGCCATCGTGGCGGCGCCGATCGCCGTGATGCTGACGCGGGTGCGGCGCCTGGTCCGGGCGGGCTTCGGACACCGCGATCTGACCGACGCGCTGCGGGCGGAACTGTTCCACCGGCGCGAGGAGCTGGCGTTTCTCTACGGAGAAGGACCGTCGCGGCTCGAGCGGGCGTCCCGTCGGGTATGCTACCTGGCGCTCGCCGCGGCGGCGGGTGTGGTGATGGCCGTGGAGCGCGTCCCGGCGCTCGCCCTGCGCCCACTCCTCCCGATCGCCTGGGCCGCCGCCACGATCGTTGCGCTGCTCGCCGCCGTAGTGGCTCGGGGCCGGACCGAACACCGGACCGACCCAAAAGCGGAGCGGCGGCTGCGCTTCTGGAGCGGTCCGCCGGGACGGTGGCTGTTTGCGTTAGCGAAACTGCGACTTCGCGTTACGCCTCCACCGGGCGCGCGCGGTGCCTGACCCGGGACAACCGCCGGGCGGCTTCCTCGAGCAGGTCCTCTGTCTTGCAGAAGGCGAATCGCACCAGCCGCCGCCCCAGCTCGGGGCGGCTGAAGAAGCTCGACCCGGGCACGGGAGAAACACCGATTTCCTTGGTGAGCCAGACGGCGAACTCGTCGTCGGGCAGGGGCGAGATGCTCGAGAAGTCCGCCAACACATAGTACGCGCCCTGCGGCGGCGTGCAGCGGAAGCCCGCGTCCACGAGCGCACGGCATAGCAGGTCACGGCGGGCGCGATACTCGCGGGCGAGCGTCGCGTAGTAGTCGTCGCCCAGCGTCTCCAGCCCCGCGGCGATCGCCTCCTGCAAGGGCGCCGGCGCGCCTACGGTCAGGAAGTCGTGCACCTTGCGGATCGCATCGCTCGCTTCCGGGGGGGCGACGATCGTGCCCACACGCCAGCCCGTCACGCTGAACGTCTTCGACGCGCCGCTGATGGTGATGGTGCGCTCGCGCATCCCGTCGAGGGTCGCGATCGGGATGTGCTCTCCTTCGTAATAGATGTGCTCGTAGATCTCGTCGGTCACGGCGTAGGCGTCGTGCCGCCGGCACAGCTGGGCAACGGCCTCGAGCTCGCGGCGCGTGAGCACGCGCCCGGTAGGGTTGTTGGGCGTGCACACGATGATGGCGCGCGTACGCTGCGAGAACGCCGCCGCGACCCGGTCCAGGTCCAGCTCGGCATCCACCGGCATGGGCACGTATACCGGCTTGGCGCCGCACAGGATCGCGTCGGGGCCGTAGTTCTCGTAGAACGGCTCGAACACGACGACCTCGTCGCCGGGATCGACGATGGCGAGCAGCGCCGACGCCATCGCCTCGGTGGCGCCGCACGTCACCGTGATCTCGGTTTCGGGATTCACGGTCATGCCGTACCAGTCGGCGTACTTGCGGGCGAGCGCCTCGCGCAGCCGCTTGGCGCCCCAGGTGATGGCGTACTGGTTCACGTCATCCGCGATGGCGCGCGCGGCGGCCTGTTTCAAGACTTCGGGCGCGGCAAAGTTCGGGAATCCCTGCGCCAGGTTGATGGCAGCGTGCTCGCTCGCGAGCCGGGTCATGCCGCGGATCACCGATTCGGTGAACCCGTGGGTGCGCCGGGCGGTGTGCATGGAGAGGAACTTACAACGAAGCAGGCCCCGGCGAGACTGCCGGGGCCTGGACCTGCCGTGCGAGGCCTTGCTCTGGACCCTACGGGAGATTCGCGAAGGTGAGGAAGTCGGCCACGCTCCCATCCGCGATGGTGAAGCTGAATCCGAAGACGCCGCCGCCGCAATCGGCCCCGCTCGTCGGGGAGGTCTCGTGAAATGTCGAATTCGCCGGCAGCTCCTCGCACACGGTATAGGTGCCGGGTGGGACGCCGGTGAAGATGTAGTTGTTCCCCTCCGAGTCGAGGGCCGTGCCGCTGGTAACGGCGGTGGCGACGACCGCGCCGCTCACGTCCCTAAGCTCCACGCACCAGCCCGTGAGATACGGGAAATTCTGCGTCGGATCATCCAGGTACACCTGCCCCTCGACCATCCCGGCTCCGGTGCCCGGTCCGGAGTTCACGCACCCGGGCGGCGGCGGCGGGGGTTCCAGTACGCAGTGCCCACGATGGGCGTGCACCTCGCCCGAGTCGGAGCGGTTCTCGTCACCTTGACCGTTGTCGCAATTGAGGCCTTGGGGACTCTGGGAGACGCCGACGAAAAACGGCGCAGTCGCAAGCGCCACGACCAGTATGAGAGCTCGCATCGTTTACCCCCTCGCTCGTTGGTGCTGAGGAGGGGCGCGGCGGCCTCAGCGGGTGTGCACGACTAGGCACCCCGAAGCTCGTGACGAGCGGCGTCGCAATCTGTGCCGCTCGTCACGCATACCTCGCATACCATGCAACATCAATTGCGTTAACAGCTTATAGCTACAACTTCAGCTTCACGTCGATGTCGACCAGAACCTCACTCGGCGTGCTGAGGAAGACTACCCGATCTTCGGTGCGGTGAATCACCATCCGCACGGGCGGGCCCTTTCCTTTCCCGCGCCCCCGATTCCCCCGCCGATACCACACGACGATGTCGTGCCCGCTGTTCTCGACGTTCACAACTTCGTAGCCCTGCTTCACCAGAACCTCTTTGGTCACCACCAGGGCGCGATCGTTAGTGACCGCGTACTTCTTGGGACCTTTCCCCTGCGCCGCGAGCGGGGCGGCGGCGAGGCTCAGCGCTAGTACAGCCCAGCCGATGTGTCTCACGCGTACACTCCTTTCACTTGAGGAGCTGCTTCGCGATGGTGTTCAGCTGCATGTTGCTCGTCCCCTCGTAGATCGCGCCGATCTTAGCGTCGCGGTAGAACTTCTCCACCGGGTACTCCTTGGTGTACCCGTAGCCGCCAAATAGCTCCACGGCGAGCGACGTCACCCGCTCGGCCACCTGCGCCGCGAACAGCTTGGCCATGGCTGCCTGCGTGGTGTAGGGCTCGCCCGCGTCCTCGAGCCGCGCCGCATTGTACACCATCAGCCGCGCCGCTTCGAGCTCGGTGGCCGCCTGGGCCAGCTGAAACTGGACGCCCTGGAACTCGGCGACCGGCTTGCCGAACTGCTTGCGCTCCCTGACGTACTTGAGGGCCGCGGCGAGCGCCCCGCGTGCGACGCCGATCATCTGGGCGCCGATGCCGATCCGGCCGGTATTGAGCGTTTCGATGGCAACCTTGTAGCCCATCCCCGCCTGGCCCACCAGGTTCACCGCCGGCACTTCGCAGCCGTCGAGGATCAGCTCGCACGTGCTCGAGGCGCGAATGCCGAGCTTGTCTTCCTTCTTGCCGACGGCAAACCCCTTGAACCCGCGCTCCACGGCGAACGCGGTGATGCCCTTGTAGCCCTTGGTGAAATCGCTGTTCGCGAAGATCACGAACAGGCCGGCCTCGGCCCCGTTGGTGATCCAGAGCTTCCGCCCCTCGAGAATCCACTTATCGCCGGCCCGCGTGGCGCGCGTCTGGAGCCCGAACGCGTCCGAGCCCGACTCCGGCTCGGACAGCGCATAGGCGCCGAGCAGGTCGGTGGCGAGCCGCGGCAGATAGCGGCTGCGGATGTCGTCGCTCGCCCACTTGAGGAGCAGGGTGTTCACGAGGGTGTTCTGCACGTCCACGAAGATCGCGAGCGACGCGTCGACCGCTGACAGCTCCTCGACGGCGAGGACGGTCATGAGGGTGCTGCCGCCCGCGCCGCCGTGCGTCTCGGGGATCTCGATCCCCATGAGGCCCAGCTCGAAGCATTGGGTGAGCAGGGCGGGGTCGAGCGCTGCGGCCTGCTCCATGGCGGCGACGCGCGGGCGGACGGTGCGCTCGGCGAAATCCCGCACGGTGCGGCGGAACAGCTCTTCTTCTTCGGAGAGCGTGGTGAGGGGGGATGTGGGGTCGGGCATCGCGGTCCCAATCTAGCAGTCAGAAGTTCTCACGGTATTATAGGGACCATGGTCCGTCGCGTCGCCGTCCGACCGACCCTCATTATCGCCTGCGGGAGCCTGGTCCTGACCACCCGAGCGACCGCGCAAGGCGAGGCGGTGCTGCGCGGGGTCGTCTACGACAGCCTGATCAGCGCCGCTCCCCTCGCGGGCGCCGAAGTCTGGATCGAGGGCACCAATCGCATGGCGCGCACCGATCCCGCCGGGCGGTTCCAGCTGGTCGTGCCCGCGGCCGGCCGCTACACGCTGACGTTCGATGATCCCGTTCTCGATTCGATCGGCCTATCGGCGTCGCCCGTCGTCGTGAACGTCGCCGCCGGCCGCACCGCCACCGTCGCTCTCGGGACGCCGGGTCCGGCGGCGGCGCATCGCGCCTTGTGTCCCCACGACCCGTGGCGGGAGACCGGCGCGATCCTGGGGCTGGTGCGCGATGTCGCCGACGGCAGGCTGCTGGCCGACGTGACCGTGACCGCCCACTGGACGACCTACGTGATCGGCGCCGGGGCGGTGCGCGCTGCCCCGGTAAGCGCCGCGGCTCGCTCAGATGCGTCGGGTCGCATTCTGCTCTGCGACCTTCCGACCGACGTCGGGTTGCTGCTGCAGGGCAAGGCGGGCGGCGGGCCGACCGGCATGGTCCTCGTCGATCTGGCCGGGCGGGCGTTCGGCCGCGCCGACTTGCACCTGGCCGTGGCTCCGGGCACCGGGGCGGTCAGGGGCGTCGTCCGCAACCGGAGCGGCATCACCATTCCTGGTGCGACCGTGGCGGCGGTTGGGACCGAAGCGCGTGTCGAGGCGGACGAGGCGGGTGGCTTCACGCTCGGAAACGTCCCAGCCGGCTCGCGAGTCCTGGAGGGCACGGCAATCGGGTATCCTCCCGCCCGCGTCCAGGTCCGGATCCCGCCGGGCGTGACGCAGCAGCTGACGATCGTGCTGGGCGACTCGGCACACGTGCTCGAGCCGGTCACGGTGGAAGCGCGTTACCAACCGTACCTGACGCGCGTCGGCTTTGAGCGCCGTCGCAGCACGGCGCTGGGACACTTCCTCGATACCACCGAGATCCGGCGAGCCGGGGCGGTGCAGTTCGAGGAGGTGTTCCGCATGGTTCCCGGCGTGCGGCTGCGGCCCAATGGGTCGAGCTATCTGGTGGAGTTGCAGCGGGGCGAGGGCCAGATCACCAATCCTCAGTTCGCCAACTATTGCCCACCCTCCTACTTCATCGATGGCGTGTACTTCCCCCTTGCGCCGGCCCAAACCCCGGCCGTGCCGGTCGCGCCGGAGGAGATCCTGGCGATCGAGGTCTATTCGAACCTGTTCAGCGCCCCGCTGCAGTACCAGCGACTGAACAGCGGCTGCGGGGTGATCCTGGTCTGGACCAAGCGAGGTGTGCCGAAACGACGCCCCTAGCGGGCTCCCGCGACGGGTGTCATACTTTACTCACCTGATACGGTAAAGCGACATGCGTGGGAATGGCCGTCCACATGTCGTTTGTCCGGGCGGGGCGTTCTGCGTTGTTCGTCGGAACTCCCACCCCCGGCGCGCACTGCACATGCGCGCTTCGCCAGTTGTGCGCCGCACCGCTCCGGGCGAGCACCCTCCGGCCGCATCCATCCAGAACATGGAGTGAGAGCATGACCAGACCGTTGTGGTGCGCGGCGGCCCTTGTGGCGCTCGGCCTCGCGCCGGCGTCCGCCGCCGCCCAGGGTCGCGAGGTAACGGGGCGCGTCATCCGGGCCGTCGGCCAGGTGCCGGTGGGTGGCGCGACCATCATCGAGGTGGGTGGCCAGGGCGTGGCCCAGTCAGCTCCCGACGGCGCGTTCCGGATCGCAGCGGCAGCAGGTGAGGTCCGCCTTCTGGTGCGCGCGATCGGCTATCAGCGCAAGGTGGTCGTGGTCAATCCCGGCGAGTCGAACGTGACTGTGTCGCTCGTGGAGGATCCATTCAAGCTCGAGGCCGTCGTCGTGACCGGTCAGACGACCACGCTCGAGCGTCGCAACGCGACCACGGCGAGTGACAACATCAGGAGCAACGAGTTGACGATCGCGCCGGCGCAGACCGTGGAGCAAGCGATGCAAGGCAAGGCGCTGGGGGCGACGATCTCGATGAACAGCGGAGCCCCGGGAGGCGGCGCGCAGGTGCAAATCCGCGGTGTCACGTCGATCATCGGGAACGGGCAACCGCTGTTCGTGATGGACGGTGTCATCATCTCGAACGACGCCATTTCCGACGGCGCCAACTCCATCACGGCCGCCGGTGGCCGCTCGTCCCCCACCGGCATCGGCGGGACTCAGGACGCTCTCGTGAACCGGCTGGCGGACTTGAACCCGGAGGAGATCGAGTCCATCGAGTTTCTCAAGTCGGCGGCGGCCACGGCCATGTACGGCTCCCGCGCCACCAACGGCGTGGTGGTGATCCGCACCAAGCACGGAGCGCCCAGTGCTACGCCGCAGTTCAATCTTACGAGTCGCATCGGGCGGAGCGCGGCCTACCGGCTGCTCGGGACGCGGCAGTTTGCCACCGCCGACGAGGTGCGCAACCTACCGTACGGCAACGGCGCGACGTCCCCGGATACCGCCTTGTTGAGCGCGCTGTACCCGAGTGGCCAGATCCCTTTGACGCACGATTACCAGAAGGAGCTCTACAACAACGGAGCGCCGTCGTATGAGGTGACCGGCAGCTTCAACGGTGGCACGGCGGCGACGCAATACTACGTGAACCTGACGGCGCGGAACGAAACCGGCACGGCGCCGAATACGGGTGCTCGGCTGTATGCGTTCCGCACCAACGTTGACCAGTCCTTCATCGACGGGAAGGTCAAGGTCAACATGGGGCTCAACGTCACCCGCAACAGCCTGAGCCGCGGCCTGTCGAACAATGACAACACGAATACGTCGCCCATTTACGGCTTCGCCTACACCCCCGGGGTGATCAACCTCGACTCGGTGGACGCGACGGGGACCTACGTGCGCAACCCGTTCAACGGGGGCGGGAACAGCATGTCGAACCCGTTCGAGACCTTCCGCTACCTGAACCTCAACGAGCTGACGTTCCGCCAGATCGGCAATCTCAACGCGACCTGGTCCGCGCTGAACTCGGACCGGCACCAGGTGTCGATCAGCGCAACCGGCGGCTTCGACAGGGTCCAGATCTCGGGCGATCTGTTTTCCCCGACGTTCGTCCAGTACGAGGGTTCGGACGGCTTCTTCGGACGGACGGTGCGTACCGAGGGCAACATTTTCAACTACAACCTCCAGCTCGCCGGCACCTGGGCCTACCAACCCACGACCACGACATCGCTCACGACCACTGCCGGCTACTCTTGGGAGACGCAGTACAACCGCGTCGTGCGAACGCGCGCTCGCGGCTTGTTTCCGGGCGTGGAAACGACCAACAGCGGTGTCGTCCTCGATCTCGCGGATAACGTGCTCGGCGACTTCCGGGACATTTCGTTCTTCGCGAACGAGCAGGTGCTGGCCCTCAATGAGCGGCTGGCGCTCACCGGAGGCGTCCGGGCGGACCGTTCGAGTGCCGACGGCGACCGCCACAAGTATTACATCTTCCCACGCGCATCGGCCTCCTACCGGTTCACCGATCTCGGCGAGTTGTTCAATGAGGTGAAGCTGCGCGGCGGTTGGGGCCGCACCGGCAATCGGCCGCCGTACGGCTTCCGGGACGTGCTGGTGAACGTGGGCAGCTCGATTGGCGGCAACGCATCGCTGGTGCAAGCGCCCGTGGCAGGTACTGCAAACATCAAACCTGAAACCCTCGGCGAAATCGAGGCAGGCGCCGATGTGATCTTCCTGAAGCGTCGGATGCAGTTCGAAGGCACCTGGTACAGCCGGCGGATCACAGACTTGCTCCTCCAGCCGGCCACAGACCCCGCCGGGGGGATCACCAATCGCACCATCAACGGCGGCGAGCTGTCGAACTGGGGCGTCGAGCTCGGGTTGAGCGCGTCGGCCGTGCAAACCCACGATCTGGATCTGAGTCTCCGGGCGACCTTCAACAAGAACAAACAGACGATCGAGAACCTGCCGCCCAGGGTGCCGCGGTTTCCCGCGCCGGGCTCGTTCGGTGCGGCCTTCGGGCGCAACTTCATCAGCCCCGGTGGGGAGACGACGTGGATCTGGGGGAACGTCCCGCTGGACGCCAACGGCAATCCGTTGCCGATCGGCGTGAGAGTGACGGCGGGATGCTCACCGGGAGCGGCAGGCTGCGTCATCGCGCGGACTGCCGACACGGTCGCCGGCAATTACAACCCGGACTTCGTGATGGAATTCTCGAGCTCGCTCCGCTGGAAGCGACTCACGCTCGCCACGACCGTGAGCTGGCAGCAAGGCGGCGCGGTGGCCGATATGACCCGCGACCTGTGGGGCGAAGGCGGGACGGCGCGGGACTACGACGCTCCAGTGAATCACGAGACCATGGGCGACGGATGGGACCTCAACGCGCCCGCCGGCTATACGGCCGGCGCGTACCGCTACGACGCGTGGGCGGGTGGTGGGGACGTGCGCGCCTACCTCGAGAGCGCGACCAACGTCCGTATACGGGACATCTCGCTCAGCTATCAGGCTCCGGACAGCTGGCTGCAGTCGCTCGGTGCGCGCTCGCTGCGGCTCACGGTCCAAGCCCGCAACCCACTCGTGTTCTCGCACTACTGGAGCTTCGATCCGGAGTTCAACAACTTCGGCACGACGAACCTGAACCGCTTCATCGATCTGGCGCCGTTTCCATCCAACCGCCAGTTCTACCTGTCCGTGGACGTGGGGTGGTGAGCCATGCGACCCGACATCACTGCACTTGAGCCCACTGTCCCCGAGAGGAGCCGGACCATGCGAACCGCTCTTACCGGTCTCGTGGCCGCAGCCGCCGTCACCGTCGCTGGCTGCAACCTCGACCTTACGAATCCCAATCAACCAACGGTGGCGAGTACCCTGACCAACCCCCGGTCCGCCATCAGTCGCATGGTCCTGGGCGTGTTCGCCACATATCGGGATAACCGAGCAGTGCAGATCCGAGCCCTCGGCAGCTTCGGGCGCGAGACATACTACATGTTTATCACGGACGGTCGCTTCATCACCGGCCCGTATCGTGACTGGAGGCAGAACAACGCGTTCGAGGCGGGTACCCAGTGGGGGGTTCGGTACCAAAACTACCGCAACGCCTACGCGGCGATGCACCTCATCAATTCGAGTCCGACCTCGGTATCGCCGACGACCCTCACGGCCCCCGAGAAGGCCGGAGCGTTGGGCGTGCTGAAGACGTTCATTGCCCTGGACATGCTGCACGTCATCGAGGCGCGCGGCGCAATCGGCGCGGTCGTGGACATGACCGACGACGTGAACGCCGTGCTGCCGATCGTGAGCGAGGACTCCGTCTACAAGTGGATCACGGCGCTGCTCGACGACGCGAAGGGCAACCTCGACACGGCAGGGACTTCGTTCTATTTCCCGATGCACACGGGCTTCAGCGCGTTCGGCGTCGCGGCCAACAAGCCAGCCGGCTTCGGACAGTTCAACCGTGCGATCAAGGCCCGGGTCGAGGCGAAACGGGGGTCATTGGGCTGCGGCGCACCCTGCTACACCGCGGCGTTGACGGCGCTCGGGGCGACGTGGATCGCCAACCTCGACAGCACGAATCGCGACAACGGCGTCTACGTGATCTATTCGACCGCGTCGGGCGACCTCCTGAACGGCGCGTCGTTTGGGGGGGACAAGAACTATTACGTCCATCCGTCGATCGACTCAATCCCGGGCGTTGCTCAGGACGACCGCTACCGCCGCAAGGTGGCGCTCGGTACGTCGGCGTGTGGCACGAACTACACGTCCCCGCAGACCGAGGTGAAGGTCACGGCCACGCATCGCGCGTGCACGTATGCCACGAACGTTACCGCGATCCCCGTCATCAGGAACGAGGACCTCGTGTTACTCAGGGCTGAGGCGGAGTGGTTCACGGGGGCTACGGTTGCGGCGCTGGCCGACCTCGCTGCGGTGCGGGCGGGCTCCGGCGCCACGCGGGGTGGCACCGCGGTCGTGAGGTTCCCCACGCCGGCTGTGGATTCGGAGTTCGTGGGCGAGCTGCTGCTGCAACGCACGCTGTCGCTCTATCAGGAAGGACAGCGCTTCCCGGATTACCGCCGCTTCGGCAGGCTCTCCGAGCTAGGGACGCTGGGCCAGGACCTCGCCCAGGGCTTCACGGTGGCGCCATACAGCGTGCTCCCGTCGCAGGAATGCGACGCGCGCGCCCTGGTGGGCAATCCCGGTGGAGTTCCGCTCAGCTGTCCTGGCAACCAGCCCTGACGCCGGCCGACTGAAATGCAGTCGGCCACACCGGCGCCCGGGATCGCTCCCGGGCGCCGCTCTCGTTAGCGGTCCTTCACCCGCCTTACGAACTTGAGCCCCGACCACACCTCGTCCACGGCCGCCACCTTCACGTCCACGAGCCTGTGAGCGAGCCCGATCGCCCGGATCACGTCCTCCGTGAGATCGGTCGCCACGCCCGACGCCCGCTTGGGCCAGGAGATCCACAGCATGCCCGCGGGCGCGAGCGCGCGCTCGAGCGCGGGGAATCGACGTTCGAGCTCGCGCTTCGAGTCCGTGAAGACCTGAATGAAGTCGAGTGTGCCGACGGCCGAGGCCTTGCGCTTCACCTCACGCGGGAGCGTTCCGAGGATGCCGTCGTATCCCCGGGGCGCGTTCACAATCGCGATCGTCGCGCCCGGTTTGATTCCGAGCTTTTGAACCAGTGGCTTGCCTGAATACCCCGCCACCTCTACCGCCCTCTACCGTCTTCTACCGCCCTCTGTACATCACTCGCCAAATCGTCCCGCCCGCGTCGTCCGTGATGTAGAGCGACCCGTCCGGCCCCACCGCCACGCCCACGGGCCGATGCTTTGGTCCCGCGGGGTCCTCCTTCCAGAAGCCGTCCGCGAACGTCTCGTAGCCGCCCACCGGCTTGCCGTTCTTGAACGGCACGAACGCCACCCGGTAGCCCGCCTGCGGCAGCGGCGCGCGGTTCCACGAGCCGTGGAACGCAATGAAGGCGCCGCCCCGATAGTGCTCGGGGAACTGCGTCCCCGCGTAGAACGTCAAGCCGTCCGGCGCCCAGTGTCCCGGGAACGCCACCAGTGGCTCCTGCTTGTCCTTGCAGCGTCCCACCTGCTTGCCGTCGCCGCCGTACTCGGGCGCCAGCACCAGGTGGCCGAGCTCCACGTCGTGGTAACAATAGGGCCAGCCGAAGTCGGCGCCGTCAGAGAGCTTGAAGAACTCCTCGGACGGCTTCTCGGCGCTCTGCTCGATGGTGAACAGCTTGGACCAGTTCTGCCCCAGCTGATCCCGTCCGTGTTGCGTGGCGTACAGCTCGCCCGAGGGGGCGAAGGCGAGCCCGACGGCGTTGCGGATCCCGGTGGCATAGCGGGTGCCGCTCAGCCGGTTCTGGTCGAGCTTGGTCGCGTCGAATCGCCACACGCCGGCCCGATAGGCCAGCTCGGGGCAGGGGTCCTCGCCGGGCGACTCGGCCGAGCGATCCTTGGCCTGGCACGAGTTGGTGGCGGAACCGAAGTTCACGAACAGCGTGCGGCCGTCGGGAGAGAGCGCGAGGTTCTTGGCGCTGTGCCCCCCGGTGGGCAGATCCTTCACGATCACGTCCGGCGCGCCCAGCGGCGTGAGGCTGCCCGCCCGCAGCGCGTAGCGATACACGGTGGACGACGTGCTGGCGTACAGCGCTCCCTTGCCGAGTGCGATCCCCGTGCCGCCTTCGGTGCCGAAGGTCTGGCGCACGTCGGCCTTGCCGTCGCCCGAGGTGTCGCGCAGGGCGAGCACCCCCCCCGAGCCCAAGCGCCCGCCGGCGATCGCCACGAACACGTCGCCGTTCGGGGCCACGGTGAGGTGCCGCGCCGTGCCCACCTGATCGGCGACCACGACCGCGCAGAAGCCCTCGGGGAGCGTGAGGCCCGCGTTGCCGGGATCGCATGGCGGTAGGGGGGCGGTCAGGCGGACGGGCGGACCGCCGGACAGAAAGAGCAGCACCACCCCGACCGCCAGTCCGCCAGCGACCGAACGGGAGTCCTTTAGGGTCCGCCTGTCCGCCCGTATCATGCTTTCTTTCCCTCCGCTGGCCCAGCCAGCATTTCACGGATGCCGCCGAGCGACGCCAGCACGCCCGTCGCTTCGTAAGGCAGGTAAATGACCTTGTTGCTCTGCGGGCTCGTGACCATCTCCTTGAGCGCTTCGATATAGCGGATGGCGATCAAGTACCGTGCCGGATCGCCGCCGGTTCCCTTGATGGCGGTCGTGATCCGCTCGATCGCCTGGGCCTCGGCTTCGGCCACCTTGAGGCGCGCGTTGGCTTCCGCCTCGGCCGCGAGGATTCTCGCCTGCTTTTGGCCCTCCGCTTGATTGATCTCAGACTGCCGAATGCCTTCCGACTGCAGGGTGCGCGACTGCTTCTCGGCTTCGGCGGTGAGGATGGCCGCGCGCCGATCGCGCTCGGCGCGCATCTGCTTCTCCATCGCGTCGCGGATGTCGCGGGGCGGATTGATGTCCTTGAGCTCGACCCGGCTCACCTTCGCGCCCCACTTGTGCGTCGCCTCGTCCAGGATCTCGCGCAGCTTGGCGTTGATCGTGTCGCGTGAGGAGAGCACGTGGTCCAGCTCCATCTCCCCGATCACGTTGCGCAGCGTGGTCTGCGTCAGCTTCTCGATCGCATCCGGCAGGTTTGCGATCTCGTAGGTCGCGCGCACCGGGTCGGTGATCTGGGAATAGATCAGCGCGTCGATTTCGACGACGACGTTGTCTTTCGTGATCACGTTCTGGCGTGGGAACACGTACACGGTCTCGCGCAGGTCGATCTTGTCGGTGCGGAAGTGGCGCGCGAAGGAATCGCCCGCGGGCGTGACGATCACCTGGTGCCAATCGATCGCCCGCGGCCGGTCGATGATGGGAATGATCAGGTTGACCCCGGAGGAGAGCGTGCGGTGGTACTTGCCGAGCCGCTCGATGATCATCGTCTGGGCCTGCTGCACGATGCGGATGCCCCGCGCCACGATCGAAATCGCGAACAGCACCAGTGCCGCCGGGACGATCAGCGCCCCGATGTTGTCCATTGCTCAGGCCTCCTTGTCCACGTACAACGTCGCTCCCTCCACCCGCACGACCATCACCCGCGTCCCCGGCTCGAGCGGGGCGTCCATCAGCGCCGCGGCGCGCCAGTCCTCGCCCTCGACCACCACCCGCCCCTTGCCCGTGCCTGGGTCGATGCGCTCCGACACGATGCCGACCCGGCCCGCGAGGGCGTCGACATTGGTTCGGATCTCGTGGCCGCTGGGATGCAGGTGCTTCAGCAGGAACGGACGAACGCCGACGAGCGAGAGCAGCGTGCCGGCGGCGAAGGTCAGCGCCGGCGCCACCACGCCCGGGAGCACGAGCGAAACCACCCCCGCAGCGATCGCGCCCACGGCCACCGAGAGCAGCCAGAACCCGGGCGCGATCATCTCGGCCACGAAGAGCAGCAGGGCGGCGACGAACCACACTTGCCATTCGTGCATGGGGAGAAGTTAGCGCGCCAGCGGGCCGACGGTAATTCCGGGAGCGCGACGCCTGGTGGTCCCGAAGGCGAAGACGCAAGGGGTGGGGGGCGGGGATGTCAGGCGTCCCGAGCCGGAGGGACCGCCAGGCGTCGCGCTCCGCCACTCCGCGCGCCGGTCCGGTCAATCCGCCGGCGCCGGAGCCACCGCGGCCGCACGCTGCGGCGCCCGGCGGCCTAGCCACTGCTGCAACTCGTCGAGATACGTGTAGATCACCGGCGTTACGTACAGCGTGATGAACTGCGAGAACGCGAGCCCGCCCACGACGGCGATGCCCAGCGGGCGGCGCGACTCCGAGCCCTGGCCGACGCCCAAGGCGATGGGGAGCGTGCCCATGAGCGCCGCCATGGTGGTCATCATGATGGGCCGGAACCGGATGCTGCACGCCTGCAGGATCGCATCGCGCGCCGACTTACCCTCGATGCGCTGGGCCTCGAGCGCAAAGTCGATCATCATGATGCCGTTCTTCTTGACGAGCCCCACGAGCATGATGATGCCGACGAACGCGTACACGCTCAAGTCGATCCGGAACAGCATCAGCGTGAGCAGCGCGCCGAACCCGGCGAACGGCAGCGCCGAGAGGATGGTGATCGGATGGATGAAGCTCTCGTACAGGATCCCGAGCACCATGTAGATCACGAACACCGCGAGCACCAGCAGCACGAGCAGGCCCGACTGGCTCGACTGGAACGCCTGCGCCGTGCCCGCGAAGGCGTAGTTGATGCTCGAGGGCAGGAGCTGCCGCGCGAGCCGCTCCACCTGGGCCGATGCCGGCCCGATGGAGACGCCCTGGCGCAGGTCGAAGGAGATCGTCACCGCCGGAAGCTGCCCCGAGTGGTTCACCGTGAGCGGGCCCACGCTCGACGTCAGGGTCGCGAGCGACGCCAGCGGCACCAGCGTGCCCGTGCCGGAGCGGACGTACAGCAGGCTCAACGCCGACAGGTCCTGCTGGTACTGGGGCAACAGCTCCATCACCACCCAGTACTGGTTGGTCGCCGTATAGATGGTCGACACCTGGGCGGAGCCGTAGGCGTCGTACAGCGCTTCCTCGACCTGCTGAGCCGTCACCCCGAGCGCCGCGGCCCGGTCGCGGTTGATCTCGACGCTGGCTTGCGGGTTCGAGATCACCAGGTCGCTCGTGACGTTGATGAGATCCGGCAGCTTGCGGAGCTCCGCCATGAGGCGGTTCGAGTTGTCGTAGAGCGCGACGCGGTCGGGGCCCTGCAGCGTGAACTGGTACAGGCTCTTGGTGCGGCGGCCGCCGATCTGGATCGGCGGCGGGTTCTGGAGAAACACCTGGATGCCGGGGATGCCCGCCAGCTTGCGGTTGAAGTAGCGAATCAGCTGGTCCACGCTCATGTCGCGCTGGGAGCGGGGCTTGAGCTGCATGAACACGCGACCCTGGTTGATCTGGCCGCCGCCCAGGAAGGACATCGTCGCGTCCACGTTGGGATCCGCCTGCAGCACGGCCATGACCTGCTGCTGATGACTGACCAGGTCGTCGAACGACGTCCCTTCCACGGTCTCCGTGGTCCCGAAGATCTGGGAGTTGTCCTCGCTCGGCAGGAAGCCTTTGGGGATGGCCCAGAACAGCACGGCCGTGGCGACGAGGATCGCAGCCGAGAAGGCGAGCGCCGCGGGCCGCCGCGCCATCGCCCACTCGAGGCTCCCCTCGTACCAGTGGAGCACGCGCTCGTAAAAGCGCTCGGAGGCTTCGTAGAAGCGGCCGTGGTGCGCTTCGCGCGACGGCTTGAGGAAGCGGCTGCACAGCATCGGGGTCAGGGTGAGCGACACCACGCCCGAGACGAGAATCGCGGCGCCGATGGTGACGGCGAACTCGTGGAACAGCCGGCCGATGATCCCTCCCATGAACAGGACCGGAATGAACACGGCTGCGAGCGACAGCGTCATGGAAAGGATGGTGAAGCCGACCTCGCGTGAGCCGGCGAACGCGGCCTCGAGCGCGGGCGTCCCCTTCTCCATGTGACGCACGATGTTCTCGAGCATCACGATGGCATCGTCGACCACGAACCCGACCGACAGCGTCAGCGCCATCATCGACAGGTTGTCGAGGCTGTAGTCGAGCGCGTACATCACGGCGAACGTGCCCACCAGCGAGAAGGGCAACGCCAGGCTGGGGATGATGGTCGCCGAGAGGTTTCGCAGGAACAGGAAAATCACGAGCACGACGAGCGCCAACGTCAGGAACAGCGTGAACTGCACGTCGTGCAGCGATGCGAGAATCGACTGCGAGCGGTCGGAGCGGAGCTGCAAATCGACCGACCCCGGGAGCAGCTGCTTCAGCGTCTCCATGACATCGCGCACCCGCGCCGCCACCGCCACCGTGTTGGTGCCCGGCTGCCGCTGGATCGCCAGCACGATCGCCCGATTGCCGTTGAACCAGGCGGCGCTCTTGTTGTCCTGGATGTCGTCGAGCACCAGCCCGAGGTCCTGCAGCCGCACGGGGGCCCCGTTGCGGTACGTGACGACCAGCGGTCGGAACTGTTCGGCGTTCTGCAGCCGACCGTTCGCCAGCACGGTAAACGCCCGGTGCGGCCCCCACAGAATGCCGGTCGGGAGATTCACGTTGCCTGCGTCCACCGCGTTCGCCACCTCGTCGATGCCGATGCCGCGCGTCGCCAGGGCTTTGGGATCGAGCTGGATGCGCACGGCATACTTCGCCGCGCCGTACACGTTGACCTGCGCCACACCGTCGACCATGGACAGGCGCTGCGCGATGAAGGTCTCGGCGTACTCGTCCAGCGCCGAGAGCGACAGCGTGGCCGAGCTCATGGCGTAGTAAATGATCGGCTGGTCGGCGGGATTCACCTTCTGGTAGGACGGGGGCACGATGCCGGTGGGGAGCTGGCGCAGCGTCTTGGAGATGGCGGCCTGCACGTCCTGCGCCGCGGCGTCGATGCTCCGGTCCAGGGTGAACTGCAGCGTGATGTTGGTGCTGCCGAGGCTCGACGAGGAGGTCATCTGGTCCACGCCGGCGATCGTGGAAAACTGCTTCTCGAGCGGCGTCGCCACGGCGGACGCCATGGTCTCGGGGCTCGCGCCCGGGAGGCTCGCGTTCACCTGGATGGTGGGGAAGTCGACGTTGGGCAGATTGCTCACTGACAGCAGCCGGTAGGACATCAGCCCGAACACGAGGATCCCGAGCATGACGAGCGTGGTCATGACGGGCCGCTTGATGAACAGCTCGGAGATGCTCATTTGTCGCCCCCCAGCTCACGCGCCGCTTCCGCGACGCCCTTCACCTCGACGGCGGCGCCGGACACAAGCCGGATCTGGCCGTCGGTCACGACCTCCTCGCCCGCGCGCACCCCCTGACCGATCACCGCATACGCACCGGCGGTGCGCTCGACCGTCACGGGCTGAGAGCGCGCCGTGCCGTCCTGGTTCACCACGAACAGATAGGTTCCCTGTTGCCCGTTCATCACGGCCTGCGACGGCACCACCACCGCGCTGTCCTCCACGTAGAGTCGCAGGCGCACAGTAAGGAATTCACCGGGCCAGAGCGCGTTGTCGCGATTGGGGAACTCGGCCTTGAGGAGCACGGTCCCGGTCGTCGTGTCCACGTTGTTGTCCACGAACGACAGCACGCCCTCCGTGAATACCGTGTCGGTCTTGGACGGACTCACCAGCACCGGCGGCCGGTTGCGGCGGTAGCGCTGGATGCCCGCGAGGTGCTGCTCGGGCACGGCGAAGCGCACCAGGATCGGATGGATCTGATTGATGACCACCAGGGGGTCTGGGTTCTGGGCGCGCACCAGGTTGCCCTCGCGCACCAGCAGCCGTCCGGTGCGCCCCGCGATGGGCGCTCGGATCGTGGCCCAGTCGAGGTTGAGCGCGGCGCTGGCGACGGCGGCCGAATCCGCCTGCAAGGTCGCCTGGAGCGCGTCGGCCGCGGCGCGCTTGCCGTCGTAGTCGGACTTGGTGACGTAATCCCGCTTCACGAGCTCCGCGTAGCGGTCGGCGTCGAGCTGGGCGGCCTGGGCCTGCGCCTGGTCGCGTGCCAGCATGGCTTTGGCCTGGTCGAGCGCCGCCCGGAAGGGTCGCGGGTCGATCTCGAACAGCACCTGCCCCGCGGTCACGTCGTCGCCCTCGTGGAACGTCACGTGGGTGAGCACGCCCGTCACCTGGGACTGGACCGACGCCGTCTGCACGGGCTCCGCGGTCCCGGTCGCGGGGATCTCGAACGGCACAGCCCGCTGCTCGGCATGGGCCACGGTGACCGGGACCTTGGGCGCGCCGCCCGCGCCCTTGCGCGAGCAGCCGAGCAGGGCGGACATCACGAGCGCTGCGACCGGAAGAGCGAGCTTCATCTATTTGGGCGTTCCCGTCGAATCGGTGCGAACGTGGAGCTGGCTCCCGCCGTCCAGGCCGAGGATCCCCGCGTCGTGAGCCAGCTGGGCCAGCGCGATGTACCACGAGAAGCGGGCACCGATCGCCTGCGCCCGCGCGCCCGCCAGGGCCGCCTGCGCGGTGAGCAGGTCGAGCAGGCTGCCGGCGCCCGCCCGGTAGCGGCCCAGCGCCACCTGCTCCGACTGGGTGGCGCTCGCGAGCAGATCGGCACTGGTGCGCACCTGCTGGGTGGCGGTGCGCAACGCGTAGTAGGAGTTGAACACCTGATAGATCACCTGCTGCTCGAAGCCGTGGGCGCGCTGCGCGGCGGCATCGGCCGCCGCGGCCGCCGCTTTCACGTTGTAGATCTGCGCCCCGCCGGAGAACAGCGGAATCGATAACGTGAGCGTCGCGGTGTAGCTGTTGCCGAACGTCGGGAGACTCGGGTTATTGACGAAATGCGTCTCGCCGGCGTTTCCGCCTACGCTGAGCGATGGCAGCGCCTGGGATCGGGCGACGCTGACACGCGCGCGCGCCGCGGCGACCTGGGCCCGCTCGGCCGCGAGGTCCGGGCGCTCGCGCACCGCGCGCGCGATGAGCGTGTCGACGCTGTCGCTGATGCCCAGCGGCACCGTCGAGTCGGATGGGACCTCGAGGTCGTAGGGAACGTTGGCCGGCAGCCCCATCGACAGGGCGAGGGCCCCGCGCGTGGTCTGGAGCAGCCCTTCGGTGGTCTCGAGCGACAGCCGCGCCTGTGACAACGCGGTCCGCGCCTGCAGCACGTCGGCGATGGTCGCGAGTCCCACGTTGTGGCGCTGCTGTGCCGCCTCGAGGTTGGTCTGGGCTTCCTTGAGCGTGGTCTGCTGGGCGGCGAGCAGCGCCCTGGTGCCGACGTAGTCGAAGTACGCCTGCTGGACCGCGAGCACCACGCTCTGCAGCGTCGCGTTGTGCGTCCAGTCGGCCGCGAGCAGCGCCTGGCGCGCCACGCCGATCGACCCCGACCGTCCGCCGAAGTCCAGCAGCAGCCAGGAGAGGTTGAGCGTGGCGCCGTAGAAGCGGCGCGTGAGTGAAACGGGCACGTTCGAGGGCACGGTCTTGAGCGCGGTGCCGGTGCCGTTGATCGTGAGCGTCGGATAGTACTGCCCGCGCGCGGCGCCGTAGCTGGCCGCCGCGGCCCGGGCGTCTGCCCAGGCGGCGCTCGTGGCCGTATTGTTCCGCAGCGCGATGTCGATGACGTCGGTGAGCTGGAGCTGGGCAATCCGCTGCGCCAGGTCGGGCGGCAATGGTAGTGCTGCGGCTGTCGGCGGCGCAGTCGCCTGCTGGCGCGGGGGCGTCCACAGCACGTTCGGGGCGGGCGCGGTGCCCGCGACCCCGCGCACGCCCGGGGTGCCGCATCCCGCGAGCAGGCCGACGCTCACCGCCACGAGCGTTTCCAGACGGAACGCGCGCGACGTGCGGCTGTCGCGCGGGACGTCTGGCTGGCTAGTCGGCATCCGAGCGGGCATTCGGCTCTGGGCGAAAGGGTCGCGGCGGGATCGGGGTTCCCGGAGTATACGCACGACCGGGCGAGCGCGTGGAGCCCGGAGGAGGTCACGTTCTGGTGTCCGAAGCGACGAGGGTACGGCTCGATCGCTGGCTGTGGGCGGCGCGCTTCTACAAGACGCGGGCGCTCGCCGCGCAGGCGGTCGGCGGCGGCAAGGTAGAGCTGAACGGGGAGCGGGCGAAGCGGGCCAAGCCGGTCGGCGTGGGCGACCGCCTGCGGATCCGGCGGGGCCCGTTCGAGTACCTGGTGGTGGTGCGGGCCGTCGCGGAGCACCGCGGCCCGCCCGCCGCCGCCGTCGGCTTGTACCACGAGGACGCCGAGGGGAAGCGGCGTCGGGAGCGCCTGGCCGAGCAGCTGCGGGTGGCGCCGTCGCTGCGCTACGAAGGAAAGGGCCGGCCGACCAAGAAGGATCGGCGCGAGATCGAGCGGCTGCGAGGCGGCTAGGCCCGATCGAGGATGATGATTTTCTGCCAGATCTTGCGGGACAGCCCCGTGGTCAGCGTCTCCACGTCGTTCACCGCGTCGAGGACGACAGGGTCCTGGAAATCCTGGACGTACAGGGCGGCCACCTTGCTCGTGAGCGACAACAGCTCGGAGCAATAATCGAGGTAGCGCGCCAGCTCGAAGGGCGTCATGCCGCGGTGCGGAGAGGACGCGGTCGTGGAGCCGTCTTTAAGCATCTGGTCGGGGTCCTTCGTGAGCTGATGCATGTCCACGATGTGCGCAATGCTCCGGAGCTCATGAATCGCGGCGAGCGTGCGATGACGCCGGATGCGCGTCTCGACGTTCGCCAGAAACAGCACAGCGAGCCCGAGGAACACCACGTTCTGGATGGCCTGTGACGACCCGAGGAAGGCGGCGAAATCCGACCACCGCGGGGCGAGGCCGAGATGCAAGATGGCCTCGAGCGCGATGAAGACGATCACGCCGATCAGCGTCCACGTGCCGACGCGCAACGGCAGGTTGGGACGGCGCAAGTCGCGCACGCGCTCCACCGACTCCGTCGCCACCGCCAGGAGCTCGGCACTCACCTTGCCGAGCCCGGAGCCCGGAAACCGCTCAGCGATGCGGGCCTCTAGGCGTCGCAGCGTGTCGACGATGTGGGCTTCGTCGAGACGACGATACATCTAGGGCAGAAACTCCTTGGGAATGGGATGGGTCGGATCCTCGTCGAACCAGATGGCCGAGGCGACCCACCAGCGGCTGCCGTCCCAGAACAGCTGCAGCGCGTTGATGCCGCGGCCCACGACCGGTCCGTCGGCCGTGCGGTGCTCCTCGTACGTGCTGAGCACCTGCGCGATATTGCCGTAAGCCTGCGTGACGCGGTGGATCTCGCGCTCGAAGAACCCGTCGTGCACGAAGCTCGAATCCGAGCCGTCCACGAAATCCTGGTGCGTCATCACGCGCGCATAGGTTCGGCCCCCCGCCGCGACGCCGGTTGCGACGAACCGGAGGTCGGGAATGTAGAGCGAGCGGTCGCGCGACCACTGGCGGGGCTGCCCGGCGGGACCCGTGATCACGTCGTAATACGCTTTGACGACTCCGTCCACCGTGGCCACGTCGGCGGGGCGAGGCGCGACTGTGGGGACGGCGACGTGACGGCGCGCGGGCGCCTGGGCCGCGAGCGCCGCGGGAACGAGCAATGCGATCGCAAGTAGATCGCGAAGGCGGTGTGGACGCATGGACTCTCCTGGTGGGTGGCGCGTGTCCCAACCTAGTGGAGCCCGACCGCCACGCCCAGCCCGATGGCGGCGGCGCCCAGCGCCAGTAGCGCCGCGAGGAGCGGGAGCGCGAACCGCAGCCAGTCTTCGTAGCGCACCTGGGCCGCGGCCAGGATCGCCATGAGCGCGCCGTTGGTGGGCGTGAACAGCTCGCACACTCCGCCGCCGTACTGATAGGCCAACACGGTCACCTGACGCGATAAGCCGAGCAGGTCCGAGAGCGGCACGAGAATCGGCAGCGTGAGAACCGCATGCCCGGTCGGGCTCGGTACCGGGACGTGCACCAGCGTGTGCACGACCATCATGCCGACGGCGGCGAGCCCCAGCGGCAGATGCGCCACCGG
>DATDFC010000210.1:0-3598 GCA_036522815.1 Gemmatimonadales bacterium | reverse complement strand
GGAGGGCGTATGAACGCCCAAGTACGGAAGCGGCTGGAGATGGCCGCGCGGGTTCGGGATTTTCTCCGGGCCCATCAGGTGGAGGGAGTAGGGCAGGACCTCGGGCTGACGAAGCTCGAGCAGCTGCTGGAGCACGCCGAGAACCTGGCGACCCAGCAGCGGGTGGGGGTGGCGGTGGAGCGGTCGGCCGTGAAGCAGCGGCAAGCGCTCCGGCGCGCGTTGCAGCCCAGGATCCTCGGCTATTTGAGTGCCGTGGGCGCCGTGGCAGCCACCCAGAATGCGGAGCTGGCGGAGCAGTTCCGCATGCCGCCGCAAGGAAGCACGAACCAGGAGCTGCTCACGATGAGTCGAGCGATCCTGGAGCGGGCGACGGCGCAGAAGGAGCTCCTGGTGAAGCTCGGGATGTCGGAGCCGGTGTTGGACGAGCTCGCCACGGCGCTCGGGCAGTACGAGGACACGCTCCAGGCGACCAGTGCCGGCCGGCGCGAGCATGTTGGCGCGCGGGCCGATCTGAAGGCGGTTGCCTCGGACATCGGCAAGCAGGTCCGCTTGCTGGACAAGGTGGTTCGGTATCGGTTCGGGGATAATGCCGAGCTGATGGGAGCGTGGGAGAGTGCCCGCAACGTTGCTGGATCGTTCCAGACCAAGGACGAGTCCCAGTCCGGGGCGGGCGGTAGTGATACGAAGGCGGCGTGATGGCTACGCTGGATTCGGAGGAGGAGCGACGGGGCGCGGTGGCCTGATCAACTGCCGCGCCTTGTTGTTGTCCCCAAGCGGGTCCCTTCGCTGCGCTCAGGGCAATCTCTTCGCGACAAAAGCAGGTCCTTCGCTCGCGCTAAAGCGCTCGCTCAGGATGACAGCGCGTAGTGCTTTGCTTGCAAAAAAAAGAAGAGTTAGAGAATAGCTTCCAGCGTGCAGCTGAAGCCGGGCAGCACGTCTTCACCCATCAGCGCTCCATCATTTGAGATGACGTCTTCCGTCCCGTCCTGCCGATACACGCGCGCCACGCGGCGCTCTGGATCGACGACCCAGACGAGTCGCGCACCGGCGTCCAGCCAATCCGCGACCTTCGCGAGGACTTCCCCGGGACGATCATGCGGGGAGAGGACCTCGACCACGAGATCCGGCGCGAATTCGAGGAAGGTGCTCGGGATCGGCTGCGGCAGGCGTTCGGCACGGACGAACGCGATATCGGGTCCACGCACCGTGTCAGGATTCCGCGCCAGCGTAAAGCCGGTATCCCCGATAAACACGGCTCCTGCGCGGCTGAGATCGGCGTGTGCCCACAGCCGCGCGCCGAGGTTGGCGGTGACGTTGCCGTGCCTGCCGCCGGGCGGCTCATGCACGACCAGCCGGCCGCGCACCAGCTCCGTCCGCTTGTTCGGCACGTTGGTGTACAGCAGCTCATCGGCCGTCATGAGTGGAGCGCTCATGTCAGGGTAGACGCGTTGGTGCAGGCTACCGCAGCACGCCGGCGAGCGCGGCGATCGCCCCGACGGCGCCGACCCAGAACACGAACGACCACTTGATCAGATCACCGAAACGGCGTTCGAAGCGGATCTCGAGGTGCGCCGTCTCCTCGTGGATTTTGGCAAACCCGACGCGCATTTCCTGACGCAGCTCGGCGATATCCGCGCGTAACTCGGCTCGTAACTCGGCAAGATCGCCGTGCGTGGCGACATCGCTCGCGCGCGCGTCCATCTGATGCATCCAGTTCACAAACTCGGCCCCCTCCTGTCCTCCGAGGGTTTGCTGGAGCTTCTGGGACAACCGAGGCGTGATGGGCACGCCATATCCTAACGTACGCTCGGCATCTATACAGATCAATTGTGCGCGCGCCGGTGCCAAACGACGCAGCGCCTGTCTGATACTGTTGCCCCGGCGCTTACGACTTTCTGCGCCAGAGCGTGGGCATGTTGCCGCGTCTTCCGACGATCTCGCTGCGATTGTTGATGGCGACCGCCTCACCTGGCCCGAGATCGGTCATGACATCCGCTTGCCAAACGTAGGCGTGCTCCTCCCCCGCGACGAGCATCGTCCCCGCGACTTCTCCGTTGGGGCCGAGGTGTGGCCGGTCTACCGAGCTGGTCGTGACGATTTGCACCTGATCGTCGTGCCACAAGAACACGGTGTCCTTGGGGCCATACCCGGTTCCGACAGTTCCGACGATCTGGCCACGGTCGTTGATCGCCAGGGCGAGAGTGCTGTGACCGGGGAACACGTCGAGGTCCCGCATCACGCCGTCTTCCCACCTGAATGCGCGCCATAATTGGCCGACGCCACTGAAGCCGGCGATCACCCCCTGGCGATTGATCCCCATGGCCCAGCCCTCGCTGCAATTTCTGTTCGGCGTGGTCGCGCAAGCGGCCGGGGCGAGGGCTCCCAGGTCGCGCATGATCCCGTTTTCCCAAATGAACGGATGGAACACCTCGGTCCAGTCGCCGTCTCCTTCGGACACTGACGCGACTTTACTGCCACCGACGATTACACCACCGGCATTCCACGCGACCGCCCTTGCTTCCGCACTATGGGCGACGCTGTCGTTGAGAGATCCCAGAGCCTCGGGCACATCGTTCTTCCACAACACGGCCCTGTAGACTCCACTCCCCGAGTCGAGACGGTCGCCATAACTCACGAGAACGGCGTCCTGTGCGGTGATGCCAACCAGGGTTATCAGATCCGCGTCGCCGAGCAATCGCGGTGCGGCGTCCGCATTGTCCCAGACCAGCGGTTGCGAGCCCATCGAGACTCCTGTCAGGCCGGCGATCTTCCCCGAAGGGCTGACGGCCATCGGCACATAATCAGCATTGTCGCTCGACCAGAGCTTCTGAATGACTCCATCCTTGTAGATGAAGCCCAGAGTGCGCGCATTGATCGGGGCAGGCACCTGAAGTGTGCCGACGATCGTCCCGCTATCGTCGATCGCGGTGGCGCGCCCCGATTCAGCGCCCAAGAGGCCGAGACTGATCGCCTCCCAGTCGCCGACTGTGACGGGATCGGGGGTCGCGGGTGGCAGAATCACCAGCGTGGCGAGACCCGAATCGGCGCCGCGCGTGGCTTTGATGGTGACCGTCCCCGGCGCGCGGATCCGGACGGCGCTCCAGCCCCGTTCGTGGGCGAGGAGGCGCGCGCTGCTGGTGTCGCTCACGATCCATTGATCGACGGTCGAGTCCGCCCGCTCGGCGACGAACTTCACGAGGTCACCGGCGAAGACCGTATCGAGCGCCGGCCGGATGCCGAACGAGGCGGGCGCGGGCTGGGGCGGCGGCGGCGGGGGGGGCGGCGGCTGTGGCGGCGGCGGGGGGGGCGGTGGCTGTTGCACCTTCGGAGCATTCGAATCGGTGCAGGCCAAGACTCCACCCGCTGCCGTTGCTGCGGCAAATAGGAGCGCGGAAAGCGTGGTGCGCGTCATGGCCGAGCAAGCAGCGCACGTTCCATACCGGATATCCCGGCGAGGTTAATTCATGTTATGACGTTTGGGGCGCTCGCAACGCCAGCGCTCAAGGAATTGTTCGTGCGACGCGGAACCCCACGCTGTCCTTGCGGTCGCCGGGCCGATACCCGCCGGGCGCGCCGCGATGCGCCGATCGCGTGGTCT
>DATDFC010000209.1:0-33575 GCA_036522815.1 Gemmatimonadales bacterium | reverse complement strand
GAGCTGACCCGTTTCTACTACGAGGAAGTCGTGACCCGCGGGCACCGCCTCATGGCGGGCGTGATCGAGCGCGGCATGGAGAACGGCGAGTTCCGTCCCGTGGATGTGAAGGTCGCCGCCAAGCTCGCGATGTCGCCGCTGATGCACGCCGTGGTCGCCAAGCGCGCCTTCGCGTTGTGCATGCCCGAGGGTTTCAACGTGCAGACATACCTGGACACTCACATCGACCTGTATCTCCATGGCATCGCGAAACACTAGTCGTCTGATGGGCCTGCTGGCGTCGCTCGTCGCGCTGTTCCTCCCCGCGGTCCTCGCCGCTCAGGCGCCCGCCGCCGGCGCACCGCTGCGCCTGTCGTTCGCGGACGCCGTGCGTGTCGCGTCGAGTGAAGCACCCTCCGTAGCGCTCGCCGCACTGCGGTCCGACGAGGCGTACGCCCGCGTACGGCAGGCACGTGCGGCACTGTTGCCGTCGCTGTCCGTCGCAGGCGTGTGGCTCAATCGCGACTTCAACACTCAGTCGCTGGGGATTCCGTTCCCCCCGCAGTTCGCATTACAGAACCCCGTTCCCGCGTTCAACAATTACGACGCGCGCGTCAGCGCGGCACAGACGCTGTTCGACTGGTCGAGCGTGGCGCGGATACGCGCTGCTGGAGCCCAGGCGGACGGGAGCCGCGCCGAGCGCGGCGTCACGGTGGAGGGCACGGCGCTGACGGCGGCGCTGGCGTATCTGCGGGCGGTGCGCGCGCAAGCGGTAGTAGCGGCGCGCCGGGCGGACTCGACGATCGCGGCCGAGCTCGTGGGCCTGGCGGAAGCGCAGAAGGCGGCCGGCGTGAGTGCGGCGATCGACGTGACGCGGGCCCGCACGCAGCTCGTCACGGCGGAGGGACTCCTGCTCGTGGCGAGGAACCAACTGGACCGGGCGCGCATCGACCTGACGCGCGCCCTGGGGATCGAGCCAGCGACGCCGCTCTCGTTCACGGACACGCTCACCGCCACCCTGGGCGCGGCGGAGGTGCCGGCGACCCGCGATTCGGCCGTGGCGGCGGGCCTCGTCAACCGGCCCGACCTGCAGGCCGAGCTGGCGCGGGCCGGGGCGGCGCGGCAGACGGGCGCGGCGATCCGGGCGGAACGCCTGCCGCGGCTCGAGGTAGCAGCCGATTACGGGGTGAACGGGCTTACAGTCCCGGGTGCGATCGCGACGCGCGACCTGGCGCTCCAGGTGAAGGTGCCGATCCTCGACGGCTTCCGCCGCGAGGCGCGTCTCGCCGAGCAGGACGCGGTAGTGCGCGAATCGCAGGTGCGCGAGCGCGACCTGCGCCAGCAGATCGCCGCCGACGTGGACGGCGCGCTCTTGGACCTGCACTCGGCCGAAGCGCAGCAGGCAGTGGCGAGCGAGCGGCTGCGGCTCGCGGCGGACGAGTTGGCGCAGTCGCGCGAGCGCTTCAAGGCCGGCGTGGCCGGCAACATCGAGGTGATCGACGCGCAGTCGAACCTGATTCGGGCGCGTGACACAGACATCGACGCGCGCTTCGCAGCCGCGAGCGCACGCGTCGCTCTGGCACGGGCGGCCGGCGTCGCCCGCACCCTTCACTAACTTCGAACCACGGATCAAGAGGTCATGGCTACGACGATCGAACCAGAGGTCAGGCGTGAATCCGCCGCGAAGGCGGCTCCCCCGGCTCCACCGGCGCCGGCTCCGGCCGAGCCCAAGCCCCGCGGCGGGCGGCGCACCGTGTTCATGATCATGGGTGTAGTGCTGCTGGCGCTGGTGGCATTGGGTGCGCGGCGCTGGATCTACGGACTGAGCCACGTGTCCACGGACAATGCGCAGGTGGACGGCCACATCGTCCCCATCCTGCCCAAGGTCGGCGGCTTCGTGACCGAGGTCCGGATCGACGAGAACCAGAACGTGAAGGCCGGCGATACCCTCGTGGTGCTGGACGACCGCGATTACAAGGTGCGGCTGGCGCAAGCCGACGCCGATCTGGCGGTGGCGCTCGCGGGCGTGAGCAACCGGGCGCGCGTCGGTCAGGCGGAGGCCCAGGTGGAGCAGGCACAGGCGAACGCCCTGAAGGCGCACGCCGACCTGGACCGCGTGCGGCCGCTGGCGCTGCAGGAAATCGTTTCGAAGCAGCAGCTCGACGCGGTCGAGGCGGCGGCCCGCGCGGCCGATGCCGCGCTGGCGGCGGCTCAGGCGAACCTGCTGGCGGCCGACGCCCGGGTCGGCGCGGCGCGCGCGGCGCGCGACCAGGCGGCGCTGAACCTGTCCTACACCCGCGTCATCGCTCCCTCCTCCGGGGTCGTGAGCAAGAAGACCGTGGAGCTGGGCCAGCTGGTCCAGCCGGGTCAGCCGTTGATGAGCGTGGTGCCGCTCGAGGATGTGTGGGTCACGGCCAACCTCAAGGAGACGGAGGTCGCCGACGTGAAACCGGGCGAGCCGGTGGAGTTCACGGTCGACGCGTATCCCGGCACGCATTTCCGCGGACACGTGCAAAGCCTGTCGCCGGCCACGGGGGCGCGCTTCTCGCTGCTGCCGCCCGACAACGCGACCGGGAATTTCACCAAGGTGGTGCAGCGCGTGCCGGTCCGCGTCCGGCCCGACAAGGTCGATCCGGCGCATCCCTTGCGGCCCGGGCTGAGCGTCGTCGTCACGATCACGACCAAGTAGGCGCACCGTGGCGACGGCTGCTCTCGCCCTCAACGGGTCCGGTGCCGACGTAGATCGGTACAAGTACAAGTACATCATCGCGATCACGGTTTCGCTCGCGTCCGTGCTCGAGCTCCTGGACACGAGCATCGTGAACGTGGCGATCCCCCACATGATGGGGAACCTGGGCGCCACGCTGGACGAGATCGCCTGGGTGTCCACCGGCTACATCGTCGCGAACGTGATCATCCTGCCCATCACCGGCTGGCTGTCGGCGTTCTTCGGGCGACGGCGCTACTTCGCGGGCTCGATCGCGATCTTCGTCGTCTCGTCGTTCTTCTGCGGCAACGCGCACACGCTCACCGAGCTGGTGATCGCGCGCATCATCCAGGGACTGGGGGGCGGGGCGCTGCTGTCCACGTCCCAGGCGATCCTGTACGAGGAGTTCCCGCGCGAAGAGTACGGCACGGCGATGGCCATCTTCGGGGTCGGCGTGATGGTCGGTCCCACCCTCGGCCCGACGCTCGGTGGCTACATCACGGACGCCTTCGGTTGGCCGTGGATTTTCTACATCAACATCCCGATCGGCATGCTGGCGTTTGCGCTGTCTCTGAGCTTCATCCAGAACTCGCGCTTTCAGCAGCGGGCCGAGCGGGTGGATTACGTCGGTCTCGTCCTCCTGGCGGCTGGGATCGGCACGCTGCAGACGATGCTGGAGCGCGGGGAGCGGCTCGACTGGTTCGACTCGCGTGAGGTGATCGCGTACGGGCTGATCAGCGCAGTGTCGCTGATCGCGTTCGTGTGGCATGAGCTCACCACCGAGCATCCGGTGGTCGATCTGCGGATCCTCAAGAGCCGGCAGCTCGCCGTCGGGGTGGTGTTCGGCGGCGTCCTGGGGATCTGCCTGTACGCCACCGTGTTCGTGCTGCCCGTGTACCTGCAGAACCTGCAGAACTTCACGGCGGAGCAGACCGGGTTCGTGATTCTGCCGGGGGCTTTGGCGAGCGCCTTCACCATGGCGACGATGGGACGCACCACGGGGAAATTCGACGCGCGCCTGTCGATCGTGGCCGGGGTGGCGATCTTCGGGCTGGCGATGTGGAAGCACGCGCACTTCACGACCGACAGCGGCATGAGCGATTTCTTCTGGCCGCTCATTTTCCGCGGCGTGGGGCTGGGACTGATCTTCGTACCGCTCACCAATCTCGCCCTCGCCGACCTGCCGATGAGCAAGATCCCGAACGGCACCGGGCTGTTCAACTTGCTGCGGCAGCTCGGCGGCAGCGTGGGGATCGCCATCTCGGCGACGCTGGTGCAACGGTTCACGGCGATCCATCGGGCGGACCTGATCGCCAACGTGACGCAGTACAGCGAGGCGACGCGCGAGCGGATGGGCGGCATCATGGCGCGGCTCGTCGCGACCGGTACGCCCGCGCCGCTGGCTCAGTCGAAGGCCCTGATGATCGTGAACGGCCAGGTGACGCGCCAGGCGATGATGCTGTCGTTCGAGCAGCTGTTCCTGCTGTTCGGGGCCTGCTTCGTGCTGTCCCTGCCGCTGCTGCTGCTGATGCACAAGAGCAAGGGGATGCCGGGCGCGGCGGCGCATTGAGCTTCAGGAGAAAGGGGAGGGGATGACGAAACAACAGAAGGTGAAGGTCGGAGATGCGGCGCCGGATTTCACACTGCTCGATCAGACCGGCACGCCGGTCCGGCTGCGTGATCTCGTGGGCCGGAAGACGGTCGTGCTGTACTTCTATCCGAAGGACCAGACGCCCGGGTGCACGGTCGAAGCGCGCGCGTTCCGCGACAGCTACGACGCCTTCACGGCAGCCGATGCCGAGGTGATCGGGGTGAGTGGCGACTCGGTGAGGTCGCATCGGCGCTTCGCCGCGAGCCAGGGGCTGCCGTTCCTGCTACTCTCCGACCGGGACGGGAAGGTGCGCGAGCTGTACGGTGTCGAGAAGACGCTGGGCCTCTTACCCGGCCGGGTGACGTACGTGATCGACCGGGAGGGCCTGGTGCGGCACATCTACTCGTCGCAGCTGCGCGTCACGCGCCACAGTCGGGAATCGCTCACGGTGGCGCGGGCCCTCCGCACGACGCCGGCCCGGGCCTAGCCGACCTCCGCCATCGCGGCGGTGACGAGGAGCGCTCGGACGATGCCGAGCGCTCCTTCGACGTTCTCGTACCACTCGGTCGTGAGGTGCGCGTCGCCGGCCTTGCCGCCCGCCCCCAGGGCGATGGCGGGGATGCCGAGGGCGATCGGCGCGTTCGCGTCGGTGGACGCGCTGGCGAGCTCGGCGTCGCGGCCGAGCGCGCGATTGGCGGCGATCGCCGCCTGCACCAGGGGATGCGCGCGCGGAGTGATGCCGCAAGGCCGGTCGCCCACGAGCTGCAGCTCCAGGCGCAGCGGCGACGTGCCCGCCGTGCGGCTGCGGTTCTCGTCGTCCGCCGCCCGCTCGAGCGCCGCCCGGACCGTGACGTCGAGCTGCGCCAGGGCGCGCGGGTCCTCGCTCCGCAAGTCCAGGTCGAGCCAGGCGTCCTGCGGGATCGAGTTGAGTCCGGTGCCGCCCCCCAGGCCCACGACGGCACACGTGGTGCGTGGTGAGTGGTGCGTGGGCAGGTCCGCGAGGAGCGCCGTCGCGCGTCCCACGGCATTGGCGGGGTTGGCGACGCCGAAGGCGGCCCAGGAATGGCCGCCCGGTCCCCGGAACGTCACGTGATAGCGCTTGGAGCCGAGCGCGCGGTGGATCACGCGCTCGAGCCCGGCCCCGTCGAGGGCGATAAAGGCGGCTGGGGTCGCGTGTAGGGGCGCAGCATGCTGCGTCCCTACGTTGTGCTTCCCGTTCAAAAGGTATTTTACCCCCCGCAAGTCGCCCGAGCCTTCCTCCCCGACGGTGGCGGCGAACAGGATGGGCCGCGTCGTCACGACGCGGGTCGCGACCAGGGCCTCCGCCACTGCCACCAGCGCGGCGAGTCCGCGGGCGTTGTCCGAGATGCCCGGACCTTCCAGCCGCTGGCCGTGGCGCGTGACGCGCACGTCCACCTGAGGACCGAACACCGTGTCGAGGTGTGCCGCCAGGACCACCGGCGCCGATCCGTCGCCGTTCCCGAACCAGCCGCGCACGTTGCCCGCCTGATCGATTCCCACGTGCGCCAGTCCGATCTCGCGGAACAATTCCGCGACCCGCGCGCCGCGCGCCGCCTCGGCGCCGGTCGGTGCCGGTGTGGCGGAGAGCGCCGCCTGGCGCGCCAGCGTCACGTCGTCGGCGCGCTCGACATGACGGCGAGCGGCGCGAATGCGCTCGTGCGCGAGCAGGCGCGAGAGGGTGTGCTCCACGGTCTTCACACTAACCCGCTTGACGGTGGGGGGCGAGAGGGTGACACTAGTTCATGGATGAGCGCGAGCTGATCTACGACTGGAACCGGGCGGGCGGCGCGGCGTCGTTCGACTGGACGCGCGCCCGGGTCGACCTGAACGACGAGACGCTGCGCGACGGCCTGCAATCCCCCTCCGTCCGCGATCCCGCGCTCAACGTCAAGAAGCGCCTGCTCCACCTCATGGCCGACCTGGGTATCGTGGCCGCCGACATCGGGTTGCCGGGGGCCGGCCCGCGCGTGGTGGAGCAGGTCAGGGCGCTCGCCATGGAGATCCGCGACGCCAAGCTGCCCATCGCCCCGAACTGCGCGGCGCGCACCGTCATCGCGGACGTCGAGCCGATCGTGCGGGTGGCGGACGAGGTCGGGATCACAATCGAGGCCGCGACCTTCATCGGATCCTCCCCCATCCGGCAGTACGCCGAAGACTGGACCCTGGACCGGATTCTCCAGTCCAGCGAGGAAGCCGTCACGTACGCCGTAAAACATGGGTTGCCGGTGATGTACGTGACCGAAGACACCACCCGGGCCAAGCCCGACGCGCTCAAGGCCCTGTATGGGACGGCGATCGCGTGCGGCGCGACTCGAATTTGTCTGGCCGACACCGTCGGCCACGCAACCCCGGCTGGAGTGAAGGCTCTGGTGGAATTCGTCAAGCAGGAAATCGTCAAACAGAACGGTGTGAAGATCGACTGGCACGGTCACCGCGACCGCGGCATGGGATTGATCAATTGCCTCGCCGCGATCGAGGCCGGCGTGGACCGCGTGCACGGCACGGCGCTCGGGGTGGGGGAGCGCGTGGGCAACGCCGAGATGGATCTGCTGATCGTGAATCTCCGGCTGCTGGGCGCCCACCGGCACGACATCGCGAAGCTTCCCGAGTACTGCCGGCTGGTGGCCGACGCGGTGGGCGTGCCGATCCCGGTGAATTACCCGGTGATGGGCGGAGACGCGTTCCGCACCGGCACCGGTGTGCACGCGGCGGCGATCATCAAGGCCAAGAAAAAGGGCCACGCATGGCTCGCCGATCGCGTCTACAGCTCCGTTCCGGCACAGGAGTTCGGCCTCGAGCAGAAGATCGAGATCTCCCCCGTCTCGGGGCTCTCCAACGTGAAGTACTGGCTCGAGACGCACGGCTACGACGCGGAGGACGAGACGCAGTGCCGCGTGCTGTTCGAAGCCGCGAAGCGCACCGACCGCGTCCTGTCGGACGAGGAGTGTCACCGCCTCCTGAAGCAGGCGGTATGGCGGTAGGCCCGTTCCGGGAAATCGAGCGGGCTTACTTCGATTTACGCTGGCACCTGGACCCCGTCGCCGCGACCCAGGCGGGGGTGAGGACCCACGACGATCGCTACGGGCGGTTCAGCCCGGTCGCGCTGGCGCCGCACCTCGCCGCGCTCAAGTCGATCGGCGCCGCCCTCGAAGAGACCACCACGCCCGAGCTCGAGGACGAGATCGACCGCACGGCGCTGTTGAACGACGTGCGGGTGCAGCTACGGCGGTTCGAGCGCGAGCGGCCCCAGACAAAGAACCCGGCGTTCTGGCTGTCGCACCTGCTCGGCGGGCTGCATTTCCTGCTGGGCCGGCGGGACCGTCCGCCCGTCGAGCGGGCGCGGGCGCTCGCCGGCCGGCTGGAAGACGTGCCGGCGCTGCTCGACGACGCGCGCGCCGCGCTGGTCGCGCCGGTGCGGGTGTTCGTGGAGACGGCGCTGCGCGTCAACGAGGGCGGGCTGGTGCTGGTGCGCGAAGTGGCGACCGCGCTGTCCGAGGTCCCGCCCGCCGAGGCGCAGCGCCTGGCGGCCGCGGCGGAAGGGGCGGCGGCGGCACTGGCGAGCTTCGCGCACGACCTCGAGCGCTGGCTGGAAGGCGCGTCGGACCAGTTCGCCCTGGGCGAGGACGACTTCAACTTTCATTTGCACTACGAGCACGCGCTGCGTGACACGGCCCCCGAGCTGTGGCGCTACGGCCTGCACCTGAAGGAAGAGCTCGAGGCCGACCTGGCGCGTCGGGCCGCGCGCCTCCACGGCGGCACACGCTGGCAGGATGTCGCCGACCGGTTGCGCGCCGACCACCCTCCCGCGGCGTCGCTGGTGGCCTCGTACGCGGAGGAGATGCGACGCGCGCGCGACTTCGTGGCGGCGCGTGGCCTGGCGGCCATTCCCGACGCCCCGCTCGACGTCGTGCCGACGCCGGCGTTCATGCGGCCCATCATCCCGTTCGCCGCCTACGACAGTCCGGGCCCCTATTCGAGCGACCGCACCGGCTGGTTCTACGTGACGGTCCCCGACCCCCGGCTCCCGGCGGCGGCCCAGGAGCGCATCCTGCGCGACCACTGCCGCCACGAGCTGGCGGCCACGGCGCTGCACGAAGGATATCCGGGCCATCACCTCCATCTGGTGCACGCGCAGGCCCAGCGGTCGGACACGCGCAAGAACGTGTGGACGCCGCTCACTGTGGAGGGGTGGGCGCTGTACTGCGAAGAGATGATGGGCGAGGAGGGGTTCTACCAGTCGGAAGAAGAGGCGTTCTTCCAGCGCGTGCATCTGCTGTGGCGCGCGACGCGCGTGCTGCTCGACGTCGGCCTGCACACCCGGGGCATGACGTTCGAGCAGGCGGTGCACCAGTTCGTCAGCGAGCTGCACGTGGATCGCGCCAACGCGGAGGCGGAGATACGGCGCTATTGCGCCGAGCCGGCGCAGCCGCTGTGCTACGCCGTCGGGCGCCGTGAGATCCTCGAGCTGCGTAACCAGTTCCGGGCGGCACGGGGGCCCGGGTCCACGCTGCGCGACTTCCACGACGCACTGCTCCGCTACGGGGGTCTGCCGGTCACCCTGATCCGCTGGGGTCTCGGCCTCAATGCCGCCTAGCGGCCGGGCCCTTCCACGCCAGGTCCAGCTGTTCGGTTGGGTCTCGCTGCTGAACGATTTCGCGAGCGAAATGATCTACCCATTGCTCCCGGCGTTCGTCACCGGCGTGCTGGGTGGGGGCCCGCAGGCCTTGGGGGCGCTCGACGGGGCGGCGGAATTCGCGGCGGCCGTCGTGAAGCTTGGGGCGGGCCGGCTGGCCGACCAGGCGAGCCGGCGCGGACCCCTCATCGTGCTCGGCTACTTCACCGCGGTCGTGGTGCGCCCCGTCATCGCGGTCACCGGGGCGGCGTGGCAGGTGATCGGGCTGCGGGTGGTCGACCGGCTGGGCAAGGGGCTGCGCACGCCGCCGCGCGACGCCTTGATCGCGGACGCGACGCCGGCAGACCTCGTGGGCCGGGCGTTCGGGCTGCAGCGCGGCATGGACCACGCGGGCGCGGTGTTGGGGCCGATCCTCGCGTGGTGGCTGCTCGCGTCGGGGAGCGCGGGGCTGCGGACGGTGATTGGAGCGAGCATCGTGCCGGGGGTGGCGGTGCTGGTGCTCGCGATGTGGGCGGTAAGAGCCGCGGAAGGGCGCGGGAGGGCGCGGGAGGGCGCGAGTAATCCGGCGTCACCTCCCGCGTCCTTCCGCGCCTTCCCGCGCTCTTCCGCGCCCGCCCTCTTCGCGATCTCATTTTTCTATCTGCTGCGCATACCCGACACCCTGATCATCCTGCGCTCGCAGCAGCTCGGCGTGCCGGTGGCGGTGGTGCCGCTGTTGTGGGCGGCGGTGCACGTCGTGCGGTCGTCGTCGAGTTTTCTGGGTGGGGCGGCGAGCGACCGGATGGGGCCGGGGCGGACAATGTGGCTGGGGTGGCTCGTCTATGCGATCCTCGCCGTGGGAATGGCCCGTGCGGGCACGGCGGTGGCGGCGTGGGGATGGTTCCTCGCGTTCGGCCTGGTGGCGGGGTTGACCGAGAGCCCGGAGCGGGCGCTGGTGGCCCGACTCGCGGGGGCCCATCAGGGGAGCGGATTCGGCGTGTTTCACGGGCTAACGGGGTTCGCGGCGCTGGTGGGTGGCGTGACGCTGGGTGCGGTATTTCAGCGGTATGGCGCGGGGACCGCGTTTCTCGCGAGTGCGGCCGGCGGGCTGGGACTGGTAGTTGCGTGGCCGGTGTTGGAACGAGCGGGTCCGGCACGAGTGTAGATTGAACCCACCATGCGCACCACGCTGCTCCTCGGAGTCCTCGGCGCCGCACTCGCCGCCTGCGGCGGCGGCGTCGTGGGCGGTGGCGCCGGTCCCGGCGCCGGCCCGGGCGAGCCACACGACGTGGCGTCCGTGCGGCTGTTCGACTCGACGGGCGGGGAGCTGACGTTTCACATACCGCTGTTCGACAGTGTCCCGCTGCGGGTCGTCGTCCGGATGTACGCCGCCAACGGTCGCCACCTCACGAGCGTCACTGGCGGGCAGGACATGCAGTTCACGTTCACGCCGACCGGCTTGGCGTCGTCCACGCCCGTCACCGGACAACCGTTGGCTCGGGACATCCTCTCGGTCGCTGCGCCGGGAACGGGCGGCACCCTCGACGTTACACTGAGTTTTCCCGCCGACACGTCCACTAAGACCTTTCGGGGCTTTGAAGTCCTGGTTCACTGACGCCGCGGCGGTCGCGGTCGTCATCACCGCGCTCGCGAGCGCTTCACCCGTGTCCAGCCACGCTCAGCACGAGCACGAGCGCGAGCAGGGGACGTTGGGAATCCCGTCCACACGAATGGGGTCGGGCACCGCGTGGCTCCCCGACGCCGCGCCGCTGCCGGGCTATCATGCGTCGCTGGGCCGCTGGACCCTGATGGTCCACGGTAACGCCTTTCTGCAGTACGATCGGCAATTCGGTACTCGGGCAGATGACCAGCTCGGCAGCGTCAACTGGGTGATGGCGATGGCGGGGCGTCCTGCCGTGGGCGGGACGCTCCAGTTCCGCGCGATGGTGAGCGCCGAACCGTGGACGCTCACCGCGCGCGGGTATCCGCAGCTGCTCCAGGTCGCCGAACCGTACGGCGGTGGCATCGTCACCGACCGGCAGCATCCGCATGACGTCGTGTCGGAGGCCGCCGCCACGTACGAACACACGGTGGACACCAGGGTCGCCGGATCGCTCTACGCGGCTGCGGTCGGGGAACCCGCGCTCGGCCCCGTGACCTATCTGCATCGTCCCTCCGCCGCGTACGATCCCGTCACGCCGCTGGGGCATCACGCGCAGGACGTCACCCATACCAGCTTCGGCGTCGTCACGGTCGGTGTCTTCACGCGCCACCTGCGGGTCGAGGCCTCGTCCTTCAACGGCGCGCACCCCGACGAGGACCGCACCGACTTCGACCCTGTACGGCTGGACTCGTATGCGACCCGCGTGAGCTGGAATCCCGGTCCCGAGTGGAGCGCGGCAGCCTGGTTCGGACATCTCGCGGCATCGGGCGGCGCGCACGTGCACGATGCGCTCGATCGGTTCGGCGCGTCCGTGTTGCACACTCGCGGAACGTGGTCGACGGCGCTGGTCTACGGCGCCGATCTCCCGGCCGGCGCGGGGCATCCCTTGAACACCCTGCTGCTCGAGACGACGCTCGAGCTGAATGAGGTCAACGCGGTGTACGGCCGGGCGGAGTACGTGCGGCGCACGGCCGCGGACCTGGCGCTGATCGGATCGGTGAGCCGCGAGCTCGACCTCGGAGCCGTGTCGGTCGGGTATGAGCGCCGGGTCTGGCGCCGGGCTCCCGTCGCCGCCGGCCTGGGTGCGCGGGGCACACTCGACCTGGTTCCCGAAGAGCTGCGCCCCTTCTATGGGAGCCGCACCCCCGTCGGCCTGGTGGCGTACCTGCAGCTGCGGCCGAGCGGGTCGGGCGCTCGGGGCGCCAGCCCTATGGGACGGCAATGAGGGCTCACTCCTTCCCGCTCGGCGTGCGCGTGGACATGTAGAGGTCGTTGCCGCCCGAGCCCCCCAGCCGGTTGGAGGCGAAGATCAGCGTGCGCCCATCGAACGAAACGCTTGGCGTGACGTCGTCGGATGACGAATTCAGCGGCGCCGGCATGTCTACCGGTGGCGACCATGCGTCGTGCACGGTCTGCCGGGTGGATAACCACAGATCGGCTCCGCCCAGGCCGCCGACGCGGGGCGACCAGAACATCAGCTCTCGGCCATCAGCGCGGATCGTGACGGCGGCGTCGTTAGCGCTCGGGTCGCTGAGTTCGACGACGAGCTGGGCCGGCCCGAGGGTCTCGCCGTCGCGTGTCACGGCCGCCACGTAGATGTCCGCTTGGTTCTGCGCCAGAGCTCCCCGATTGAAGTAGAGATTCGCCGAACCGTCTTCCGCGTTCTGCAGGTACATCGGCGCCTGTTCTGCTGCCGCCGTGTTCACACCGGGGCCCAGGGGTACCGGGTCCTCCCAGGCGAAGTCGTCGTTGGGATCGGCTCGATGCGACACGAAGAGGTCGGTTGCGCCACCTCCTCTGTTGCTTGCGAAAAAGAGCAGGTGGCCGTCGCGGGACAGATTGGGTGCGAAATCGGCGCCCGTCGTGTTGATCGGCGCCCCCAGGTTCACGGGAGCCTGCCAGGCACAGGTGGCGTCGTCCGGATCGGTGCAGGCGCGCTGCGACACCCAGATGTCGAGTGGCCCGGATCCGCCGGGGCGGTTCGAGGAGAAGTAGAGGCTGAGACCGTCGCGCGCGAGCGTGGCGTTTTGCTCGTTGGCGGACGAGTTGACGACGGGGCCGAGATTGACAGGCTCGGACCACTCGGAGTTGGCGAAGGACATCGCGTGGAGCTTGGGTGCAGCCGGATTGGAGCTTGAGCCGCACGCGAGCAACAGAGGGAGAGGGGCCAACGATGTCAGAGTGGCAATGAATCGGGTTCGCATGGGACCTCCTTCGTGTCGGACTAGTTGATGAGCCCCAGGGCGCGTGCGACGTTGATGCGGCCCTTGCCGTAGTACGGGTCAGTACCGGGCTCGCCGAGGTCATCTGCCGACTGGAGGATCCGCGCGCGGCTCAGCGCCGGGTTCCCGTGACCCAGCTGCGCCACGAGCGCGGCGAGACCGGCGACGTGCGGCGCGGCAAAGCTGGTGCCACTGGCCTGAGCCAGGGGCTGGTGTGCGCGGCACGCCGGAGCCGGCGTGGTCTCCGTCGGGGTCGTGGTGCAGGGCACCCACACTCTGCGGAATTGGCCGACCGCACCGGCGCCGCTCGGCGCCGCGACGTCGATCGCGGAGCGACCGTAGGCGCTGTACGGCGCGCGCGCGTCCACGTCGTGCCACGGCCCGTTGATGCCGTCGGCGCCCGCCGGCCCCGTTCCCGACGCACAGATCGCATGGGGTGACTGACACGGGAACCGCACGCGATCGCCGTCGTGATCGAGGTACGTCGTGTCGTTCCCGGCGACGGAGACGAGGAGCGCCCCCTTTCGGAACGCATAATTCGTCGCACGGTTGAAGGCCGCTGCCACTCCTCCACTGTCGCTCTTATCGCGGCTGTACTCGCCGCTCACGTTGATCACGTCGGCGCCTTGGTCGGCGGCATACACGAGGCCGGCGAGGAATCTGCTCGCCGGCCCGACGAGAGAGCGATTCCAAATCTTCACCGCGAGGAGCGTGACGTGCTGATTGATCCCGGCGACGACCTTGCCGTTGCTCGCGATGATCGACGCGATGGCGGTGCCGTGATAGTTCAGGTCGCTGATCGCGAGCCGGCCCGGAAAGCGGGCGGCGACCTCGACGTCCTCTTCGGGAACGAACGACTTGGAGCGCACGAGATCCACGAGCCCCACCAGGTCCGGGTGCAGGTAGTCGATGCCCGCGTCGAGGACCGCGACGACCACGTCTCGGGAGCCGGTCTGGCCGGCCGCCCAGGCCTGGTCTGCGAAGACCGCCCGCACGTTCCATTGGCGTGGATAGAACGGGGCCGACGTCGGCAACCCACTGGGCTCCGCGGCCGCGAGGGCCGCGCTCGATGCGAGATCTCCGGTGGTGTCCGCCGGCTCGAGCTGCTCGCCTGAGATGCCGATGAGCGGGTCGGGCTCGACGGCCTTGACGTCCGGCGCCGTCGCCAATTGTGCCGCGGCCGTATCCGTAAGACCAATCACGGCGGTCACGCCGATGCTGTCGAGCGACATTGCGACGGAGCCACCGAGTGCCGCGACGCGCGCCGGGAAGTCCGCCGGCACACGCTCGGCCGCGAACACGACGACGTGGCGATCGCGTTGCGGCTGGGACATATCGGTCGAGATCGGATGACGGATGGGACCGGGCGCGGCGGGCGTGGGCCGGTCAGAGCAGTGCGTAACCGTGAGGGCTGCGACGATGATTGATGCAACGAGTCGCCGGAGTGTCATGGATGTTTCCTCATCGCAAGGCGTCATGGTTGTCCCGCGACTTTGACAGGCACGGTGGTGTAGTGCGCTGAACCCGACTGGCCCTCCCCAAGCTCCCCGTATTCGCCATCGCCCCAGCAATACGCCTCGCCTGTCGAAGTCAAGCCGCACGTGTGAGCCCCCCCGCCTCCAGCGACGCTGAGCGCACGGAAGGTGAGCCCACCCGACACGGCGGCAGGGCTCGACCTGTCGACGCCGGTGCCGTCGCCCAGCTGCCCGTAGTGGTTCCAGCCCCAGCAGAGGGCCGCTCCAACCGGAGTGATGCCGCACGTGTGGCCGGCTCCGGCGCTGACCGCGACAAACGTGATCCCGCCGAGCACCGCAACTGGGCTGCTCCGGTCGGTGGTGGTGCCGTCGCCGACTTGGCCGTAGCTGTTGGCGCCCCAGCAGTAAGCAGCGCCCGTTGTCGTGACGCCGCAGGTGTGACTACCACCGGCGCGTATCAGAGCGAAGGTGAGCCCGCCCGCAACTGCTACCGGGCTGGTCCGGTTGGTCGTGGTCCCATCGCCGAGTTCACCGAAGGCGTCACCGCCCCAGCAGTAGGTCGCCCCGTCGGTCGCGATGCCGCAGGTGTGCACGCCGCCGGCGGCGGCGCTCACGCTGGCGAAGGTGAGCCCACCGAGCACCCGCACTGGAATCGGCCGGCTGGTGGTGGTCCCGTCGCCGAGCTGGCCATATGTGTTGTCGCCCCAGCAGTAAGCCGCGCCTGCCGTGGTGACGCCGCAGGTGTGACTGGCTCCGGCGCTCACTGCAACGAGCCTGAGTCCGCCTTGGACCACAACGGGGCTCGCCCGGCTGGTCGCGGTTCCGTCGCCGAGCTCGCCATACCTGTTGTCGCCCCAACAGTAGGCGGCGCCCCCCGCCGTGATACCACACGCGTGCCATGAACCCGCGCTCGCCGCGGCGAAGCGGAGCTCACCGATGACAGGTACGGGTGTGTTGCTGCAGGGATACGACACATCACGCCCTATGTACACGAGGCACTGCGCCGGTCCGGTCGGGTCCCCGTCGCCGAGTTGGCCGTACTCATTGATTCCCCAACAGTAGGTCCCGCCCCCGATCGTGATGCCGCACGCGAAGAGGTATCCGACGCTCACAGAGGCAAACGTCGACGTGCACGTAACCGCGAACGTCGCGTCCGCCGTGTCGCCCGCGATCACATTCAACGCTCTGGTGTTCGCGTCACTGGGGGTGCAGTTGGCCGCTACGTCGCCCAGCGCGAGCGTGTGGGCACCGGAGGTCACGCCAGTGAGAATCACCGAACCACTGATCGTGACTGCCTGCGGCGGACCCCCGTCCAGCGTGAGGGTGTAGCCGTCGGCATCGAGATCAAGCCCGACGGTCGTCAGACTGACCCGCGCGGCGCCGATCGAGCGGGAGGGGCCTTGGTCGCTGCAGGCGATCGCCCACAGGGCCACGAGGCCACCGATCGCAGCCCGTGCGCTCTGTCTCCTTCGCGACCTGCCGCGTGGTCTCGACGTCTCTGTGAGACGAACGGCGGCAACCGCCCTGTTTGCATGTGTCATGGGACCTCCTCCTCATGTCCGCTCGGCACGCCCGGCGGCGGCGGTATGATCCACGCGACGGACGTGTCGCAGCTCGTCGACACCGCGACGACCCTCCACCCGACGCGCGTGGCGCTTGGTGTGCATCCCGTGGTCGTGACGCCGTGACACCCGGCCAGCGCGCCGGTGAAAACGACGGCCGTGCCGACGACCCCCAGCGCGACCCGCGCCTGGCTCATTCCTCGAAGCAGCAGGAGAGCGACCTCGTTCATGGCTCGGACCAGCTCCAACGCCTTTCCCCACCGTCGGTTGCGCTCCTGGGCCCAAGCGCGCTCGACACCTCGCCCGGTCGCGATTCGCAACCGTGGTGAACGCGGGCTAAGTTAGGCCGCGCGGTACGCGACCCGGTCACATCCGGGTCAAACGAGGCCCTATGCTGGTAGTGCGGACCTTCGGCGGGCTCGCGGTCGAGCACGACGGCACGGTGTGTGAGGGCGCGGCCGCGCGGCGGAAGACGCTCGCCCTGCTCGCGCTGCTCGCCGTCGCGGGCAAGAAGGGTCTCAGCCGCGACAAGCTGATCGGCTATCTCTGGCCCGAGACCGAGACGCTCGCGGCCCGCCATCTCCTCAAACAGTCCTGTTACGCCCTGCGCCACGATCTTGGCGAGCCCGCCTTGCTCCTTGGCAGGGACGACCTACGACTGAACCCCGCCGTGGTGTCGAGCGACATCCAGGCGTTCGAAGCCGCGCTCGAGAGCGGCGATCGCGGGCGGGCGGCGGCGCTCTACACAGGGCCGTTCCTTGACGGGTTTTATCTGAATGGGGCGGACGAGTTCGAGCGTTGGGTGGAGGCGGAGCGGGCGCGGATCGCGCAGCGGGCGTGCGCGGCGCTCGAGGCCGTCGCAGGCGAAGCCGCCGCGCACGGCGACCACACGGGGGCAGCCGACTTGTGGCGGCGGCTCGCGACCCTCGACCCGCTGAACGCGCGTGTCGCCGTCGGCCTGATGAGCGCGCTCGTCGCCGCGGGCGATCGGGCTGGCGCGCTGCAGTTCGCGCGCGCCCACGAGGCCTGGCTGCGGGAAGAGTTCGATACCGCGCCCGATCGCAGCGTCGTGGAGCTGGTCGAGCGCCTGCTCGAGGCGTCCGATCAGCGATTGCCAATCCCGGTGCCGCCGACTCGCGACGGTCGGATGGATCTGCCCCCGATGTCGAGTGGGGGTCACGCTGGAGCGTCGGTCCGGGGAGCCCGCGTACGCGTGGCCGCGGCGCTCGCTCTGGTCGTGGGCGGCTTTCTCACGGGGGGATGGCTGCTGTTCCGGCCGCGGTTGGCGGCGGGCAATGCCGAAGGCGCGCGGCAGTCGAAACGATTGGTCGTTCTGCCCTTTGTGAATCTCGGCCCCGCCGAGGACGCGTACTTCGCTGAGGGGGTCACGGAGGAGATCACCGCGCGATTGGCCGCAATCGATCGCTTGCGCGTCATCGCGGGCACAAGCGGCAGCGTCTACAAGGACAGCAAGAAGACGGCCCGGGAGATCGGCAGGGAGCTGGGGGCCGATTATGTCCTGGAGGGCAGCGTTCGCTGGGAGAAAGCGACGCAGGGGCGCGCGCGCGTGCGGATCACGCCGCAGCTGGTGAGCGCGCTCGACGAGACGCGCCTATGGGCGGAGGTCTATGACGAGCCGCTGGACGAGATCTTCGGGGTCCAGTCCGACGTCGCCCGCAAGGTGGTCTCGGCACTCGATGTGACGCTGCTCGAGCCGGAACGGCGTGTGGTGGACGCCAAGCCGACCCGCAACGTCCAGGCCTATGACTACTACCTGCGCGGAAAGGAGTACATGCATCGCGGCACCGAGGAGCGCTTCACCCGGACCGCGCTGTGGATGTACGAGAAGGCCGTCGAGCTCGACCCCGGCTTTGCGCTCGCCTACGCCGAGCTCTCCCAGGTGCATTCGCGGATGTCCTGGTTCTACTACGACCGCTCAGCGGATGGCCGAACGAAGGCGAAGCGCGCGGCAGACAAAGCCTTCGAGCTGGCCCCCGGGCTCCCGGAAGGACACCGGGCGCTGGGCTTCTACTTCCTCGGAACGATGGAGTACGACCGCGCCCTCCGAGAATTCGATGCCGCGGCGGCGATTCGACCCGGCGACATGACCATATACCTGCTTAGAGCAACTGTCCAAGACCGGCGCGGGAACCTCCAGGGAGGGCTCGCAGAGTTCGAGAGGGCTCTGCAACTCGATCCGCGTTCCCCTATCGTGATGGACAGCTATGCCCAGACCTATGACCGCCTCCGCGATTTTGCGCGTGCCGAAACCGTCTACAGTCGCGCGATCGATCTCTCGCCGGACTGGTTCCATCCCTACTTCTGGGAAGCCGGGATGTACCTGCGCCGGGACGGCACCACCCTGCGAGCTCGGGCAGTCCTCGAAGAGGCACAGGCTGTCGGCATCGCCGACAATCCCCTCATCGTCTTCGACCGCGTGTGGGTCGATCTGTTCGACCACCAGTACGACGCCGCACTTGGAGAACTCTCGCGGCGGAATCCTGAGGTCATCCAGGATCAGTTTCGCTTTATCCCCCGAGCGCAGCTTTGCGCGCAGCTCTACGGTCTAACGCAGCGTCACGACCTGGAGCGAAGCTACTACGATTCGGCACGGAGTTTCGTCTACAAGAAGGTTCAGGAACGCCCCGACGATCCGCGGCTGCACAGCGCGTTGGGAGTCGCCTATGCAGGCCTCGGACGCAGACGGGAGGCGATTCAAGAGGGTCAGACGGCGGTCGAGCTCATGCCGGTCGGCAAGGAGGCTTATCGAGGGTACTACCGCGCCTGGGACTTGGCTCGCATCTACGCCATGCTCGGCGAGCGGGACTCCGCCGTCACCATACTTGAACACCTCCTCTCCATGCCCGGACACCTGACCGTCCCGTGGCTCCGCATCGACCCTACCTGGGATCCGCTGCGGAGCCACCCGCGGTTCCAGAGGCTCGTGGCTCGGGGCTCGTGAATCGGCGACGCGGTCGCTCGGCGTCCGTTCGCTATCGCTCCGGGCCGTTGACGGTCAGTCCCGGCGGCAGCATCGAACGGTGCAGCCGGCCCAGGCCTTCTGCCCCACGTGCACTCGCACTCACTATCGGCCCGCGAAGCGCCGCGCCCGCAACCGCCTTGGTGGTGAAACTGTAGAGGGTTGAGGTCGTCCAGCCGTAATCCCTAGAATTGAGGTCCCAATACCATGTGCCCGCTGCGTCGTCGACAGTCGCAAGAGGGAACTCTCTCTCGACGAACCAATGGTAGCTCGCCCCCGCCGGCCAGCTCATGCCCGTTCCCGTCAGGTCCGGGAGCGTAGCATCCGCGGCTGACGTATGTACATAGACCCTGGGGTTCGCGGTATCGGCGGGGATCACTGAAAACATGTTGAGTCCAATTCCGCCGCCCTGACTCCAGCTGAACAGCGTCGTGGCGTCGATCGCGGTGGCGCTGTCCGCGGGCGCGAGGAGGTGGGGAGGCTGCTCGAGCGGGACGACCGCGCCGGTTGAGTTCCCCGGGATGTTTCGCTCAAAGAAATGCGTCCACCCGGCGTGACTGGCGGACGCGTCGGCGTAGACACCAAACACTACGCCTGTGATCGCCGGCACCGTGTACGTGAAGGGGTTGGGGATGATTCCCAATGGGATGTCGAGCGGTTGGCTTACCTGAACCCATCTGACATGCCCCCCGCCAAACTCGAGATCGAGGGCTCGGCTATACAGTGTGTACCCCGCGGGAACGGATACGGACACGGAGATGCTCTGCTCGGGTGGGTCCGTCAGGTCCGACGCCGCGAAATCGTTGCCGGAAGACGTCCCTCCGGCGCTGATCGTCAGCGGTTTGCTTGCGTAGCCGTTGTAGCTCGCCGGGACGACTCCAACATCTCCTACGGGCGCCGGCTGCCACCGCAGCAGGTAGAGCACCCCCGCGTTCGAGGTGGCTGAACCGTTCCACGATACGGTGATGCTGTATTGCCCCGTCGTGGGATCGGCGTTACCGATCCCTCCGCCGTGCGGTCCCAAGAAGAACACCGATGTGACTGGACCGGCGGGAGGCACCGTTCCACTGATCGTGGCGGTCTGCCTCGGTCCCGCGTCGCCCGTCCACCAGTCTACGATGGGGTCCGACCGGGTGAGACCCTTGTAGATCTGCACGGCGTTCTGGCTGCGCACGAATACGGTGATGTCATATGGAGCGATGACGCCGGCAATCGAGAAGCGTCCGTCTGCTGCCGTCGTGTCCGATCCCTTACCTGGTACGAGGACCACGGCGTCACTGATCGGCTCGCCGATGGGGTCCCGTACCACTCCGTTGATGGTGACGCCGGAGGGAGGGGGAGGGGGGGGCGGTGGTGTGCAACAGTCGTCTCGACACGCCACCAGCAGACCGAGACTCACCACAGCAACGGTTGCTGAACCGCGCAGCGCGTTCATGGTCCCTCCTCGCGCGAAGCTGTGGTGCTCCCGGTCAAGGCGTGATCATCGGCCACTTCTTCGTCCGCGTCGTCTGGCCCAAGCAGATAGCGCCACGCGTCGCGCAGTAGCGGTGTCCCGTCAGGACCAAGTGGCGTCCGTACGTCGACTACCGAGGACTGGTGCGGATTGGGGGTCCCGTATCCGCCCTGGGGTTCGAGGTCGGTGACGAGGATGTGCGTGCCGCCGTATGGCGACTCACCCGTTTCCGCCAGGGCAGGGTCGCCGAACCTATCCATGTCGAACGCTGCGAGATTCGGGCGGATGCTCTGGGCGAACTGGTCGCGGACGTGGAACAGCGCGAAGTACTTTGCTGCGGGCGTCTCGCCGATCGAGACCCAGGGATCGGTCTCCCCCGGAACACGCGCGTCAGGAGGGCCGGAGAATATGATCACCCTGTTCACGTGGCGGATCTTTCCTATCAGCGCCGCCTGGCCCGCTCCCTGTGCATGACCACCCACGGCGATCCGCGGCCATCTCGGTTCGCCGTCCTTGATAAACCTCGACCACTTCTCGTTCGGGTACTGCGCGTCGAGGTAGAGGAGCAGCTTTGTCAGTCTGTTGTCGATGCTGTTTGCCTGGTTCACATCCACGAGGCTCGAGCGATCCATCCCGTCGATGATCTCCAGACGTACGTTTCCGGAGCACGCTGGGTCGGGGCTACCGGCGCAGACATCTACCACCGCGACGTTGTTCTTGTACATGAGGCCGATCACGCGGTACCCCAAGCGCGCGGCTTCCTGCTGAACGAGTTGATAGCCCCGCGGCCGGCCGCCGGTGCCCGCCATGAACACAAACAGCTTGCCGTTGGACTCTTGGTCTGGGTCGAGCCAGACGAAATGGTGATTGAACTGAGGATTGACCGCGGGGATCCAGTCGATGGTCGGATCGGTTGCCTGGGGCGCGATGATGCGCGGCACGAGCGGTGCGGGCTCGGCCGACGCAAGGGACATGATTGAGGTTGGGCTCAGCGGACGCGTGGTGTCGCGGCAGCCTAGCGACTGCGGCGCGGCGAAAGCGGCCAACCCGACGATCTTCACTGTGCGGACTCTCATGGCTCATCTCCGTTCTGTTATCAGCGTGATCAAGGCGGCGCGCTCGGAGCGTTCATGCGTGTCTCCTTCCTCTCGGTAGCCGGCCTTCACGGCATTGCCGCCACCTCGGCCCAATCCGAATACGCGCCAGCCTTTGTAGCCGCCACGAGGTAGCCGACAATGGGGCACTCTCCGGATGCCGCGCCTGGCGCGGAGGCGGCATCGGCGGGAAGAACGGCCAACAGGGCGGTGGGCAGAATCGAACAGTACGGGCCGAACCGGACCCAGACCTCGTAGCCGTCCTCGATCGACGAGTTGTCGGTCCAGGCCAGCCCGTCGGTCAGCGTGAGATTCGTCGGGCCTAACAGGGGAGCCGTGCACGCGGAGGCGGACGGCGAGTCGCCTGCGGCGTTGAACGCGAAGACGCGGTAGCACGCCTGTTGCTCGATGCTCCATGTGTCGTCGATGAACGACACAGAGGCGTCACTCGACGGACCGATGGTGGCCACCGTGGCCCACGTTACCTGATCCGCCGACCGCTCCAGGCGGAAGCCAATCTCGTTCGAGGAGTTGTCGGCCCACTGTACCCGGACCGTGATACCAGGCACCAGTGCCGCGGAGACGTTGCTGGGCGCGCTTGGTGTCGGTGGCGGGGGCGGCGCCTGAGTGGTGACACACACGGCGGCCGAGAACGCCGAGAAGTCCGTCTGGCGCCCCTTCGTCTGATAGGCGCGGACTCTGTAGCAGTACTGGGTGCTGGCGGTGAGACCGGTGTCTCCGAACGCGATAGTGTTCGTCGGGAGGTTGTCGCGCAGCGTGTACGGGCTGCTGGGCCAGGGCGTGGCGCGCTGGACCTCGAACCCGTCTTCATTACTCGAGTTGTCCTGCCATGAGAGGCTGATCTGACTGAAGGAACCGGCGATGGCGCCGATGTTGGACGGCGCCTTCACGCCCGCGCCCGATCCGGCGGTGGCGCTGGCCTCGAATACAGGCTCGACCGGCTGGGTGCGCTCGCAGGCAATGAGCGATAACGCCAGGACCGGCCATGCTAGGTGATAACGACGCAACCACATAGAACCTCCAGCGTCCATCGGTGTCGCGCGGCCACCGCTGCTCCGCGCCGATTGCGGCCCCCCCGGGAGGGCGTATGTTCCCTGAAAGTGCGGCGGTTCGGTGTGCTGGCTCTTCGCCATCTCTTAGGTGACGGCTAAGAGCGGCCCCGGCCAGAGGGAAGGCGTCATGCTCCAGTTCCGGATGCTTGGGTCAGTCGAGCTCAAGGACTCACAAGGCCGCGACCTGGATGCAGTTCTGCGGCGCCCCAAGCTGCTCGCCCTCCTCGGCTATCTCACGATTGCACGCCCCCGCGGCTTCCATCGACGCGACACGCTCGTGGCGCTCCTGTGGCCCGAGCTCGACCAGGCGCATGCACGCAACGCGCTCAGCCAAGCGGTGCACGCCTTGCGACAAGCGCTCGGGCGCGAGGTGTTGCGGACTCGCGGTGAAGAAGAGTTGGGGACCATCGAGGAGGGCCTGTCGTGCGACGTCCGTGAGTTCGAAGCGGCGCTCGAGGGGGGAGCGGCCGAGCGTGCGTTGGAGCTCTATCGTGGGAGCTTGCTCAACGGCTTTCACATCTCGGAGGTGCCCGAGTTCGAGCGCTGGCTCGATGAAGAGCGGGAACGCGTGCGTCGACGGGCGTGCGACGGGGCCCAGCTCCTCATCGACCGAGACGACGGTGCTGGGAACCCGGTGGGGGCGGCACGCTGGGCGCTGCGACTGACCGAGCTGTCGCCGTTCGACGAGACGGCCGTGCGTCGCCTGGTCGAGCTGTTAGACCACGTGGGCGATCGAGCGGGCGCGGTCCGGGCCTACGAGGAATTCGAGCGGCGCCTCGGGCGCGACCTCGAGGTCGCGCCCTCATCAGCGACTCAGGGCCTCATCGCGGAGATCAAGGTTCGCCGGCCCGAGCTGAGCGAGGGCCTTGGGGTGCCCGTGCCGAAGCCACGCACCGTGATACAAGCCCTCCTTGGGCGGACGCGACGTCCACACGCCCGTCGGCGGCGCACGCTCCTCGTGCTCGGCCTGGTGGTGGGTGGCCTCCTCACCGGTGGGTGGTTCCTGTTCGCGAGCCCGTTCCGCGCCCGAAGCGCCGAGACGACGCGGGAGGCGAAGCGGCTCGTGGTCCTCCCCTTTGCCAACCTCGGCCCCGCCGAGGACCAGTACTTCGCCGACGGGATCACCGAAGAGATTACCACGCGGCTGGCGTCGGTCGAGCGTCTGCGCGTGATTGGCCGTACGAGTGCCAACGCCTACAAGGATACGAAGAAGACCCTCCAACAGATCGGCGCCGAGCTGGGTGTCGATTATGTGGTCGAAGGAGCGATCCGCTGGGAGAAGTCGCCGCGGGGCCCCGCTCGCGTGCGAATTACTCCACAGCTCGTGAGCACCTCCGACGGCACACATCTCTGGGCCCAGATCTATGACGAGCCATTGGATGAGATCTTTCGTGTGCAAGGCGACATCGCCCAGAGAGTAGTGCGCGCGCTCGATGTCACGCTGCTCGCCGCCCAACGACGTCTGGTGGAGGCCTCGCCGACAGGAAACCTCCAGGCCTACGACTTCTACCTGCGCGGCAACGAGTACATGCGTAACGGTAGCGGGGGGTCCGGCAGCCGGGCGGCACAGCGAATGTACGAGCGGGCCATCGAGTTGGATCCGCGCTTCGCGCTGGCATACGCTCGATTATCTCGGGTGCATTCCCGTATCTATTTGTCCTACGAGGATCGCTCGCCGGACCGTGTGGCGCAGGCGAAGCGAGCTGTCGATAAAGCGTTCGAGCTTGATCCAAATCTGGCGGAAGCGCACCACTCTTTGGCGACCTACTATTGGATCGGCTACCGAGACTATGAACGAGCGATCCGGGAATTCGCCATTGCGGAGTCGAGTCGCCCCAATGACAGCGAAATCTTCCTCGCCCGGGCAGTCATGCGACAACGCCAGGGCAAGATTCGCGAAGCCTTGGTGGATTTCGAAACAGCCTGGCAACTAGACCCGGCTTCTGCCGTCGTTGCCACCTCCTACGCGCTCACCTACGAGCTCCTCCGTGACTATCGGCAAGCGGAGGTCCTGTACGACCGCGCTATCGCGCTCGCGTACGATGGGTCCGCTCCGTACTTCATGAAGACGCACCTGTATCTCTTGTGGGAGGGCAGCACGCGTAAGGCGCGGGCGGTCCTGGATGAAGCCCGGACCGTAGGTGTCGGCAATAAACCGCTCGTAGTACTCGCCGGTGTCTGGGTGGACACTTTCGATCGCAGGTATGGAGACGCCCTCGCGCGATTGTCGGCCGGAGCTCCGGAGGTGATTGAGGATCAGAATCGCTTTATCCCGAGGACTCAGCTGTGCGCGCAGATTTACGGATTGATGCAACGGCACGATCTGGAGCGAGCCTACTACGATTCGGCACGAATCCTGGTCTCCAAGAGGATCGCGGAGCACACCGAGGATCCACGGTTACATAGCGCATTAGGGATCGCGTATGCCGGTCTCGGTAGAAAGCGGGAGGCCATCCAGGAGGGCCAGAAAGCGGTCGAGCTACTCCCGATCACGAAGGAGGCGGCGCCGCCTTCAGGGCATCATCTCGCGGTCGATTTGGCACGGATCAACACAATGGTCAGGGAGAGCGGCGCCGCCGTCGACCAGCTGCAGCACCTCCTTTCGATCCCTGGACTCCTGAGCTCCGCGTGGTTGCGCTTGGATCCCACGTGGGATCCGCTCCGAAGCGACCCACGGTTCCAAAGGCTCCTGGATCGCGAGAGATGAGGCGGGCGGCCCAGCTGCTGGTCCTCGCGCTCCTGTCTCGACTGCTCGCCGCCCAGGGCGTTACCACTGCTGCGATCCAAGGGACCGTGGTCAGCGTGGACGGCGCGCCGATCGCCGGAGCGAGCGTCCACGTCACGAACCTGTCGGACGGCCGCCGCTGGGAAGTCACGACACGGTCGAGCGGCGGTTATCTCCTCGAGGACGTCGCGGTGGGCGGGCCCTATCGGATCGAGGCACGTGCCTTGGGGTTCGCGCCCCAGGCGCGGACCGGAATCGTGCTCACCCTCAGCCAGCGCCTCGTCGCCGACTACACCCTGGTGCCGGCCGCCGTCGAGCTGGCGCCGGTCGCGGTCGAGGGCACCGTAGACCACGTGCTCAACCCGGGTCGCACCGGACCCGCCGAGGTGATCTCGGCAGCACGGATCGCCGCGCTGCCGAATCTCGGTCGTGCCTTTTTCACGTTGACTGCCCTGAGCCCGCAAGTGGCTGTGTCCCCCTCGTCGGCCAGAGGTCCCACGGGAGGCATCGCCATCGGCGGCCAGAATCGGCTGCTCAACGAGTTTCAGATCGACGGAGGCGTGAACTACGACCTGTACACGGGGCGGCTCCCAGGGCGAGAGACGCTGCCGCGGCCGATTGCCATCGAGGCCCTCGAGGAGATCCAGGTGCTGGTGGCGCCGTACGACGTCCGGCAAGGGGGCTTCGCGGGTGGCCTCGCGAAGGCCGTGACGAAATCGGGGACGAACGCCACACACGGCTCGACGTTCGCGTATCTGGCTGACGGTGCCCTGGTCGGCAAGACCGCGACCGGAGATCCCGTAGACGGGTTCACCACCTGGCAGTATGGGGGGACCATCGGCGGGCCGGTGGTGCGCGATCGCGCCCATTACTTCCTGAGCCTCGACGTACAGCACCGCATCGTTCCGGATCCCGGCCCACTGATCACGGATACGGCAGGCGGCGCGGATCTCGCGAGGATCGGGATCCGGTACGCCAGCGCGACGCGCTTTCAAGACATCCTCAGAAACACGTACGGACTCGATCCCGGAACGCTCAGTTCCTCGAACGGGCGCGTCCCCGCAACGGACGTGTTCGGCAAGATCACCGTGCGGTTGGCGACGAACAGTCACCTGGAAGTGTCGCACCACTACACCGACGGCGACCGGTCGGGGTTCATCGATCGCGCCTACCGATTCTACTCGCTTTCTTCGACAGGGGGGCGCAGTGCTGCCACCGCCAACGCGTCCCGGCTGATCTGGACGAGCCTGCTCGCGGGCCGGTGGTCGAGCGAGCTGATCGCGAGCCACCTCCGGCTGCGCGATGCGTGCCGGTCCAACGCGTCCTATCCGATGATTACCGTCAACGCCGATCAGGGTGTGTTGCAAGCCGGGACGGGAATGACGTGTCCAAGCTCCTTCGTGCAGGACGCGTTCGAGCTCCAAGAGAATCTCAGCGCCGCCTTCGGGGCGCACGTCCTCACGCTGGGCACCCACGTCGAAGTGCTCCGCTTCGAGGACGGCCAGCTACTCGGCGGTGCTGGACTGTGGAGATTCCGCCAGCTCGACTCGCTCGACGCGGGGCGCGCGGTCCATTACGAGCGCACGCTCCCCGGTCCGTCGCGTACCGGGGTGGTCGTATTTCACACGCGCCAGCTCGCCCTGTACGTGCAGGACCGGTGGCAGCCCGCACGCGGCCTCACGCTCACGGCCGGATTGCGAATGGACCTTCCGGTACTGGCGGACGGCAGCGGCACGTATGTTCCGCTCAAGGACTCGCTCGGCGCCGACACCGGACGCTTGCCGGGGGGGCAGCCGCTGTGGTCTCCCCGGTTTGCCCTCAACTACGATTGGCGGGGCGCGGGGCGCACGTTTCTGCGCGGGGGCATTGGCCTGTTCAGGGGTCCTCCGCCGTACACGTGGCTCGGGAGCGCGTACCGCGATGAGGGTACGCAGCAGCTGTTCCTGACCTGTGACGGCCCCGCCGTACCGGTGTTCGACCCAGTGAACCAGCCGACGGTCTGCGCCACTGGCGCCGCAGCTACGCCGCAGCTCAGTTACTTCGATCCGAATGTGTCTTTTCCGCAGAGCCTGAAGATGTCCCTCGGAATGGATCATCGGCTGCCCGGGGACGTGGTCGCGACCGTGGACCTCCTGTACACCCGCGCGGCTCATCAGTGGTACTACGGCGCCGCGAATCTGCCCGCGCCCGTCGCCGTGGCGCAGGGGGAGGCGAATCGCCCGCTGTACGGGGTGATCAACGCAACGACTGGGCTCGCAACGCCCGCCTGGCGCAGACCAGCGTTCGGTCAAGTCGTCCGTGTGTCGGACCGGAGCGGCGACCGTTCGCTTGCGCTGGCCGTGCAAATGCGCAAGCAGTTCCGCGATCGCGTGGAGCTGAGCGCGCTGTACGCGCACACGCGGGCCCAGGACCGCATGTCGCTCGTCAACTTCCAGGCGCGGCCCAATCTGCAGAACACGCCACTCGATGGCACCCTGGAAGATCGACGCCTGGGGACATCGTACTTCGAGATCCCTCACCGCCTCGAATTGAGCGCGGCCCTGCGGCTGCCGTACGAAGTCCGACTGTCCCTCCTGTACGCGGGCTCGTCGGGAGCGCCGTTCACCTACACCACCATGGGGGATGCCAACGCGGACGGTATTGGCACCGGGCCGTTCTTCAACGACATCGTTTATGTGCCCCGTGACCGCGCCGACATCGAGCTTGACGGTAACGGCCCCGCACCGGGCCTCGGGACCGCGGCGCAGCAGGACTCGGTCTATGCCCTGCTCGACGGCTTCATCCGGGCCGAGGCGTGCCTGCGCGAGCAGCGCGGCACGATCCTGGTGCGCAACAGCTGCCGCAATCCATGGTTCGGCGTGCTCAACGCACGTCTGACGAAGGTGATTCCGACCTTCTCGAGCCACTCCCTTGAGCTGACGGCCGACATCTACAACGTGCTCAACCTGCTCAATCGACGGTGGGGACAGTCTCGCTTCACTGCTGGCAACCCGCCCACGCTGAATCTCGTGCAGTTGGCGGGTTACGATGCCGGTGCCGGGCGCGGGGTCTACCAGGTGCCGCAGCTCCCCAAGCTGCGCCAAGCCGCGGATCTGGCGTCGCGGTGGCAGATGGAGTTGAGCCTGAGGTACGTGTTTTGAAAGGCGTTCAGTGGCCGGTCAGGCGCACTACTCCGAACACGAGCCCGACGGTCGTGACCGCCTGCCCGATCCAGAAGAGGAACATCCACTTGATGATCCGTGCTTCGAACGCTGCCATTCGGGCGCCAAGACGATCTTCGAGCGCTTCGAGCTTGGCATCGAAACGAGCACCGAGTGCCTCGAGCTTGGCGTCGAAACGCCCGAAGTTCAGCTCGTTGAGCTCCCGTAGCTCGGTTCGGTACGTGGTGTCCACCTTATTGAACCACTCCACCAGCTCGTTCGTGAGGTCATCCCCGAACGTCTCGTAGAACTTCCTGGACAGTTTGGCCGTCACCGGCATGGCGCGATCCCGTTCGAATCCGGTGACACTCTAAGGGTATGCTCGGCGCGGACGGTAGGCAATCTGTCGCGGCCGGCATCCTTTTCGCGCGCCACTAGCAGCACCGCACACTTTTCCCCTTCGCCTCGAAAAACTCCGCGACGTACTCCCGTTCGCTCAATCGCGGCTCATGCCCCGCGACCCGACAATGCTCGAGATAGGCGTCGTAATCGGGCGCGCCCAGGATGCGCCGCCAAGTGCGAGCGATGCGAGTGGGGAAGGGGAGGGCCCTTTCCCCTTTCCCCCTTCCCCTTTCCCGTTCAGTCTCCCGTCGCATACGCTCTCTCCACATACGGGGTCTCGTGCGTCTCCGCTCGCTTACGGCCCGAGAGCACCAGCCACCACTCCCGCACCGATGTCACGATCAGCACGCCGACGACCACCATGAACAACAACGCCATGAACGTGTTCAGCCGATCGTTGAAGATCAGCCGTGCGGCGTGAGGGTCGGTCGACCCGACGAGCGAGGTCGCATGCGCCAGGAAGCCGAGCTTCGGGTCCGCCGCGAACACCTTCTGCCAGCCCGCGGTCATCGTGATCGTCACGATCCCGGCGAGCGGGACGGCCGTCACCCACGCGAACCGCCGCCGCCCCATCTTGATGAGAATCGTCGTGCCCACGCACAGCGCCACCGCGGCGAGCAGCTGGTTCGCGATCCCGAACAGCGGCCACAGCGAATTGATTCCGCCCAGCGGGTCGACCACGCCCTGGTACAGGAAATAGCCCCACCCCGCCACGATAAATGCGCTCGAGGCGATCACGCTCGGATACCAGGACGTCTCGCCGAACCGGGGCCACACGTGCCCCACGATCTCCTGCAGCATGAACCGCCCCACCCGGGTCCCGGTGTCGATGGTCGTGAGGATGAACAGCGCCTCGAACATGATGGCGAAGTGGTACCACAGGGCATCGAGCGTGCGGCTCCCGCCCCCCAGCACCCCGGTGACGCTCGCGAAGATCTGGGCCATACCGACGGCGAGCGACGGGGCGCCGCCCGAACGTGCGACCAGTGTGGCTTCGCCCATGCGGGCGGCGAGCGCCTGCATGGTCTCCGGCGTGACGACGAAGCCCGCCTGGCCGAGCGCCTGCGAGGCCTGCGCCAGCGCCGCCGGAGTGGTGTTCATCGCGAAGTACACCCCGGGGTCGAGCGTGCACGCCGCGATCATCGCCATCACCCCCACGAACGACTCCATCAGCATGCCGCCGTAGCCGATCATACGGGCGTCGGACTCGCGCGCGATCATTTTCGGGGTCGTGCCGGACGCGACCAGCGAATGGAATCCCGAGATGGCACCGCACGCGATGGTGATGAACGCGAACGGGAACAGCTTGCCCGCGAACACGGGACCCTCGCCCAGCGTGGCGAACGGTGTGAGCGCCGGCATCCGGAGCGGTGGCAAGATCACCAGGATCGCGACCGCGAGCACCAGGATGGTGGTGATCTTCAGAAACGTCGAGAGATAGTCGCGCGGACACAGCAGCATCCACACGGGGAGCACCGAGGCGATGAACCCGTAGGCCACCATGATCCACGTGAGCGTGGTGGCACTGTGCGTGAACAGGGGCGCGAGCTGCGGCTGGCCCGCCACCCACCCCCCGGCGACCAATGCGCCGAGCAGCAGCACGGCCCCGGCGGCCGACGCCTCGCCCACCCGCCCCGGCCGCCACCGCTTCATCCACCACCCCATGAGCAGCGCGATCGGCACCGTGCAGCCGAGGGTGAACAGTCCCCAGGGCGATGCCTTGAGGGCGTTGACGACGATGAGCGCCAGCACGGCGAGCAGGATGATCATGATGAACAGCACCGCGAGCATCGCGGTGGCGCCCGCGGCCGGATTCACTTCCTCCTTGGCCATCTCGCCGAGCGACTTGCCATCACGCCGGAGCGAGCAGAACAGGATGGTGAAGTCCTGCACCGCGCCCCCGAGCACCACGCCGATCACGAGCCACAAGGTGCCCGGGAGGAAGCCGAACTGCGCCGCCAGCACGGGACCCACCAGCGGCCCGGCCCCGGCGATGGCGGCGAAGTGGTGGCCGTACAGCACCCATTTGTTGGTGGGGACGAAGTCGCGGCCGTTGTCATGCCGCTCGGCGGGCGTGGCGCGGCGGTCGTCCAGCCCGAAGACGCGATCGGCGAGGAACCGGCTGTAAAAGCGGTATCCCACCGCATAGCTGCACAGCGCCGCCGTCAGGAGCCAGGCGGCGTTCACGTTTTCGCCGCGCGACAGCGCCAGCACGCCGAAGGCGGCGGCGCCGCCGACGGCGATGCCGCCCCACACGAGCACCGCGAGCAGCCGATTCATGGCGCCTAAGTTACGGCGCGCCTTGCCGATGTTCAATTTCGAACATAGGTTCGAAAGCTTGACTCCGACTACCCCTTGGCTCACGGCCGCGCGCGAGGCGACTCGCGTCACCACGCCGGCGACGGAGCCGCAGACCCAGCAGCAGCGCCTCGCCGAGACGATCCACGGGCGCGTCGTGGTGGTGACGGGCGGGGCGACGGGCCTGGGCCGGGCCACCGCCCTCGAGTTCGCCCAGCGCGGCGTGGCGGTGGCCATTAACTACGTCGACCTCCCCGACCGCGACGTCGCCGCCCAGGCCCTGCTCACCGAGACCGCGATCCGCGGCCTCGGCGTGCCGGTGTATTGCGCCCGCTGCGACGTGCGCAACCACGCCGAAGTCGAGAAGTTCATTACGACAGTGCGGGAGCGCCTGGGGGGAGTGCACTACCTGGTCAACAACGCCGGCGTCGCGCACGACGGAGCGCTGTGGCGCTTGAGCCCCGAAGCGTGGCAGGAAGTGCTCGACACCAACGTCACCGGGGCCTTCAACTGTATTCAGGCCGTGGCCGGCTCGATGCGGGCCCAGCGCTACGGCAAGATCGTCAACGTCGCGAGCCATCAGGCCTTCCGCCCGGGATTCGGGATCGCCAACTACGCCGCCAGCAAGGCCGCGCTCATCGGGCTCACGCGCGCGGCGGCCGTCGACCTGGGGCCGTCCAACGTGAACGTGAACGCCGTCGCCCCCGGCTTCGTCAAGACGGATCTCCTCGCCAAGCTGCCGCGCGAGGTGCTGGAGCGCGCCGAGCACGAGTCGGTGCTGGGCCGGGTAGCCGAGCCGGAGGACGTGGCGCGGGTGATCGTGTTCCTGTGCAGCGAGGAGGCGCGGCACGTCACGGGCCAGGTGATCGTGGTGGACGGGGGACTCACGCTCGGTTCTTGAAAAACGGCGCCGTGAACACGATATTGCGCGCCGTGACTAATCCATTGAAAATCAAAAGCTTAGTGCGTGGTGCGTGGTGCGTGGTCGTAGCGGGTTGCGGCCATACGTCCCAGACGCCTACCCCAGAGCCGACGGCCCCACTCCCCACCGCCGGCATCGCGGCGCAGCAGGTTGGCATCACACCCCTCACGCTCATCGTCGCGGAAGATTCGCTCCACTGGCAGGCGCTCTTGGGGGAGCGGCGGGCGGCGCTCGCCAAGAGCGACAGCGTGATCGGCACGCTGCTCACGACCCGGGCGCCGGAAGTCACCTGGCTACTCCCCGAGGAGCTGCGGCGGGCCGCCCGGCGTGCGCCCGGGATCGCCCCCGATCCCGACCAGATGGGCACGGCGATCTTGTTGCGAGGCGGCGGGCGGGAGGAGAGCGTGCCCGATCCGCTCCGCCACGAGCTGCGCACACTGGCCGCGCTGGTGGGGGCGGGCGGTGGGCGCTTCGTGCTGGTGCCGGCAGGACTGGTGTTCCGGCGGACGAGAAGTCTGGCGGAGGGGCGGACGAGCGGAGCGGCGGCCCGCCCGTCCGCCACCGCCGAGCTGACGGTCGTCATGGTCGACGTCCGCACCGGCCGGGTGGGGTTCCGGACCGTGGCGCGGGGCGAGGGGGACGATCCCTGGACGGCGCTGACGGGCGCCGTCAAGAGCCTCACGCCGGGGCTGCCGTGAAGCGTGAGGCGACCCTCATCGCTGGCGATGGCATTGGGCCCGAGATCACGGAAGCGACGCTGTCCGTGCTCGCTGCGCTGGGAGCGGAGTTCGACTGGGACGAGCAGTACGGCGGGATGAGCGCCGTGGACAAGGCGGGCACGCCGCTGCCCAAGGCCACGCTGGACTCGATCCGGCGCACCGGGCTCGCGCTGAAGGGCCCGCTGACCACGCCGGTGGGCGGGGGATACCGCTCGGTGAACGTGGCGCTGCGCCAGGAGTTCGACCTGTACGCCAATGTGCGTCCCGTGAAATCGATCGTGCCCGGCGGACGCTACGTCGACGTGGACCTGGTCATCGTGCGCGAGAACACCGAGGGCCTGTACGTGGGATTGGACCGCACGTTCAAGGTCGGGAACGACCCCAAGGCGCTCGCCCAGGCGACCTCGGTGATGACGCGGGACGGCTGCCGGCGGATCGTGCGGTACGCGTTCGAGTACGCGCGCCGCCACGGCCGCAAGAAAGTGACGATCGTGCACAAGGCCAACATCCTCAAGGCGACGTCGGGATTATTTCTCGAGACCGCGAAGCACATCGCCGCCGAATACCAGGGGCAGATCGCCTCGGATGACAAGATCGTGGACAACGCCGCCATGCAGCTGGTGATCAACCCCGCGCAGTTCGACGTGATCGTCACCACCAACCTGTTCGGCGACATCCTCTCGGACGAGGCCTCGGGACTGGTGGGGGGGTTGGGGCTCGCGCCCGGCGCGAACGTCGGCGAGATCGCGGCGATCTTCGAGGCGGTCCACGGCTCGGCGCCCGATATCGCCGGGCAGGGCATCGCGAACCCCGCCGCGCAGATGCTCGCGGCGGCGATGATGCTCGACCACATCGGCCGGCTCCAGGAAGCGAGCCGGCTGCGCCGCGCGCTGGAGACGGTGATCGTGAAGGACAACGTCCGGACCAAGGATCTGGG
>DATDFC010000208.1:0-3892 GCA_036522815.1 Gemmatimonadales bacterium | reverse complement strand
ACTGCCAATTCAAACCTGGCACTGGCTGCGTAAGCTTCGGCTTCACGCACCTGCGTGAGTGGCAGCCCGCCTGAGGCGGCGCTCACGTATCGCAAAATCGGGCTGGCGTGACCTGGGGCCCGAACGGGTCGCGTAAGAGTTCCCAAGGGCTCGTCGCTGCCGTGGCCGGCGAGGCGCCGCGGTGGCGAGACCACAAGCCTCGTCTACGCACGTAGCAGCGGTAGCGGAGTCATTCTCGGACCGGGGTTCGATTCCCCGCGCCTCCACTTGAGAACTAGGTTGGGGACGCTGCGCCGGTGCAGCCTCCCCCGACTTGTTTCTTGTTGCATTCCCGCCACAGCAGCCGGCTGCTCCAGCTACTAAATACCTAGTTGACAAACGGGGCCCGTCGTTCTACCATCTACTATAACACTAGTAGTTGGAGAAGGCATGCGCATCAATTTCACCGATCGCGAGCTCGACGTGATGAGCGTCTTGTGGGACGCGGAGTCCGCGACGGTCGCCGAGGTTCGCGAGCGGTTGGCTGACGACCTCGCCTATACGACGGTCCTCACCGTGCTCCGCACCCTCGAGCAAAAGGGGTACGTCGGTCACACGGGGGAGGGACGCGCCCACCGCTATCACCCGTTGGTTAAGCGCGCGGCCGCCGGCCGCAGCGCCCTGAGCAGACTCGTGGACAAGGTGTTCGACGGCTCGCCCGAGCTGTTGCTGACCCAACTGGTCTCAGACAAAAATCTCAGTGACGAGGAGCTGCGCCGCCTCCGCAAGCTGTTGACGGAGCGGCTCCGGGAGAAGCAACCATGATCGCCGCGTGGATGCTGTATTGCATCGGTATCGCTGTCGCGTTCGTCGTGGTCGGCGAGGCGCTCGAGCGAGCGCTTCACCTGGCGCGCCGGGCCACGCGCTGGGCCTGGGTCGCGGCGCTCGCGGGCTCGTACGCTCTGCCGGCCGCGGCGTGGCTCCGGCCGAGTGCGTTCGCCGGGCTTCCAGTACCGCTTGCGGGACCCGTCGCCGCCGGAGCGAGCGTGTCACAGCGGGTGGGTCCGCCGCTTCCCCCGCCGACACGGCCGTTCTCGCTCGGCGACCTCGACGCCGCGCTCACGTGGGCGTGGGGCCTGTCCGCCGGGGCGGTGGCGCTCGCCCTGCTCGGCGCCGGCCTCCGCTTAGCAGCCTGGCGCCGCCGCTGGCGCGTCACGACGCTGGACGGTAGGACCGTGCTCGTGTCGGACAACGTCGGCCCGGCGGTGGTCGGCGTGTGGCGCCCGCAGGTCGTCCTTCCCGCGTGGTCGCTCGAGCTCCGCTCGGGCGAGCGACGCCTGATGCTGCTGCACGAGGACGAGCACGTTCGGGCACGGGATCCCTGGCTGCGCGCCGCGGGAGCAGCGTTGCTCGCGCTGGCGCCCTGGAACCCGGCGCTGTGGTGGCAGGTGCGCCGGCTCCGGCTGGCGGTGGAGATGGATTGCGACGCCCGCGTGCTGGCGCGCGGCGGTGACACGCCGGAGTACGCCGAGCTGCTGCTACGGGTCGGAGAGCGCCGAGCCCGGCTGCCGCTGGGTGCAGCCGCGCTGGGCGAACCGGTCTCATTCCTCGGGCGGCGGATCCGCCGCTTGGTGACCGATTTGCCACGCTGGCGTTGGGCAGGTGCGACCGCCGCTGGCTGCATCGCGGCCGCGGCCGTCGCCGTGGCCTGCGAGGCCCCCCGGCCGGTCGGCTTGCGTCAAGAGACCCGTGCGGGCGAGCTGGTGTACTCCGTGTTCTCAGCCGACGCCCCGGTTTCCCGTGTGCGCACGAGGGCATTCGCGGAGTCGACCACAGTCGCAACAATGCAGGCTATCACACAGCACTATCCTGAATTGCTCCGCGAGCCCACCGGTCCGCGCGTCGAGGTGTGGTTCGTTGCCGACTCGCGCAACCGGGTTGTTCGAACGCTGAAGCGGCCAGGACCCGATGTCATAACGGTCGGCATCCCAGGAATCCGCGCGGTATTCCCGGAACTCGACCCGTCCAACGTTTACGGGTGGTCAGTGCATCAAGTGCCCGAGTTTAGAGGCATGCTGCGCGACAATGTGCGTGTCATCTGGATCGGGCTGCGTGCCGGAGCGGATCACGATTCCGCACTCTCGGAATCCTCGATCGACGAGCGACCCGTGTTCCTCTCGGGCCCACCGCTACAGTATCCCCCCTTGCTGCGTCAGGCGGGGATTCAGGGAACGGTCATGGTGCGGGCTATTATCGACACGACGGGCCGCGCCGAGCCTGCCTCGGTGCAGGTGGTCGAGAGTCCGCACCCCGGGTTCAACGAGGCCGCGCGCAACGCCGTCCTGCAAGCACGCTTCCGCCATGGACGATTTCGAGGACGGGCCGTTCGCGTCCAGATCGAGTTCCCTGTCGAGTTTCGGACGCGAGGGTAGGTCAGCTAGCCGCGACCATCGAATCCCGTATATTGGGCGCCATTCCGGCGGTCCGGGAAGGCGAACCTTTCGTGCGGGAGGGCGTGGTGGGCGCAGTCCTCGACCTCGTCAAAGTCCTGTTCGAGCCGACGGCCGTCTTCGAGCGCGTGCGCGAGAGACCACGGTTCCTGGCACCGTTCCTCACGCTCGCCGCCATCACCGTCGTAATCGTCGTGCTGCAGCTCCCCTACACCAAGGCCGCCCTCGCCGCCCAGCTGGCGCAGACGCCCAACGTGCCCCCCGAACGGGCCGAGACCGCGATGCGAGTGGGACCCATCATCGGCATCGTGGTCGCCCCGATCTTCCTCGGCCTGTTCATGGTGATCAACGCCCTGATCCTGTGGGTGACAACCTCCGTTCTCGGTGGTGAAGGGAAGTTCACGACGCTGCTCAGCGTGACCACCTACGCGTCGATCACCTACGCGCTGCTGCAGGTGATCGGTGTGGTGGTGCTGACGATGCGCGGCCCCGGCTCGATCACGAGCATGCTGGACTTGCAGCCGTCACTGGGGCTCGATCTCCTCGCACCCGAAGCGAAGGGATTTGCGCTGGGTCTGTTGCGCGGGATCAACCCGTTCACGTTATACGGCGTGTTCCTCACGGCGACGGGAATCGCGGTGACCCACAAGGTCTCGAAGGGCGTCGCCTATACAGCGGCGGGGATCCAATTCGTGATTGCGCTCCTCATCGGAGCCGCCCTCACGAGAGGCTAGACCGTAGCGCGGGTTCGGTTAATGACTCCCTGCTCCTCGAGCGCCGCCTGCGCCGCGGCGAGCCGCGCGATCGGCACACGGAACGGCGAGCACGACACGTAGTTCATGCCCACGTGGTGGCAGAACTTCACCGACGCGGGTTCGCCCCCGTGCTCGCCGCAGATCCCGATCTTCAGGTCGTTGCGGCTGCCCCGGCCCAGCCGCACCGCGAGCTCGATCAGCTTGCCCACGCCGTCCTGGTCGAGCACCTGGAACGGATCGTCCTTGAGAATGCCGTGCTCCACGTAGAACGGCAGAAAGCGACCGGCATCGTCGCGCGACAGGCCGAACGTCGTCTGCGTGAGATCGTTGGTCCCGAATGAGAAGAAATCCGCCTCCTTCGCGATCTCGTCCGCGGTGAGCGCGGCGCGCGGCAGCTCGATCATCGTCCCCACGAGGTAGGGCACCGCGCGCCCCTCGGCCTGGAACACCTCGCGCGCCACCCGGTGCACGATGTCGGTCTGGCGCCGCAGCTCCTCGACCAGCGCGACCAGCGGGATCATGACCTCGACCGTCACCTTCTGGCCGCGGCTCACCACCCGGCACGCGGCCTCGAAAATCGCCCGCGCCTGCATTTCGGTGATCTCGGGATAGGTGATGCCGAGCCGGCAGCCGCGGTGCCCGAGCATCGGGTTCGCCTCCACGAGCGAGGCCACCAGGCGCTCGAGGCGCGCCGCCGGCAGGTTCATG
>DATDFC010000207.1:0-21631 GCA_036522815.1 Gemmatimonadales bacterium | reverse complement strand
GGGGGGGGGTTCTCAGGTGGGGGGGCGGGAGGGCGGTTCTAGACTCGAGCAGGGGGTTCTTGACGAGTCCGCCAAGAGCCCGTATATGCAGCCGTAACGCCGTCAGCGTTCAGGGATTCCCAATGGCCGTCATCCCTTGGGTCACCCTACAACAGCAGTTGTGCGCGGGTCCGCACCACCGTCAGGTGGGGCGGCGCGGCGTTGTCCCTAGGCGCTGGGTGCTCTAGACCCGGGATTCAAGAGGGGGATCCGTATGACCAAGGATCGTCGTTTGGTTCGTTCCATTCTCACCAGTGGCATCGCGCTGCTCCCGCTGTTCCTCGTCGCCGTCGGGAGGGCGCCCGCACAGGAGCCCACTCATGTGGTCGGTCAGGTGCAGGACTCCATCTCGCAGAAGCCGATCGCGGGCGTGCGGGTCAGCGTCGTGGGCACGGCCGCCGGCACAGTTACGGACGCCAACGGTCGCTACGCGCTCAATGTGCCTGCGGGGCGTGATAGCCTCTCGTTCAAGCGGATAGGCTACCGGTCACTGGTTCGGCGGGTCGCGCCCGTCGTCGACGTCGCGCTGTCGTTCCAGGCGATGCAGCTCGAGCCGGTAGTGACTACGGCGCTCGGCATCGAGCGCGAGTCGCGGACTCTGCCGTACTCCGCGCAGAGCGTGTCCGGAGAGGTGTTGACGAACGTCCCCACCACGAACGTGCTCTCCGCCCTCCAGGGCAACGTGGCGGGCCTTTATGTGACCAACTCGAGCAACCCGTTCGGCTCCTCGCGCATCGTGTCGCGCGGTGCGGGGTCGATCCTCGGCCAGAACCAACCCCTTGTCGTGGTGGATGGCATCCCGATCGACAACTCGGCTGCCTCGAACACAGGCTACGGCGGCGGCTCCTTGGGCGGCTACGACGTGGGCAACGCGGGGGCGGACATCGACGCCAACAACGTCGAGTCGATCACCGTGCTCAAGGGTCCGAACGCGGCGGCGCTGTACGGCTCGCGGGCCGCCAACGGCGCGATCGTCATCAAGACCAAGACCGGCAAGGGTGGCCCGAGCCAAGGCTTCGGCGTCACAGCGGTGTTCGGCACCACGACGGAGACGCCGCTCCGGTTGCCGGACTACCAGAACCAGTACGGTCAGGGCTTCTACGGCGAGTTCGACTTCGTGGACGGCAACTTCGGCGGACAGAACGACGGCGCGGACGAGAGCTGGGGCCCTCGGCTCGATAACCGCACGACGGGGTGCGTATACCCGAAGGACACCACAGGCAACCCGATCTATGCCGGGGGCTACGACACGAGCAAACCCTGTCGCCAGTTCTTCGGCGTGGGGCCGTGGTCCGCGCACCCCAATAATGTGCGCGACTTCTGGAACACCGGGGTAATGACCAACCTGAACGTGGCCGTGACGCGTTCGAGCGAGCGCAACAACATCCGGCTGTCGGTGGGCCGCACCGGCGAGGCCGGGATGTACCCGAACAACTCGAACACGCGCACGGACCTGACTCTTGCGGGCGGGGCGCAGATGTCTGACCACTGGAGTGCCGAGGCGGCGATCAACTACATCAACAACGCCTATCAGAACCAGCCGGCGCAGGCATACGAAGAGATCGACCCGATGCAGGGGTTCATCTGGTTCGGCCGCCAGGTGGATACCAGGATCCTCAAGGACAACCTATATCGCGATCCTAATGATCCGCTCACCAAACAGATCGTCGGGGGCAACCCGAACATGCGCACCGACGCGCCGATCCCCTACAGCTGGAACTACAGCTACCACCCCAGCCCCTACTGGGAGGCGACGGTCAAGACGACCGAATACGCGCGCGACCGCGGGATCGGCCACGCCGCCGTGACGTACAAGCTCAACGACTGGCTGAGCGTGACTGGCCGCACGGGTCGTGACTGGTACCAGGATCACTTTCGAGCGAACTACCCAGTGAACAACATCTCCCCCTATTACGGGGGCGGACTGCTTGACGTGGCCGAGACGCATAGCGAGACAAACAGCGACTTCCTGATCACGGGCACGCGGCCAGTGTTCAAAGACCTGACGGTCACCGTCAATGCGGGCGGCAACGCCCGGGTGAACGACTTCAGGGGGAGCACGGGCATCGTCGACCGGCTGGTGATTCCCGGCGTCTACACCATGGCGAACTCGGATGGCGCGCCGACCGACTCGTTCCACATAGAGAAGAAAAAAGTCAACTCGCTCTATGGGCTGGCCAGCTTCAACTACAAGAACTGGCTCAACGTGGACGTGACGGGCCGCAACGACTGGTTTTCGACGCTGCCCAAGGGTCAAAACTCGATCTTCTATCCCTCGGTCGGCGGCGCCTTGATTTTCACGGACGCGCTGCGCGTCCAAAGCGACGTGCTGTCGTACGGCAAGCTGCGCGCCAGCTGGACCCGAGTGGGGAACGACACGGATCCCTATCAGCTGTCGGCCGTGTACTCATCGGGCACCGCGTGGGGCGGACAGCCCACCTTCACCGCACCGGACCGCCTGCCGAACGCAAATCTGAAGCCCGAGCAAACGACCGGCGAGGAAATCGGCGTCGATTTGGGATTGTTCGACAACCGGCTCGGTCTGAACGCGACGGTGTACCAAAAGTCCACGACGAACCAGATCCTTCCCGTTTCGATTTCGGGCGCTACCGGATATACGCAGCACGTCGTGAACTCGGGCGAGGTGCGCAACCGCGGGATCGAGCTCGCGGCGACGATCCGCCCGATCGACCGCCCGACCTTTCGTTGGGACGTGGTGGCGAACTGGTCGAAGAACAGCAACAAGGTGCTCTCGCTCGCCAACGGCGTGAAGCGCATCGTCGTGGGGAATTACTGGGGCGTCAGCGTCACGGCCGACTCCGGCAAACCGTACGGCAACCTGGTGGGCACCCAGTGGCAACGGGACAGCCTGGGACGGATCGTCGTCTACTCGTCGGGCGGGCTGCAAGGCCTGCCGGTCCCCGGGAATGTGGTGGCGCTCGGCAATTACAACGCCGACTGGGTGGCCGGGATCACCAACACGCTCACCTATAAGAACTTGAGCCTGTCCTTCTCGTTCGACGGGCAGTTCGGCGGCAAGGTCTACTCGGTGACCAAGTGGTTCGGCCAGTACTCGGGCATCTTGCAGGCGACGCTTTGGGGCCGGGAGAAAACCTGGAGCGACAGCGTGGTCGTGCCGAACGCCGTCTACCAGAATGGCACGCCCGACACCACGCGGGTGCTGGCGCAGGACTATTGGCACAACACCTTCTACGCAAATGAACCGGGGATGGTCGACGCGAGCTACTTGAAGCTGCGCGAGCTCCGTCTCGCCTACGATCTGCCGCCGTCGCTCGCACAGCACCTGGGCTTCTCGGCGGCTACGGTCGCGCTGGTGGGCCACAACCTGCTGCTCTGGTCCAAACAGCCCACCATCGACCCGGAGACCGCGTTCGATACCGGCAACCGCCAGGGCGTCGAGAACGGCCAGCTGCCCACGGCCCGCAGCCTCGGCTTCACCCTGTCCGTGCGGCCATAGCCGCTTGGGAGAAAGGAGCCACTATGCGATACAGAATCCTGAGCGTCTGCGCTGCATTGACCATGGGCGGGGTTTCCTGCAGCGACCTGACGTCGATCAACCAGAACCCCAATGGCCCGACCGACGTGCCGCCACCCTCACTCCTGTCGAACGTGATCCAGGCGACGGTGAACGGGGTCGATGGCGTCAACAGCCTTAACATCCGGGCGGCTGGGCTGTGGGTGCAGTACTACGCCGAGATCCAGTATCGGGACGAGGACAAGTACCTCATCCGTGCCGGCACGGACGGCGGGTGGGGCTTCTACAGCGGCGCTCTCGAGGACGCCCAGCGGATGATCACCGGGGGTGTGGCCGTGGGCGCGTCCAACTGGGAAGCCGCAGGGCGGATCATGAAGTCGTACCTCTACAGCGTCATGACGGACGCGATGGGCGACATCCCCTATTCGGAGGCGCTGAAGGGTGACTCGCTGCTGACGCCAAAATACGACACGCAGCAGGCGATCTACACGGCGTTGTTCGCGGACCTGACGAAGGCCAGCCAGCAGATCGATACATCGGGAGTCCCCCCCGCGGGGGTCGGGTTCCGCACGGGTGACATCATGTACGGCGGCAACCTGACGAAGTGGCGAAAATTCGCCAACTCGTTGCGGCTGCGGCTGGCCATGCATCTCGCGAATGTCGATCCCGCCAAAGCGCAGAGCGAAGCCCAGGCGGCCGTGGCCGCGGGGGTGTTCGAGAGCAACGCGGACAATGCACAGCTCCTGTACCTGGCGGGTGCGCCGAACCAGAACCCGATCTATAACGACGCCCGCGGGCGCGATGACTACGGCATGAGCAAGACGTTCGTGGATTCGCTACTGAGCTGGAAGGACCCGCGTCTGCCCGTGTTCGCGCAGTTGAACAAGGACACCATCAAAGCCAACATTACGTACGAGGGTATGCCGAACGGGCTGAACGACGGCGGCGGGCCCGCGCTGTTCTACATCTCGCGCTACGGCGCCTACTGGCGCGAGAGACCCAACGCGCCGCTCGAGCTCTTGACGTTCTCCGAGGTGCAGTTCCTCGAGGCCGAGGCGGCGCAGCGCGGCTGGATCCCCGGCAGCGCCGACTCCCTGTACACCGCGGCGATCCGAGCATCGATGCAGCAGTACGGCATCAGCGATTCCGCTGCCAACGTCTACCTGTCCGACACCGTCCGCGTGCGGTACAACCCGGCCACCGGCCTCACCCAGATCGCGTACCAGAAGTGGGTCTCGCTGTTCATGCAGGGCATGGAGGGATGGACCGAGGTGCGCCGCACCGGCGTTCCGCACCTCGTGCCGGGCCCGAACGCCATCCTTCCAGAGATTCCGGAGCGCTTGCCGTATGCGAGCAACGAGGCCGTGCTGAACAAGGCGAACGTCGACGCCGCCGTGGCGGCGCAGCACTTCGCAAGCTTCGCCGGCCTGGACACGCCCCTCTGGTTCACCGGGCGGGCGCCGTAGGGCATCCGCGGATCCCAGAAAGGCAAGCCCCCGGTGAGCAAGTCGCTCATCGGGGGCTTGGCATCAGCCGGCCCTCTTCCGGTCAGTTTCTCGTCGCGCTGTCCGCACGCTGCAGGAAGATCAGGATCAGGCCGTGGCCGCTGCTGGGGTAGCCAGGCCGCGACGTTACACCCAGCGAATAGACTTCGATGCGTTGCGCGTCCATGGCCTGGATGGTGACGAGCGGACAGGTATCCACGGTCCGGGTCCCGTCCACGTACACGTCCGGGTTGGAGCTGCCGGTGACACTGTCCTTGCCGCGCAGCTCCAGGTTGGGACAGCGGCTGTATTGCGACCAGCTCGAGATGTGCAGTTGCGGCATCGCTTTCCTGACGGCGTCGAGAACGGTCCGGCCGGGGTCGGCCGAGAGCGCGTCGCCGGTGATGATCACGCTGCCCGCCGTGGTCGGCGAGAGCGGTCTCCCGCCGGGTTCGGTAGTCCGGTCGAACGGTCGGGACGTCGCGCAGCCGAGGCCGAGCAGCGGGAGCGCGAGCAGCACGGGAACGGAATGGGAACGCAGCATGGCGCACCTCCGCGTAGACCAGCTTGCGAGTGTACGATGGAGCGGTTGCCGTCAGAGCGCCAGGCCCTCGCCCGTGTCGCGGTCCTGTTGATTCTCCTCCACAGCGTGCACATTCCCCTGCATGGCCCTACAGCTGACCATCGACACCCTCGGCGACGCGGTGGCCCGGGCCCTCGGCTCGCGGCTCGTGTCGCTCTTGCTGTACGGATCCGCAGCGCGCGGCACGCACGTCCCCAAGCGGTCCGACGTGAATACGCTGCTCGTGTGCGACGCGGTGGACGCGGCGTTGTTCGACGCGCTGGCGCCGGTGGTGCGCGCCTGGACCAGGGCCGGCCACCCGGCCCCGCTCATTTTCACTGAGCGTGAGTGGCGGGAGTCGGCGGACGCGTTCCCGATCGAGTACGAGGACATGCGGGAGGCGCACCGGCGGCTGGCGGGGCGGGACCCCTGGTCCGGGATCGGGGTCGACCGCGACGATCTCCGCCGCCAGCTCGAGCGCGAGCTGATGGGCAAGCTGGTGCGGTTGCGTCAGGCGTACGGCGCCCTGTGGGCCGAGCCGAAACGCCTCGCGGACGTGATCGTAGGGAGCGTGCCGGGCTTTTTCACGATGCTGCGCGCCCTGCTGCGGCTCGCGGGCCGACCGGTGCCGGCTCGTCCCGACGCGCTCGTGGGCGCCGCGGCGACGCTGGTGGGCTTTACCGCGGCGGAGCTGGCGCCGCTCATCAGGCACGCGGAAGGCGGGCCGGCGCTGCGGCTCGAGGGGGGAACGCGCGACCCGCTGGTGGCGGCGTATCTCACGGCGCTGGGGCGTGCGGCGGAGTTTACTAACCAACTGAGGTAGACCAGATCTGCGTTGTCCCCACCCTCAAGGGTGGGCCCGGGGAGACACAACGCTGACGCGTGGGGGATGTGCTTCAGCACAGCGCAATACCGGGCCCAGGCTTTAGCCTGGGAACAAGGGGACCACTCTTACCGGAGTTACGTGTGATCTCGACAGAACGTAGATGGAGATACGCGGCAGCGCTGGCGGTCGTGCTCGCCGCCGGCTGCGGTTACAACACCATCCAAACGTATGACGAGCAGGTGAATGCCGCGGCGTCGCAGATCAAGGTGCAGCTGCAGCGGCGCGCCGATCTGATTCCCAACCTGGTGGAGACGGTGAAGGGGTACGCCAAGCAGGAGCAGACCGTGTTCACCGAGGTGGCGGAGGCGCGCGCCAAGCTCGCCGGGGCGGTGCAGGGCGGCACCCTGCAGCAGATGGCCGAGGCCAACAACGCCCTGACGGCGCCGCTCGGCCGCCTGCTGGCGATCGCCGAGAACTATCCGCAGCTCAAGTCCAACGAAAACTTCCGGGCCCTACAGGACCAGCTCGAGGGGACGGAGAACCGCATCGCGGTGGCACGCCAGGATTACAACGAGGCGGTGAACCGCTATGACGCCTACATCCGTCGCTTCCCCCAGGTGCTGACGGCCAAGCTGCTCGGCAAGGGGCCGCGGGAGTACTTCGAGCTGCAGACGCCGGGGGCGGCGCAGGCGCCCAAGGTGGATTTCTCGAAGTAGGGGAAGCCTCGATGACGGCTTGGCGGCGCGCAGCACGCGTTGTTACCGGCGTGTGCATCGCCCTGACGGCTTGCACGGACACGTCGTCGCAGCCGTCCTCGCCCGTGCCGATCCCCGGGCAACTCGCCTTCGTGAGCGATCGGCGGCTGGGCCAGGAGGACATCTACCTGATGCTCGCCGACGGCACCGTGCAACAGGTGACCACATCGCTCGCACAGGACGATTGGCCGACGTGGTCGCCGGACGGACGGAAGATCGCCTTCGAATCAGAAGTCGGTGGCGCGCCTGGCGCCACGAACTTCGAGGTGTTCAGCATGAACGCCGACGGCACCGGCGTGGTCGCGCTCACGGCGGACACGGCATTCGACGGGCAACCCGCCTGGTCGCCGGATGGAACCCGGATCGCGTTCGTCTCGACGCGGGACAGCGGCTCCGCCCACATCTTCACGATGACCCCCACCGGGGACAGCGTGACGCAACTCACTCACGGCGCGTGGTTCGATGTGCAGCCCGCGTGGTCGCCTGACGGAACCAAGCTCGTGTTCGCCAGCAACCGCGACTTCAACGACGAAGTCTACGTGATGAACGCGGACGGGACGAATCCCGCGAGGCTGACCACAAACCTGGCGCATGACGACGGACCCGTGTGGTCCCCGGACGGCGCCAAGATCGCCTTCTATTCGGATCGGGACGGGATCGACTTCGCGATCTACGTGATGAACGTGGACGGCAGCGGTCTGGTGCAGCTGACGACTAGCGGCGTTCCGGATGAGTTGCCGTCCTGGTCGCCGGACGGCGCCTACATCGCATTCGACAGCAATGCCCAGATCTACGTCATGAAGGCGGATGGGACGGGACTGCTGCAGGTCACTCGCACTGCAAGCACGAACATCATGCCCCGCTGGCGCCCCACCAGCGCGGTGCTCACCGCGCGCCGGACTGGGTCCAGATGACGATGGTGCCACATTGGTTGTCCGTGCGCAGGAACTGAATGGGAGTCTCCGATACCGTGCGGTAGATCTCGATGCCGATGATCCCGACCGTGGGCATGTCGAGACTGGTGGAATTGGACGCCTCGAATCCGTCCACGACGAAATCGGGTCTGCATTCCCGCGGGGCGCGGGCCATGCGAACCGCGCAGTTTGACGACCCGCGGCACACGAGCCGTACGCCGGGAACGGTGCGGAACAGATCACCGAGCGTGCGGGGTCGCGTTTGCTGGATCTTGTCCTCGGTGATGAAGTATCCCCTTCCCGCTGCGCGACGCACCTCGAACTCCCTCTCCCGCTGCTGTGCGAGTGTCGCTTGTCGCTCTACGGCCACCGGATCGAGCTCCACAGCGAGGGGCTCGAGCTCGAAGTCCTGGGAGCGCACCTCGCCATCCTTTAGCGGAATGACCCACGATCCGGCGGCGTAGCCCGGGGCTCGGACCTCCACGACGTACGTCCCCGCCGCGAGCCCCTCGTTCCGGAACCGGCCGTCGGCGTCGACCGCCGTCTGGTAACTCGTGCCCAGCAGCACCACGCGCGCTCCGGCCACGGGCCGTTGGGATTGATGGTCGAGCACGCGCCCGACCAGAGTCGCGGTCGCTGGAAGAGTGTGTGTGGCCACGTGGAGTGGAGTGGCGGGCAGAGGCAGCACAAAGGTCGCGGCAACGGTGCGGAGGACGTCAAGCAGGCAGAAGCGTCGGCATCGCATTGGGTGTTGAGCCCGGTGGGCTGTGCGTATCAAGATAACACGTCTGTGTGGCGTCGTCGCAGCAGTCGGCGTTGTATGTCGCGTCTTCGCAGCAGCGCGCACCGTGGCTCGCCCTACGCCACGCGGGGGCGCAGGCAAGGGCCCTGACGAATCATGGACACAGGCGTGGCGTGTAACCTGCAGGCCCCACTCGGCGCCAGCTACAACCGTCCGAGCGACCATGCCCGTCACGCTCGAGCTGCGCGGTCGCGCGCGCACACAACTCTCCTTGCAAGCCGGGCGCGGCCGCCTTCGGGCGCGCCGCGTTCTCGGCACGCCCGGTCGCCTGGCGCCGTATCAGCGTCGCTCATCGCTCACTTGGGGGCTCCGCGTATGACGCTACCACGTCGTGGCCATTGGTGTCGTGTCGGGCTGTGGACCGCGCTGCTCGCATGTGCGGCGGGAACTGAGGCCAGGGGACAGGAGGCGGTGGTCCGGGGCCGCGTGATCGACGACCGCGGCGAGGCCCTCCCCGCGGCGACGGTGCAGATACCGGAGCTGAGCCTCGGCGTGTTCACGAACAGCGCCGGGGCGTACACGATCGTGATTCCCCCCGCGCGCGTGTCCGGCCAAACAGTGACCCTACGTGTTCGCACGATCGGACACAAGCCGGCGGTCCGGCAGCTGACGCTCAACGCCGGAGATCACACACAGGACTTTACGCTCGCCACCGACCCCAACCTGCTGGAGGAGGTCGTGGTCACCGGCGTGCAGGAGGCGACGGAGCAGATCAAGGTCCCGTTCAGCGTGACTCGGGTCGATGCTTCGAAGATGCCGGTGGCAGCGGAGGACCCCCTCCGCCAGCTGCAGGGGAAGATCGCGGCCAACATCGTGTCCAATAGCGGGAGACCGGGGTCGCAGCCGTCGGTGCTGCTGCGCGGGCCCACGTCGATCAACGCCACGGGGCGGGGGCAGGATCCCCTCTACATCGTGGACGGCGTCATCATCAATGGCGCGCTTCCCGACATCAACCCCCAGGACATCGAACGCATCGAGGTCGTGAAGGGTGCCGCGGGGGCGTCGCTGTACGGCGCGCGGGCCGGCAACGGCGTCGTGAACATCACCACCAAGAGCGGACGGGGCACGCCGGACGGCGTGGCGTTCACGGTGCGGAGCGAGGAGGGTGTCAGCGACATCGAGCGTGATTTCGGCCTCGCCCACTTTCAGCCCCTCGTCATGGACGAGACGGGCACGCGGTTCTGCCAATTCATATCCGGGCAGCCGTTGTGCGCGACGACGTTCAACTACGCCGCGGAGCAGGCGCGTATCAACAATCAGCCGGGTGACTTCGCCGGATCTCCCAAGGGGTTTCCGATCGATCCCGGTTCGACCCTCTCGGCCACGGCGCCGGGTTACTCCGGCGATCCCCGACGCGAGCGGTTCCAGATCGCGCCTTGGCCCGGCACGAACTACAACGCCGTAGCGCAGACGGTCGCTCCGCACGTGTACGCCAACAACAGCGTCGACCTCAGAGGCGGATTCGGATCGACCCGTTTCTACGCCAGCGCGTCGAACATCACCGAGCCGGGGGCGATCCGTTTCCTCCAGGGCTTCCGGCGCAACTCGTTCCGCGCCAACGTCGACCAGGCCATCGGCTCGCAGTGGAACATCGGATTGCGGACGGCCTACAGCCGCAGCACTCAGGACGGGCTCAACCAGGAGGGCGGTGGTCAGGCGTTCTTCCGGCTGACCCGCGTGCCGGCGATCGTGAATGTTGAGCAAACGGACACTCTGGGGCGGCTCTACATCCGTCCCAACCTGCAGGGCGGCGGCTCGCAGAACGAGAACCCACTGTACTCGCTGCAGAACACCGAGCGCTCGGACGTCACGGACCGCTTCATCGGCGGGCTCACGCTGCAGTACAACCCGGTGAGCTGGTTCAACCTCCAGGGGGACTTCGGGTACGACCGCCGCAACGTGAACTTCACGCAGTTCAATGACAAGGGCTTCCGGACGACGACCAGCACGCCGGCCACGAACAACGGCTCGATCTTCGAAGGCTCCAGCGCTCAACAGGCGCTGGATGCAAGCGTGAACGCCACATTCCGGCACGAGTTCCGCCAGGATCTGCAGGCGCGGTGGAGCTTGCGGTATCTGTACGAGCAGCGGGACAGCACGATCCCGGTTGGTCAAGGAAACTTCCTCGCCGTCAAGGGCGTGACCTCACTCGGTAACGCCACCCTGAACCAAGCCGTGGGTTCCGCGACCACGAGCGTCCGCGGAATCGGCCTGTTCGCCGGCATGGGTCTCGACTTCAAGGACCGCTATGTGGTAGAGGGGCTGGTCCGGCGCGACGGCAGCTCCTTGTACGGCGCCGACCACCGGTGGCAAACCTTCGGCCGGGCCTCGGCGAGCTGGCTGGTGATGCGCGAGCCGTGGTGGCCGCTCCATCAAGTGAGCGAGCTGAAGCTACGCGCATCGTACGGCACGGCAGGGGGTCTGCCTCCGTTCGTCGCGCAATACGAGACGTTCACGATCACGAACGGTGTGCTGGCGCTGGCGGTGCTCGGTAACCGCAACCTACGGCCGGAGGTGCACCACGAGCTGGAGCTGGGGGCGGACTTGGAGCTGTTCGGCCGGTTCGGGCTCTCCGCCACGTACGCGCGCTCCAGGATCGAGAACCAGATTCTGCCGGTCGTGGTGTCGTCGTCGACCGGGTACACGAGCCAGTGGCAAAACCTCGGCACGCTGCTCAACATCTCGCACGAACTGTCGCTCAACCTGCCGTTGGTGCAGCGCCCTGACGTGTCGTGGTCCATGAGCCTCGTGTACGACCACAACCGCTCCTGGATTGCCAAGCTCGGCGTGCCACCCTTCTTCCAGGGCACGATCCTGCAGGGCACGGGCTCCATGTTCCAGGTCAGGGAAGGGGAACTGTACGGGACGATTTACGGCCATCAGTTCCTGACGAGCTGCACCCAATTGCCCGCCCCGTTCAACACCCAGTGCGGCCCCGGCCTCGCGTTCCAGCGGAACGACGAGGGCTGGATCGTGTGGGTGGGGGCCGGCAATAACCCCGGCATGGGCATCACCAACAATCTCTGGGAAACGCAGCTCCCCGCATCGCAGGGCCCGTGGGGCGTCGCGATGAACTGGGGGATGCCGATCCTGCTGCGCGGCGACCCCAACAACCCGCAGGCGGCGCGCGTGGTGGCGCTCGGCCATGCGCTGCCCGACTTCCGCTTCGCCGTGACCCAGAACGTCCAGTGGAAGCGCCTCACGCTGTATGCGCTCGTGGACGCCTCCATCGGCCAGGATGTCTGGAACGAGGGGTTGCATTGGGCGCACCTCGACTTTCTGTCGAACGACGTGGACCAGGCCGGCAAGTCGGTGCAAACGGCCAAGCCGATCGGCTACTACTACCGCGCGCCGGCGGTGGACGGGTTCAGCGGGCTGGGCGGGCTCTACGACCAGCTGATGCCGAACAACTACTCCGTGGAGGACGCGAGCTACGCGAAGCTGCGCGAGCTGATGCTGTCATACCGCATCGGCAAGATCGGCGGCGTGGGCGATTGGGGCGTCAGCGTCGTGGGCCGCAACCTGTTCACGATCACCGGTTATCGCGGCTTCGATCCGGAGGTCGGCATCGGCGCGTTCGCGCCCCAGCCGGGGGGTGCAACCGTTCTCGGGAACAGCGGCGGCCAGACAGCATCAGGAGCGATCAATGCCGTCGACGCGTTCTCGTTCCCGAACACGCGCACCTTTACGATCGGACTCACGACCAGCTTCTAGGGTTATCGAGCAGGGGGAGCGATGGCCAAACTTCGTCTTGTCGCTTGCGCCGTACTGACGGTGACCTGGACTGCGTGTACGGATCCGTTGGCCGTCATCAATTCGAACCAACCGGACCGGGGCCGGGTGTTCACGAACCCAGCCGACCTGGAGCAGTTCGTGTCCAACATCTACACGAACGTGCATCAGGGGACGCTGGGCGGGGCCGCCGTGCTGGACGGGGGTGCGAACGATGCCCTTCAGCCCCAACTCCTGGTCGCGGGGATGGAGAACGTTTCAGGCCTGGCGAACTTCGCGATGGGACCACGAGGCAACATCCCCCGGGCGGGCATCTCGAACACTCGCGGATCCACAGGGAACGCGGGCAATTACCGCGACTGGGTGGTGGAGCATCGCGCCGCGCGCATGGCGGCCTTGGCGATCTCGGCGCTCGGCAAGCTCACGCTCGGTTCGTCAGGCCGCGACGCCCGCGCGCGCGCCTTCGCACGCTTCGGGCAGGGTGTGGCGCTCGGCAACCTGGCCCTGGCGTACGACTCCGCGTCGATTTTGACGGAGAACGACAATCCTGAGGCCGACGCCGCCGTGGTGGTGCCGCTTTCGGGGTATCGCGCCGTGATGACCGCAGCGCTCGGTTACCTCGACTCGGCGATCGCGATCGCCACCGCAAGCCCCAGCGGCTTCCCGTTGCCGAGTACCTGGATCAACGGCAATGCGCTGACGGCGGCGCAATTCATCCAATTGTGCCATTCCTACAAGGCCCGGTTCCGGGCCAACGTCGGCCGCACCCCGGCCGATCGGGCCACCGCGGCCTGGGACACGATCATCGCCGACGCGAATGCCGGCATCACGGCGGACCTGCAGATCACGATGCTGCCGCCCCCAGCGGGCGGCTGGGACATCTCCTGGGTGATCCAACACTTCGCCACCGGCTCGGCCAACTGGCATCAGATGTCGCAGTTCTGGCTAGGGATGGCCGATACCTCCGGCGCCGCCGACACGTCCAAGGGGTACGACCATTGGTTGAACACGGCGCCAGGGCAGCGGGTCCCGTTCGTCGTCGCCACACCGGATCGGCGTCTCCCGCAGGGCGCGACACGGGGGGCGCAGCAAACCAACTCGCCCACGCCCACAACGGCGCTCCCGTTCAGCGGCACACCCTACTTCCGCAACCGGCCCACGGGCGAAGACCAGCCCGGTGACCCACTCGGGATCTCGCAGTACGACTTCTATCGTTCCCGCGCGTTCAGCAACGCCAGTCGTAATGGGCCATACCCCGTGATGACGGCCGCCGAGATTCGCCTGTACGCCGCCGAGGGACAGCTCCGGCTCGGCAATGTGGCGGCGGCCGCCGCCCTCATCGACGTGTCGCGCGTCGGCAATGGAAAGCTGAAGCCGCTCGCCGGCGTGATCACAGATTCGCTGATGCCGGTGCCCGGCATGGACAGCACCTATGTGGCGGGCAGCGGCTCCTGCGTGCCGCGCGTCCCCGATGCCGCCGCGGGCTACAAGCGTGCCAAGTGCGGGACCATCTGGGACGCGCTCAAGTGGGAGTACCGCATGGAGACCGCTTACGCCGGCTACGGTATGTGGTTCTTCGCCGGCCGGGGCTGGGGCGACCTGCCGCAGTACACCGCGTTGAACTGGGCCGTGCCGTATCAAGAGATGGACGCGCGCCGGGAGTCGTTCTACGGCGTGGGCGGCCAGGGCGGGCGTGACGCGGCGGGTCCCGGGAACTACGGTCTGTTCAGCGGCGGCGTGTACTAACCATGCGCTGGACGCGACGGGTGAGTTCGCCGCCTGCGGCGCTGCTGTCAGTGCTCGTCGCCGGATGCTACACCTACGCGCCGCTCCCCACGCTGAATCCGGTGCCCCAGAGCCAGGTCGCTCTCGTGCTATCCGACGTGGGTCGTGTGGGAGCGGGTGCCGTGATCGGGCCCGGGATCGCGCGCGTCGAAGGGGCGGTGATCGGATCTAGCGACAGCGAGTACACGCTCCGGGTCGCGGGCGTGACCGACATCCGGGGACGCGAGAGTCGCTGGAGCGGGGAGAGCGTGTCCCTCCGACGGACCTGGGTCGGCAACGCGTACGAGCGCCGCCTATCGAAGCCGCGCACTTATCTCCTGGTAGGCGCCTTCACGGCGGGCTTCGTGACGTTCGCCGCGACGCGACATCTCTTCGGAGGAGGGTCACTAGCGGAATCGGGCGGGGGCGGAGGCGGCAACCAACAGTGAGACCATTCCTCGACGGCGAGTCCATCATGATCGCGATCCGGTGTTCGGTCGTTCTCGTGTCGCTCTCTATCCTCGCGCCGGTCGCGTGCAGCCGCGACGCGACGTTCACCGAGCCCATCCCGCCGAACGCGGCGATCCATTGGGTGGAAGCGGTGCCCGACACGATGCAGGAGGACATGCACGCCATCGACATGGTATCGAATGCTGGATTGTACGACGCGGATTTCCGTGCCTCCACCATGTTCTACCAAGGAATCCAGGCCGGATCGCGCCGCATTGGCATTTTCAACAGCAGCCAGGACGTGGTCATCGCCAAGCAGATCCTGGTCGACACCACGATCGTGTTCGCGCCCTCCGACAGCGTCACCTTCGTCCACATGGGCTTCGCGCGTTCGGGATCGACACCGGCCCGGCAGGTTCGGTTATTCACCGACAAGGCTCCCGATCCAGGCGCCGGGAACGTCGGGTTCCGCGTGATCCACGCGGGGGCGGGACTCGGTAACCTTGATGCGTTTCTGATCCGGCATGCGGCGGATACCGCAGCGCTGGCCAGCCCGATTGCGACGAACGTCGCGTATGGTGCCCTCAGTAGCTATGCCCCGATCTCCGCCGACACGGGGACCCAGGCGCTACAAGTCGTCGTGACGGCGACTGGTACTACTGCGCCGATCCTCGCGAGAGTGTCCTTGCCGGCCGGCCAGGCGGCCGATACGGTGACTCACGTGAATCCGATCGCTGGTGGGCGCATCGTGGGCTCGGTGATGACCGCCGTGATTGTACCGCGCTCCGTGGCCGGAAGCATGGCGCCGCAGGGGTTCACCACACCGAGCGCGGTCATCCTGGTAGATCGGCGGCCGCCGGACCGGTACTGAAAACAGTTGCGTCCACGCAACACCACACTACAAAACGCTTGCAGTTACCGCTCTTGCGACGCGGCGCGGAGCGCGGCACACTCATTTCTATGTGGAACGTCCCGCGTGGCGTTCCTCTTCCTGCACCGAACGTGTCCTGTCAGCCGTTGGGCACGGGTGCGCTTCCATTGGCGCAGTACGTCATGAACACGAGCCGTCTCCGGCATTCGCGAGAAAGGAGCGTGTCCAGCATGGGCCTTTTCAACCGAGATACTGTGCGCTTCTGGTTGGCACTGGGTGGCCTCCTCGGCCTTACGGCGGTCGCCCAGGCCCAGCAAGCCACCGTCACCGGCCGGGTCACCGACCAGGCCTCCGGACACCCGCTCGGCGGCGCGCGGGTCACCATCGTCGGCACGTCACTGCTCGCGCAGACCAACGCCGAGGGACGTTACAGCATCGCGCGGGTTCCCGCGGGTCAGGCGACCGTCCGAGCCAGCGCTGTCGGTTACGCGGCCGCCTCACGTGCGTTGACCGTGAATGCGGGGGAGAGTGTCGTCGCCGACCTCACGTTGGCGCTGTCACCCTTCTCGCTGGACGAGGTGGTGGTGACGTCCACGGGCGACCAGGCGAAGAAGGAGGTCGGGAACAATATCCCGCGGATCGACGCGCCCAAGGAGGTGGAGAAGGGGACCATCCATGACTTCACCGACTTGCTCAGCGCGCATGCCGCGGGCGTGGACGTCCTCGCAGGCACGCAGACGGGCTCGCCGTCGCGGGTGCGCATCCGCGGAACCAACAGCCTCTCGCTCAATAACGAGCCGATCTACGTCGTCGACGGCATCCGCATCATCAGCCAGAACCGCTCCTCGTCGGTATGCGACGTCGGCTGTGCGCCGCCCAGCCGCGTCAACGATCTCTCCCCCGACGAGATCGAGTCCATCGACGTCGTGAAGGGTCCGTCGGCTTCGGCGTTGTACGGCACCGACGCCGCCAACGGCGTGATCGCCATCACGACCAAGCGCGGCACGGCCGGCAAGACGCGCTGGACCGTGTACGCGGAACAGGGCGCGATCACGGACTACAACACGTACCCCGATGCGTATCGCGGCTGGCGCAGCAGCGCTACGGACACGACCACGGCGCACAATTCCCGGCCGGTCAACGGGACGCAGTGCATCCTCACCCAGACGGCCCGGGCGACTACGGATCCGCAGTATTGCGTCCAGGACAGCGTCACCCGATACAACTTGTTCAACGACCCGCAGACGTCGCCCAATGCGATGGGACATCGGCAGCAGTACGGCGTGCAGGTGTCAGGGGGATCGGATGCGGTGCGCTATTTCCTGTCGGGCGAGTGGGAGGATGAAATCGGTCAGCTGAAGATGCCACCGTTCGCCGTCGACACGCTGCTGCACGTGCGGCAGATCGGCTCCGTGCCGGACGAGCAGCTACGCCCCAATGGGCTGCGCCGCACCAGCGTGCGAGCGAACGTGCAGGCGACCTTGACTCCCCGCGTGGACGTGCAGGCCTCTACGAACTTCATCTCGAGCACCCTGCGGGTGCCGCCCACCGATAACAACACAACCGGCCTGCTGTCGAACGCCCTGGGCGGGCCGGGGAACAAGGACAACGGCCACAACGGCTATCGCCTGTTCACTCCCGACTCGATGTTCGCCGAAGAGATCAACCAGGATATCAACCGGTTTATCGGGAGCGGCACGGCAAATTGGCGACCCACGAGCTGGCTCGCCCTCCGGGCGGTCGGCGGGGTTGATTACACGAGCCGGCTGGACACCGATCTGTGCCGGCGCAACCAGTGTGTGAATTTCACGGGGACGTTCGCCGACACGGTCGGGTACAAGCAGGACAACCGGACGAATTTCTTCCAGTACACCTTCGATCTGCACGCGACGGCCTCGTTCACGCTCAACCCCACGTGGACATCGCGCACGACTGCCGGGGTGCAGTATTTCAAGACCAACGCGAACCTCAACGTGGCGTTCGCTTATGACCTGGCCCCGACGGCGACGACGCTCACGGCCGGCGGCGTCCCGCAAGTGGCCGAGAGTACGACCATTTCGAAGACGCTGGGCGCGTTCGTGGAGCAGGAGTTCGGCTATAAGGAGCGACTGTACGTCACGGCGGGCCTGCGGGCGGACGGCAACAGCGCCTTCGGGTCGGATTTCAAAGCGGTGTATTACCCAAAGCTGAACGTTTCGTATGTGATCTCGCAGGAGCCGTTCTTCCCAAAGTGGGGCTGGATCAACAGCGTGCGCCTGCGCGGCGCCGTCGGTGCCTCGGGCGTCCAGCCGGGCGCGACCGACGCGATTCGCTTCTTTCTGCCGACCACCGCGAGCGTCAGCGGCCGCGACAACAACGCGATCATCTTCAGCGCCTTGGGAAACGCCGGTCTCAAGCCCGAGCGGGCCCGCGAGTACGAGTTTGGTGGTGATGCCACCCTCTTCGAGCGGCGGGTCAACCTCGAGCTGACGTATTACGACAAACGGACGAAGAACGCGCTGATTGCACGCACGCTCCCTCCCGGCGCCGGCGGCCCGATCACACGGTTCGAGAACATCGGCGCCGTCGTGAACCGCGGGGTCGAAGCGCTGGGCGAGCTCCAGGTGCTCGACAAGCCGGGCTTCGGGTGGGACCTGAGCGTCAACGCCGCGTACAATACGAACTTCATCGCGGACATGGGTGGCGTGCCGCCCATCATCGGGACGACCACGCGACAACAAGTGGGCTATCCGATCAACGGATGGTGGCAGCGTCCCTACACGTTCAGGGACCTGGACGGCAACGGCATCATCACCGCCAACGAGATCACGGTTGCCGACAGCGCCATGTTCGTCGGGTACGCGAACCCGCGTTGGGAGATCACCTACAACACCGGGTTCGACCTGTTCAACAAGCGGCTGCGGATCGTCGGCTTGTTCGACCACAAGAGCGGTTACTACCAGTTGAACGGCACCGACCGCATCCGCTGTCAGTCGAGAAACAACTGTCGCGGCCTGGTCGATCCCACGGCGCCGCTGTGGGATCAGGCGCGCGTGGTCGCGTTGCGCGAAACGCCGTCGGGCACGCAGTACGGCTTCATCGAGAAAGCCACGTACATCCGGCTGCGGGAAGCGTCCGCGACGTACGAGTTTCCGGCGGAGTGGGCCCGGGCGTTCCGCGCGGACCGCCTCAGCTTCACGGTCGCGGGTCGCAACCTCTGGAAGGCTACCGGGTTCAGCGGCATCGACCCCGAGGCGAACTACTTCGAGGGCGCCACCGGCGTGGTCAGCAACTTCCAGACCGCACCGCCGCCGACCTATTGGACATTCCGACTCAATGTCGGGTTCTGAGCTGGCTACCAGACAACCACTCGAGCGAGGAACTCTGACACCATGACTCGATTCAATCCCCCGTTCTGGCGGCGTACGCTGGGCCTCGTCGGCCTCACCGTGACGTTGCCCCTGTTCGGGTGCAAGGATTTCCTGAGCGTCACTGATCCGGACATCATCGTGCAGGCGAACTCCGCCGCCAGCGCCGTGTCCCTCCACAATGGCGCCGTGCTCCGGATGGCCCAGGCCGTCTCCGGCACGCAAGGGCCCGACGCGCTGTTCATGTTCGGTGGACTGCTGGCGGACGAATGGCGCTCCGGGGATACGTTCGTGCAGCGCAACAACCAGGACCAGCGGATTTGGGATCCGACCAATACGTTCAACGCCGGACCGTTTCGGAATCTGAATCGCGTGCGGACTCAAGCGCGCGCCGCGATCGACGGGCTGCGGGCGTACTCGCCTATACCGCTGACAAACATTGGCCGCATGTTCGCGGTCACGGCATACGTCGAGGTGCTGCTGGGCGAGCACTACTGTAACGGCATTCCGCTCGACAGCGTCGCCGGCACCTCGATCGCCTATGGCAATCCGCTGTCCGACGACTCCGTGTTCGCGTTGGCCATCGCGCACGCCGACTCGGCGCTCGCGAACCTGGGAGGGGCCGACAGCGCCAGCGTGGCGAACTTCGCCAAGGTGATCAAGGGGCGCGCGCTGGTGGACCGCGCAGACTTCGTGGGCGCGAGTGCCGCGGTCGCTGCGGTGCCGACCACGTTCCACTACGACGTGACGCACTCGGTCAACGCCAACGTCAACCAGATCAACGCCCTGAACAACGGCGCCAAGCGGTACACCGTGGCGGACACCGAAGGTGTGAACGGACTGCCCTTCGTGAGTGCCCGGGATCCACGAGTGCCGACGCAGTTAGGGAAGTCGACCGATTTGATTTTCGACAGTCAGTACGGGTTCAGGGTCCTGCGCCAGGGGATCTGGGGACAGACGGGCTCCGTCAAGGTCGCAACCGGGATCGAGGCCCGCCTCATTGAGGCCGAGGCCGCGCTGACGGCCCGAGATACGACGACGTGGTTGAGCAAGCTCAACATCCCACGGGCCGATGCCACGCTCCTGCCCGTGCCCCTCGACACCAGCTACCGCCCCGTGACCGGCACGACCCTCGCGCCGCTCACCGACCCGGGGACCCCCACGGCTCGGGCGAAGCTGATGTTCTCGGAGCGTGCCTTCTGGATGTTCAGTACCGGCCACCGTCTGGGCGACATGCGTCGAGAGGTGCGTCAGTACGGCAGCTTCTTTTCCGTGAACACGGTCTACCCGATCGGTGCATGGTTCAAGGGCGGCGTATTTGGGGACGCGATCCAGATGTCGATCCCGGTGGAGGAGCAGAACAATCCAAATTTCCACGGGTGCACGGATCGCAATCCGTGAGCGGCTTCACGGCCGACCGCTCGTCGTCGTGATGACGATGACCCCGGACGTGGAGCTGGCGCCGTAGTACGTGGTCGCCTCGAGTCCGGTCAGGACCTCGATCATGTAGATGTCGGCGGCGGCGACTTGTTGCAGCACCTGCAAGTCGTAGATCCGGGTGTTGTCGAGAATCACGCGCACCTGGTCGTCGAGGTAGATACTCGCCTGGCCGCGCCGCTGGATCCCGGCGGCGCGACCACCACGCTCGCGCAACTGCACGTTCGGGACGGTCAAGCGAACGGCATCCCATGCCGTCTTGGCGCCGGAGGCGGCGATCGCGTCGGCGGTGATCACGCTGCCCGGACGCTGCGGGCCCGGATGTTCGATCCCGGGCCGCGCGCCGCGACACGCCGCCGCGGTTGCCAAGCCGATCAGCGCGAACCGGGCGCGCCGCAATCGAAAGAGCCTTCGGGCGTGCATTGAGCCGGTTTCATCGTGGCACGCCCGTCGGACCGCGTCAAGGGCTGGCAAAAACAGCGCGGGGGGCGCCGCCGGTGACCGGGCCCCCCGCCTGTGTGTCGTCCGCGTTGCCGCCGTCAGTCCACGATCGCATCCGGCATCACGTACTTCATCGGGTCCACCGGCTTGTGGTTCACCCACACCTCGTAGTGCAGGTGCGGCCCCGTGGAGAGACCCGTCGACCCGACCAGCGCGATCTTCTGTCCTCGCTTCACGCTCTGGCCGCGCGCCACCAGAATCTTGGAGCAGTGCGCGAACCGCGTCACCAGGCCGAACCCGTGGTCCAGCGTGATCATGTTGCCGTAGCCCTCTTCCCACTTCACGTCGGTGACGCGACCGGCCGCCGGCGCCTCGATCTCCGCCCCCATTGGCGCGCTCACGTCGATGCCCTCGTGCGGACGCGCCAGGTGGAGAATCGGATGCACCCGCTCCCGCATGAACGCGCTCGTGAGCCAGCCCTTGGTCGGCATGATCGACGGCGTGGCGGCCAGGCGGTCGCGCTGGTGCGACAGCGAATCGAACGCCTGGTTGAGCGACCGTACGAGTATATTGGCCCGCCGCCCCAGCGCGTCGACGTCGAGCCGCGCGGCCAGCGCCTCCCGACCCTCGGGACCGAGCGCCTTGAGACTGTCACCCTCCGACCACGTGCCCGCGGGACCGCCGATCCCCGCCTGCTGCACCGTCGTGTCG
>DATDFC010000206.1:0-5060 GCA_036522815.1 Gemmatimonadales bacterium | reverse complement strand
ACCGCCCACCCCCAGCTCGGCCACCGCGCGCGACCACCCCTGACGGCTGGCGCCCCCCTGGTAGCCGAAGCCCCGCAGGTACGGCCGCTTGTCGCCGAACAAATTGCGGTAGCGCGGGATGTAGAAGCCGGTGGGTCGCCGGCCATTGTAATACTTGTCATCGAGCCCTTCGATCGTACCCTGCGCACCCACACGAAAGTGATGATCCATCAGGTTGTGCCCCAGCTCTCCGGAGCTCGACCCCAGCCCGTCGGGCCACACCTCCGTCGCGGAGCGTAGCAGCAACCAGGTCGAATTCAACGCAGACGCGCACAGGAAGATGATTCGCGCCGTGTACTCGGTGGTCTGGCCGGTGACCGCGTCGAGGACCCGCACGCCGGTGGCGCGCTTCTTATCGCGGTCGTACACCATCTCCGTGACGATCGCGAACGGCTTGAGCGTCAGCCGTCCGGTGGCCATGGCCGGCGGCAATGTCGAGGATTGCGTGCTGAAGTACCCGCCGTACGGACAGCCGAGCCAACAGGCGTTGCGGAACTGGCAGGGTGCGCGCCCGGCCAGCGCCTGTGTCAGGTTCGCCGTGCGGCCGGGAATGATCCGGCGCCGCCCCGCGAACCGCTTCCGCAGCCGCTCGGCGACCACCGCCTCGCCGCAGTTGAGGGGCATGGCCGGCTGGAATTGTCCGTCGGGAAGCTGCGGCATCCCCTCCCGCGACCCGGAGATGCCGGCGTGCCGTTCGACGTAATCGTACCACGGTGCCAGGTCGGCGTAGCGGATCGGCCAGTCGACCGCAATCCCCTCGCGCGCGTTGGCCTCGAAGTCGAAGTCGCTCCAGCGATAACTCTGCCGGCCCCACATGAGCGAGCGACCGCCTACGTGGTAACCGCGGAACCAGTCGAACCGTTTGATCTCGGTGTAGGGAGAGTCCTTGTCGGAGGCCCACCAGTCCAGGTTCTTCTCGTTGAGCGGGTAGTCACGCTTCAGCACCGGGTAGGCCAGCTCCATCGCGCGCGTGCGCCCGCCACGATGGGGATACTCCCACGGACCTTTGGTCGCGTTGAGGTAGTCCTTGACGTGCTCGATGTTCTTGCCGCGCTCGAGCAGTAAGACCTGAAGCCCTTTCTCCGTGAGCTCCTTCGCGGCCCATCCCCCGGAGATGCCCGATCCCACGACGATGGCGTCATAACTCTGAGGCGGCACGAATCCCTCCCTGGTAGGTCTGGAAAGTATACGCGGCCGGGGACATTATGCAGCCTCCGTGATGCGGACCGGGAGGACCATCGCGTTCAACCCGGCGAATTGCAAGCGGCGCTGGAGTTGATACGCCGTTTCGTTGTGAAGAACCCGCTGGTACCACCGCTCCCGCTGGAAGATCAGCTTGCCCGCGAAGAAGAGACAGCGCGGAAACTCACGGGCGATCTGGCCGCACAGGTTCGCTGCGGTGGCGACCGCCTCGGTGCCCACCGCCATCCGCGACTCGGCCGCGAGACCGAGGCCGGTGGCGAGCTCGACGTAGCGGCGCAGATCCGCTGCCGTGCGGGTGCGGACCTCCTCGACCGCCTCGACGTTCACGAAGCTCGCCGAATCGATCACTCCCACCGAGACAAAGACGAAGTTCTTGAAATAGCCTGGGAACAGGCGCTCGACCGACAGCAGCGAATGAATGCCCAGGCCCGCATAACCGCCCACCAGCAGCACCGCCGTCGGCGCGGCGGGGTCGAGCGCCCGCGCACCGGCCACGCTGCCGGCGGGAAGCGCCTCCAGGATCCCGTCGAGGCGTCTGAGGCTGTCGTGGACCAGGCGGTAGTGCCTCCGAATGAGGAAACAGGCCGCGATCAAGCCGCCGGTCAGTGCGAGCGTGACCCATCCCCCTTCCTCGAACTTCTCATAGACCGTGACCGTGAGGATGAACAGGCACAGCGTGAGGCCGACCAGGTGCACGGCGATGTGCTTACGCCAGGTGGCGTGTTTCTTCCGCTCACGCACCCAGAATCGGCACATCGCGAGCTCGGACAGGGAGAAGGTCAGGAACACGTTGATCGAATACAGCACTACCAGATGGGTCACGTCCCCGCCGGTGTACACCAGCGCCAGCAGCGAAGCGCCACCGATCAACAACACACCGTACGACATGGTGAGCCGGTCCGAGAGCTGGCTGAAGCGGTGCGGCAAGTAGGAATCGACCGCCATGTTCGCCATGACTCGCGGCCCGTCGATGAACCCGGTCTGACCCGCCACGATGAGGAGCAAGGCTTCGGACAACAACGTGATCAGCACGAATGCGGCGCCGATGCCCCCCCAACCGCCGGCGAAACGGCTCGCCAGTACCGCGTTCATCGTCCGGCCGGGAGCCGGCGTGGCGTGCACGAGCAGATAGGCGAGGATGAGCCCACCGGCGGTCACCGCCAGTGACACCGCCATGAGGGCCATGGTGCGCTTGCCGGTCTGCACCTTCGGCTCCCGCATGATCGAGAGCCCGTTCGACACCGCTTCGATCCCCGTATAGGTCCCGCCCCCCAGCGCGTACGCGCGCACCAAGAGCGCGAGCATCCCGGCGAGGCCCAGGCCCAGCGGCGGTGCGTGCAGGCCCTGCCCGAACCCATCGCGCACTTCCCGGAACACGGCCGGGATGTCGCCGACCCGGCCGAGGATCACGCCGCCGATGAGGATCGCGTGGCTGACGAGGAACGTCAGGAAGAGCGGCGCGAGCGCGATCACGGATTCCTTCACCCCGCGCAGATTCAACAGCATGAGGAAGGCGATGGCCGCGAACTCCACCACCAGCTTGACGGGCACGCCGAGCGCCACGACTCCGCTCCATGCGGGCGGCAGGAAGCTGAAGATGGCGTCGCCCGCCGCGGCGATGGAGATGGAAATCGTGAGCACGTAGTCCACGACCAGGGCACATCCCGACACGACGCCGGCGCTCTGCCCCAGCAGCCGTGAGGCGACGACGTACCCGCCGCCACCGAGTGGGAACTGCTCGATGATGCGGCTATAGGCGTATGAGATGACGAGGACGGTGAACGCCGTCGCGACGGCCAGCGCCATCGCCAGGTAGGTATGCGCGCCCAGTGTCCGGAACGCCTCCTCGGGCCCGTACGCGGAGGACGACAGGCCATCGGCGCCAAGACCCACCCACGCCAGCAGCGCGATGAGCGAGACTTTGTGGAAGACCTGGGGATGGAGCTCGCGCTTCCTGCCGAGCAGGACGCGCTTCATGCGTGCGGTCCACGGCTCCCTGAGATCAGGGAGGCCCGCGGTCGGGGGCAACATCGGTCTCTCCTCGAAGCCTACGGGGTTAGCTGACGGGCTCGGGCGGAAGAGACTGGCTGCCCTGCGCTGGTGGCGCTGCGCCCCGACTACCTGGGTCCCCCGTTCCCGCTCAGGTAGCGGGACTCGGCTTGCGGCAGCTAACTACACAACGTCGGCCCGGGATGCAAGTCCCCGCCCGTATGTCTTTCTGTTCGTGCTGCGCTACGGACCCTTGCCACCGCTCGCAGGAGCGGCGCATAATATCCGCTCCCCGGCTCCGCGAGCCCGCATGGCCAGTACCGCGTTCACGACTTCGTTCATCGGCAAGCTCAACGGCCCGTGGCACAAACGGGCGCTGCAGGTCTTCCTGGTGATCGTGATCGCCCACTGGGCCGAGCATCTAGTGCAGGCCTATCAGGTGTACGTGCTGAAATGGCCGGTGCACCAGGCGCGCGGCGTGCTGGGTCAGGCGTTCCCGTGGCTGGTGCACTCCGAGGTGCTGCACTACGGGTATGCCCTGGTCATGCTGGCCGGTATCTGGGCGCTGCTGCCCGGCTTCGTGGGCCGATCCCGGGCGTGGTGGCTGGCGGCGCTCGTGATCCAGTTCTGGCATCACATCGAGCATGCGCTACTCCAGGGTCAGGTGATCGCGGGCCGCACGCTGTTCGGGTCTCCGGTGCCCACCAGCATCGTGCAGCTGTGGTTTCCCCGGCTCGAGCTGCACCTGTTCTACAACAGTGTAGTGTTCATCCCGATGATGGTGGCGATGTACTATCATCTGTTTCCGAGCGACCCTGACGCCGCGCGGATGCGGTGCAGCTGCGCGCTCCACCCCCACCCCGCAACGACCTGACGACGCAACGCTCTAAGGAACCTCTGCACCACTCGGTACGTGGCGCTGGGGGTCGGGGCGGAGGGCGCCCCAGTTGTGCAGAGGTTCCCTAAGTCGCGGTGTCCCCACAACCTGCGTGGTGTCGATTGCTCGAGGCGCCACTCGACGTATGAGTGGGAGCCGGAAACGCCGGCGCCATACTCGCACGCCAAGGAGCAGGGACCATGCCCGTCACAACCAACAAGTCCAACGCGGCGCTGTGGGTCATTCAGGGCCTGCTGGCCGCCCTCTTTTTGTTCGCTGGCGGGTTCAAGCTCGCCCTCCCGCTCGCGGCACTGGCGAAGGTGAGCCCGCTTCCCGCCGCCTTCCTCAAGTTCATCGGCGTGTGCGAGGTGACGGGCGCGATCGGCCTGATTCTCCCGGGGCTGCTGCGTATCCGTACCGGCTTCACTCCGCTGGCGGCCGCCGGGCTGGTGATCATCATGATCGGCGCGACCGTCGTGACGGTGGCCACGCAAGGGGCGGCGCCGGCGGCGCTGCCGTTCTGCGTGGGGATCCTCGCCGCCACGGTCGCCCTGGGCCGGCGGCGATTCCTGGAGCGGACCCGTTACCAAACCGTGATCGTGAGGAGCTGATGACCATGCGATTCATGATGCTGGTGATCCCCAAGGGGTACGATAAGGCGCCTGCGGGCTTTGCCCCCCCGGCGGACCTCGTCGCCAAGCTGACCAAGTACAACGAGTCGCTCACCAAGGCCGGCGTGGTGCTGGCGCTGGACGGGCTGCACCCGCCCGCCACCGGCGCCCGCGTCAAGTTCTCGGGCGGCAAGGCCACCGTCACCGACGGGCCGTTCACCGAGGCGAAGGAGGTGCTCGGCGGCTACTGGATGATCCAGGTCAAGTCCCGGGCCGAAGCGATCGAATGGGCCAAGCGCGCCCCCATGCTGGACGGCGACATCATCGAGGTGCGGCAGGTG
>DATDFC010000205.1:0-4389 GCA_036522815.1 Gemmatimonadales bacterium | reverse complement strand
CGGGGCGTGGGTGAGCAGATTGCGCTGCTGCTCCACCGAGGCGAACTCGGTGTCGCCCTGGTACACGATCAGATTCAAGAGCGCATCGCGGATGCGCTGGTCGGGGATGTGCATCACGGTGGGCCACTTGCGCTGGCCTTTATAGTGGCCGAACTCGATGTGGGGCACGTCCTGCTGGTCGAACTTCGCCTCGAACTTGAAGCTGCGCAGGTCGCCCTGGGGGAGACCGATCCCGTCCTGCCAGTAGCGGAAATAGTCGATCCACTCGTCGAAGTTGTTCAGCTTGCGTACCATCAGCCGCTCCTCTTCGCGATTGACGCCCCCCCCCGGCCCGCGATGCGCGCCTGCACGTCGGGAGTGGCGAATAGTTCATTCTGCTGGGTGATCTCGAGATCGAGCATCGCTTCCAGCACGCCTGCATCGCTCCGATACAACGCCGCCTTGGCCCGGCGCACCGCGCTCGCGGGCTGGGCCGCCCAGGCGTCGGCGAGCGCACGGGCCTCGGACGCGAGCCGGGCGTGGGGCACCACCCGGTCGAACAGGCCCAACTCGCGCGCCTCGGCGGCGGGGACCATGCGCGCGCTCCACACCAGCTCCAGCGCCTTGGACGTGCCCACGAGGCGGGGCAGGAAAAAGGTCCCACCCCAATCGGGCACCAGCCCGAGCTTGTGGAACACCTGCCCGATGGACGCCTGGTCCGACGCGATGCGGTAGTCGCAGGCGAGCGCCAGGTTGGCGCCGCCGCCCGCCGCCGCGCCGTTCACGACGGCCAGCACGGGCTGCGGTGCGGCGCGCAGGGCGAGCGCGACGTCCTTGCCAGCGGCGACGAGGGCGGGTCCCTCGCTCCCCAGCACTCCCAGGTCGGCCCCGGCGCAGAACGCCCGTCCCGCCCCCGTGATGGTGATGACGCGCACGCCCTCGCTGCCGCTCAACAGCCGCAGCGCCTCGAGCAGCTCGTCGCACGTGGCGCGATCGAACGCGTTCAGCTTCTCCGGGCGGTCGAGCGTCACGCTCCCGATCCCGGCCGCGATCTCGACCAGCACGCGCTCGTATGCGGCCATCACGCCCGCTCCACGATCATCGCGATGCCCTGGCCGACACCGATGCACATGGTCGCGAGACCGTAGCGCCCGTGCGTGCGACCGAGCGCGTGGACCAGCGTCGTCAACAGGCGCGCGCCGGTCGCGCCCAGCGGGTGCCCCAGCGCAATGGCACCGCCGTAGATGTTCACCTTCGCCGGGTCGAGCTCGAGCTCGCGGATGCAGGCGATCGCCTGGGCGGCGAACGCCTCGTTGAGCTCGATCAGGTCGATCTGGTCGATGGTCATCTTGGCGCGCTTCAAGACCTTGTGGGTTGCGGGAATGGGACCCAGCCCCATGCAGCTGGGATCGACCCCCGCCACTGCTGTCGCAACTACCCTCGCGAACGGCTGCAACCTCCCCCGTCCTCCCCCGTCCTTCCCCGTCAGCAGTAACGCCGCCGCTCCATCGTTGATCCCGCTCGAGCTCGCCGCCGTGACCGTGCCGTCCCGCCGGAACGCCGGCTTGAGCTGCGCGACGCTGTCGAGCGTGACACCGGCGCGTGGGTATTCGTCCTTGGCGAACGTCGCGCCGTCGGGGAGCGGTACCGCAACGAGCTCGTCAGTGAAGACGCATGCCTTCAGCGCGGCATCGGCCCGGCGCTGGCTCTCCACAGCGAACGCATCCTGCTCGGCCCGGGTGATCTTGTAGCGCTCGGCCACCACCTCGGCGGTCTCGCCGAGCGCGATGGTCCATTCCTTCTTGAAGCGAGGGTTGGTGAAGCGCCATCCCACGGTCGTGTCCGCCGTCTCTGGCGCCTTGCGGCTCCACGCCTCGCCCGATTTCAGCATCACATAGGGAGCACGAGTCATGTTCTCGACGCCGCCCGCGATGAACACGTCGCCCTCACCCGCCTTGATCGCCTGCGCCGCGCTCGCCGCCGCCTGCAGTCCCGAGCCGCACAGCCGATTCACGGTCTGGCCCGGCACCTCGACCGGAAGGCCCGCCAAGAGGAGCGCCATCCGCGCCACGTTGCGATTGTCTTCGCCCGCCTGATTGGTGCAGCCCAGAATGACGTCGTCGATGCTCGCAGGGTCGATTCCCGATCGCTCCACGACCGCCTTGATGGGAACGGCCGCGAGGTCATCGGCGCGGACGCCGGCGAGCGCCCCGCCGTGTTTGCCGACGGGCGTTCGCAGTGCCGAACAGATGTACGCCTCGAGATTCCCCATACCGACCTCTACCGACCTCTACCGACCTCTACCGACTTCTACCGACTTCATAGCGCCACCCAGACGGTCTTGGTCTCGGTGTAGTTGTCGAGCGCCTCTTTGCCGAGGTCTCGGCCGAACCCCGAGAACTTATAGCCGCCGAACGGAGCGGCGGGATCGTAGAAGTTGTACGTGTTCACCCACACGGTGCCCGCCTTGATCGCGCGCGCCACGCGGTGCGCCTTCTGCACGTCCTTGGTCCAGATGCCCGCCGCGAGGCCGTAGCGCGAGCGGTTGGCGAGCTCGATGCCCTCGGCCTCGTTGTCGAACGTGAGCACGGCCAATACCGGTCCGAAGATCTCTTCGTCCACGATCTTCATGCCCGGCGTGGCGCCGTCGAACACGGTCGCCTCGACGTAAAAGCCCTTGCCGTTGACCTTGGCCGCCTTGCCCCCGGCCACGAGCCGGGCGCCATCCTTCGTGCCCGCGGCGATGTAGGAGAGCACCGATTCCTGCTGCCGCTTGGATACGATCGCGCCCAGCCGCGTGTTCTTGTCGAACGGGTCGCCGGGCGTGAGCTTCTTGGCCCGCTCGGCGAGCTGCTCCACCACCTGGTCGTGCACGGCGCGCTCGACCAGGAGACGGGATCCGGCGGCGCACACTTCTCCTTTCCCGTAGAAAATTCCGCTCTGCGCACCGCGGATCGCGGCGGGCAGGTCCGCGTCCGCGAAAATGATGTTGGGACTCTTGCCGCCGAGCTCCAAAGTGACCCGCTTAACGGTGCCGGCGGCCTCCCGCTGGATCCATTGGCCGACCTCCGTGGACCCGGTGAAGGCGATCTTGTCCACCAGCGGATGGCGGACGAGCGCCGCGCCGGCGGTCGCGCCCGGGCCGGGCACGACGTTCAGGGCCCCGGCCGGCAGGCCCGCTGCGAGCGCGATCTCCCCGAGCAGCAAGGCGGTGAGGGGCGTCTCGTGAGCGGGCTTGAGCACCACCGTGCACCCGGCCGCGAGCGCCGGCGCCACCTTCCACGTCGCCAGGTTGAGCGGGAAGTTCCACGGCACGATCGCACCCACTACGCCCACCGGCTCGCGCAGCGTGTACGTGAAGAAATTGCCGTTCACGGGCAGCGTGTCGCCGGTGAGCTTGTCGGCCCAGCCGGCGTAGTAGCGGAAGGTCTCGATCGCCATGGCGATGTCGATCTTCGACTCGAACAACGGCTTGCCGTTGTTCCTGGTCTCCACCTCCGCGATCTCTTGGGAGCGCTGCTCCAGCAGGTCGGCCACGCGATAGAGCAGCTGGCCGCGCCGCCGGGCCGGCAGCTCGCGCCACTCCTTCGACTCGAGGCAAGCACGAGCGGCCCGGACGGCGGCGTCGACCTCGGCCTCGCCTGCCTCGGCGACTTCCGCGAGCGGCTCCTCGGTGGCGGGGTTCGTGAGACAGTAGCGTTTCGCCGCCGCCCGCCACTCGCTCCCGATCAGCAGGTCGGTCTTCACCGGCCCTTGAACTCCGCGACGCGCTTCTCCACGTACGCCGCGATGCCTTCCTTGGCGTCATCCGACTGGAACAGCTGCTGCTGCAGCTCGCGCTCGAGTGTGAGGCCCGACTCGAACGGCACCTCGGCGCCGGATTGCACGGACCGCTTGATGAGCCCGACCGCCTTGGACGCCTTGTGGGGCGGGGTGAACTGCTTGGCGTACAGCATCACCTGGTCCCAGTAGTCGTCGGCGGGGAAGACCTCATTCACGAGACCGAGCTCTTTGGCCTTGTCGAACGAGAAGGTCTCCCCCTTCACCATCATCTCGATGGCCGTGGACTTTCCCACGATGCGCGCCAGGCGCTGCGTGCCGCCGGTGCCCGGGAGCACGCCGAGGTTCACCTCGGGGAGCCCGATTTTGCCGGCGTTTTCTTTCGCGAGGCGGATGTCGCACGCCATCGCGATCTCGAGGCCGCCGCCTACGGTATGGCCGTTCAACGCGGCGATGGTGAGCTTGGGCGTGTGCTCGAGGCGGTTGAGAGTCTCGTTCGCGTGCAGGCAGAAGAAGTACTTGTAGCGGGGCGTGATGCTGTTCAAGTAGGCGATGTTGGCGCCCGCGGAAAAGAACTTCTCGCCGTGGCCCCGCAGCACCAGCACGTGCGCGCTGTCGTCGAAGCGGGCC
>DATDFC010000204.1:0-5754 GCA_036522815.1 Gemmatimonadales bacterium | reverse complement strand
CGCAGCGCGGTGTGCGACGGGCGGTGCAGCAGCGCCGCGACGCTGGGCGGCGTGGGGAGCTCCCGGACCTGGCCGCCGCGTGCGGGGGCCGCCGGGACCGATGCGCGGGACGGGGCCGGGAACACACTCGTCGTCGTGATCACGCCTTTGATGGCGCCGTCGCTCGGAATCCATCCGGTGGGGGCCGTTTCGCTGCTGCAGGCAGCGAGCGTCAATACGAGCGCCGCGATGGCGGCGAGGCGTTTCGATGGAATCGTCACGGAGCGGTCCATCCTGGTGTCGGTGGGACGGCGCGACATAGTGACAATCTGCCCCGGCGTCAGGCGGCCCGCAACGGAGGTTCGCGCGGTCCCCATTCGCAGACTTCACGGAGCCGAGCCGGGTTGTCGTCGTAGCGGTGGAAGACCACGTGGTGGATACCGCATCCGGACAGGCGCAGCAGGCTCGCCGCAACCGCGGGTGTCAGGACTGTGTAAAGAACGAGCGGAACGCTCCTGCTGCATGACAACCGGGCCAGGTGCTCTTCGGCGTCCCCCGCCGTGTCGGCCAGCGGGTCGGCGAACACGGCCGAGCACGAGACGCGCGCGACGACGCTTCCCAGCTCCTCCCACTTCGAGGTGAAGCACAGGCAGCTACGCGCGCCCAGAGCAAGCCGCATCCGCTCCTCCATCGCGGCCCGCGACACCAGCACGGCGACCACGCCCGCGCGGGGTGCGCGGACGCGCCGCGGCGCGACCCGCTTTCGGCGCGACCGGTCGAGCAGCAATACCCGGGCGTCCTTCTCTCGAGCGGGGGCCTGACGGGCGCCCCACCACTCCCTCACCCGTGGCCAGCAGGTCCACGCTATAGCCACAGCCAAGTCGCGCAGCGACCAGATCAGCGTCTCTTGCAGTCGCGTGAGGTGATGCAATGGGCCCCCCCAACCGGCGAGCCTGCCATTCGCCGGACCACTCTAATGTAAGGCGACTGGGTGGCGTGGCGGGGTTGCCACAGCGGCCGAGTCGCCCACCACGAGAGTGGGCTGGCCCTCCTCTTGCGGCGTTGGTTGGAGTCCGCCCGTCCGGAGTGGCCGATGATCGATCCGCGACCGCCCGCTCTAGTCACAATGCGTTTGCTGCACCTTGCACCCCTCCTGGCCCTCTGCTCATGCAATGAGGGACCGACCGGCCCTGCGGGCGGCGGCCAGGCGCTCGCGGCGACCAACTTCAGCCTCGTTTCCGGTGTCGTGGTGTATGCCGCGGGGGCAAGTGGGGACGTGAGCCCGATCCGAACGATCACGGGCAACAAGACGGCGCTGAGCAATGCGGCCGGCATCGCCCGCGATGGTGCGGGGACGTTGTATGTCACCAACGCACCTCTCGACCCCCGGAGCGGCGGCAGTATCACCGTCTACGCGCCGTCGGCAAGCGGGGACGCAGGCCCGACCCGCACAATAGCGGGTGACAGCACCGGTCTCGACCATCCGGGCGGGATCGCGCTGGATACGGCGGGCAATGTCTATGTGTCTAACACGTACACCGTCACGGTCTACGCAGCGGGGGCGAGCGGCAACGTCACTCCCACCCGCACGATCCAGAGCTCTTGGGAAGTCGGGGGCGTCGCGCTCGACCCGGCGGGCAACCTCTACGTGTCCAGCCGCAGCGGTATCACGGTTTACGCCGCGGCGGGCGGGAACGCGACTCCGATCCGCACTATCGCCGGCAGCAACACCGGGCTCGACTGCCCGGCCGGCATGGGGCTGGATGGGGCAGGCGAGCTCTACGTCGCCAACCCCTGCGGCGGGAGCATCGTAGTATTCGCTGCGGGGGCGGACGGCAACGCGATCCCGACACGCACGATCGCCGGCAGCAACACGGGCCTGGACGGTCCCTCGGGCATCGCTCTGGATGGCGCGCGCAACGTCTACGTCACGAACGCTGGCTACGCCGCCAACGTGGGCAGCGTCACGGTCTATGCGGCGGGAGCCAGCGGCAACACGACCCCGACCCGCACGATCGTGGGCTGTCACACGGGCATCGGGTATCCGTGGGGCCCGCTTGGCGTTGTTCTGGATGCGGCGGGCAACCTGTACGTGGCGGCCCACATCCCCGCCTTTGGCATCGCGGTCTACGCGGCGCCCGCGAGCGGGAGCGCGACCCTGAGCCGCACGATCACAGGCTGCAATACGGGCCTGAATGGCCCGGACGGGATCGCCCGCGATGCTGCAGGCAATCTCTACGTGGCGAATCATCTCTCCAGCACCCTCACCGTCTACGCGGCGGCAGCGAGCGGGAACGCGACGCCGATCCGCACCATCGCCGGCAGCAACACGGGTCTGGGCGCTCCGAACGGCGTCGCCGTCGACGCCGCCGGGAATCTGTACGTCGCAAACTGGCCCAGCAGCATCACGGTCTATGCGGCGGGGGCGACCGGCAACGTCGCCCCGATCCGAACGATCGCGGGCCTCAACACGCGCCTGGTCTTCCCAACGGGCATCGCGGTGGATGCCGCGGGTCGGCTCTACGTCGCGAACGAGGGCACGAATGGCAACGCCGCGAGCGTCACCGTTTACGAGTCGGGCGCGACGGGGAACGCGACGCCCACCGCCATGATCACGGGCACCTTACGGACTGGACCGTCCTATCCGCAGGGTATTGCCGTGGATGCCAGGGGGAAGGTCTACATCGCAGACGCGGCTTACCCGACCCCCGCGATCAGAGTCTACGCGCCGGACGAGACGGGGAAGTTCGCGCTCACAGCCACGATCGAGGGCAGCAACACGGGACTGGCGGTTTTCGTGCAGGGGATCGCGCTGGATGCGATGGGTCGGCTCTACGTCGCGAGTGGTAGCGCGATCTTGGTCTTCGCGGCCGACGCGACGGGGAACGCCGCCCCTCGAGCCGCAATCGTGGACGTCAACACGGGGTTGAAAGCGCCAAACTACCTCACGTTCTGACGGCGCGGCCGGGCGCGCGAACCGCCGCGATCGGCCCGGCCAGTCCGCGCGATCGACCCACGAGCGAGCCGCAACGGGCACCCCTACTTTATACCCGTGATCGTCGCCCGCTTCGTCGGCATCATCGGGCTCCTGGTGTGCTCGCTGGCGCGCCTCAGCGCGCAGCGCGAGCGACCCCCAGTGCTTCTCTGGGGCGGCGATGCCGAGGGCGGAGCACCGTTCGTCGAAGCCGACCCCGCCGATCCGTCACAGGTGCGCGGCTTTGACGTGGAGGTGGCCGGGCGCATCGCCCATGGGTTGGGCAGCGGCCGCACCGCCCGGTTCGTCCAGGTTCAGTGGTCCGCGATCGACCAGTCCCTGGAACGCGGCGACTTCGCGATCGGCCTCTCGGGAGTGGAGGACACGCCCGCCCGCCGCGCCCGCCACGCCGTCACTATTCCCTACTTCGAGTTCCGCGAAGTGCTGGCGGTGCGGACCGATGACCGTGACCGGGTGCATCGCCTCTCGGACCTCCGTGGCCGGCGCGTGGCGACCCTGGGCGCCACCATCGCGTACGACCTGCTGCTCGCGGCGCGGGATTCGACCGGGCTGATTCCCGTCTCGTATGACGACGACGTGCACCCCTACTCGGACCTCGTCGCGGGCCGGGTGGACGCGGTGCTGCTCGATCACATCATCGCGCAGCGCGCGCTGCGCCGCCGGGGAGGGATCGGGTTCGTCATCCTCCCCCAAGCGGTGGCCGTCGGCCACTACGTGGGCGTGCTCGCCCGCGCCGATTCCGCCCTGCGCGACTCGGTGGACGCGGTGCTGCGGGAGGCGATGCGCGACGGGAGTTTGGAGGACATCTTGCGTCGCTGGGGGGTGTGGGACGCGACTCAGGGCGCACTGTTCCAACGGATCCTGCGCTCCGGCGCGCACGCGCCGGCCGCCTGGGCGCCTGCGGCGGCGATCTCCTATCTCCCTTCCCTCGCCCGCGCCGCCGGATTGACGGCTGTGCTCTCGGTGCTGTCCATGGGGCTGGCTGTAGCCGTGGGGCTCGGGCTGGCGTCGAGCCGCTTGTATGGCCCGGGGGGACTACGGACGGTGGCCACCGTGTACATCGAGCTGGTTCGCGGCACGCCGCTCTTGCTCCAGCTGTTCGTGATCTATTACGGATTGGCCGGAGTGGTGAGGCTGCCGGCGTTCCTCGCGGCCGTTCTCGGCCTGGGCTTGAACTACGCGGCGTACGAGGCGGAGATCTACCGTGGGGCGCTGCAGGCCGTGCCGGCGGCGCAGCTCGAGGCGGCGCGCACGCTGGGCTTCTCGGAGGGACAGATCCTGCTGCTGGTGCGCGGGCCGCAGGCGCTGCGCTACGCGCTCGCCCCGATGACCAACGACTTCGTCGCCCTGCTCAAGGATTCCTCGCTCGTCTCGGTGATCACGGTCGTGGAGCTGACCAAGCAGACGGCCATCTACGCGACCAACGTGGGGAGCTGGATCGTCCCCGGCGCGCTGTGCGCCGCCGTGTACCTGGTGATGTCGCTGCCGCTGGCGCGGTTGGCGCGCGGACTGGAGCGCCGCTGGCGAGCCCCGTGAGCGCGCCGACCGCCCTGCTGGTGATCGACCGGCTCCGCGTGCGCTACGATACGCGCGACGTGCTGCGGGCGCTTTCCCTGCAGCTGGCGCGGGGCGAGGTCGTCGCCCTGATGGGCCCATCGGGCGCAGGGAAGACGACGGCCCTGCGGGCGGTGGCCGCCCTTCAGCCGTTCAACGACGGCCGTATTGTGGTCGACGGGGTCGCGCTCGCGCCCGGGCCGGTGCCGCCGGAGTCGCGCCTGCGGGCGCTACGACGTCGGGTGGGGCTCGTGTTCCAGGGCCACGCCTTGTTCGAGCATCTCAGCGCGCTCGACAACGTCACGCTGGCGCTGCGGCACGTCCTGGGGCGGAGCCGCGCCGAGGCGGAGACGGTGGCGATGGAGCTGCTGACCTCCCTCGATGTCGGCACGCGCGCCGGCGCCTGGCCGCGACAGCTCTCGGGCGGCGAGGCACAGCGGGTGGCGATCGCGCGGGCGCTCGCGCCCGATCCACCGCTGCTGCTCATGGACGAGCCGACCGCGGCACTCGACCCGGCGCGCCGGGGCGCGCTGGGCGAAGCGCTGCGGCGGCTTGCCAAAGGAGGGCGGGGCTTGCTCGTGGCTACGCACGACGCCGAGTTCGCCCGGGCGCACGCCGATCGCATCGTGAGGCTGATGCAGGGGGAGGCCGCGACCTAGTCGGCGCTTATCGGACCGTTGCCGCCGCCGAGTCCCCCCGCTGGAGCAGCGCCGCGAAGTCGCGCAGCTCGGAGAGTCCCAAGTCGGACGCGACCCAGTACGTGTAGGCCGGGGTTCCCCAGTGCAGCAGGTGATAGCCCTGCCGGGTCGCCTCGCGCGGTCCGTCCGTGTGCCCCTGCCCGGCGGGCCAGACGAAGACGTTGATCACGTGTTGCCGCCGGCTGTAGGCCAGGGCCGCGACCGGCCGCCCATCCACGTAGTCGAGCCTCCCCCCCAGCAGCGGGAACCCGCCGCCCGCGAAGTCATACACAGGCGGGGAGAAGTCGAGTTTGCCGTTGAACCACGGCTTGACGGTGTGCTGGTCGGACGACAGCACGTCGGTGAGATGACCCGGCATGAGCGAGCGCACGTGGCTCGTGAGCACCTGATTGGTGATCGCGTCCCCCGCGGCGCCCCGCAGCGCCAGCTGCCGACTGCCCAAGGCCACGACGACGAGCGACGCGGCGACCGCGAGCGCGGTCCAGGAGGGGGCGCGGCGCCGCGCCGTCCGGCTCGCCTCCACCCGCG
>DATDFC010000203.1:0-19842 GCA_036522815.1 Gemmatimonadales bacterium | reverse complement strand
ATGTACAGCTGATCAACCAGGGACTGGAACAGCGCAGCGTGCTGCTGCGGCTCCGGACGGCGAATCCCGCCGGCCCCGGCCCGGTCCGCACGCAAGGAGCACTGTAATGCAGATGCAGCTCGTGGTGGCCGCCGTCATGGCTATACAGCAACCGGTGCCGCCTGTGCCTCCGCTCCCGGGGCGTCTCCCGGCCCTCGTGGCCCCGGCCCTCGACGCTCTGACAATCGCGTCCGACGGGTTGCAAGGTCTCGAGTGGCTCGACCTCCAGTCTCCAACGGCATCCCAGGACGCACAGGACCCGACCGACTCCTTGTGGCGCGCCGCGCGGCAGGCGTTCAACCGCGGCGACTACACGAGCGCCGCCAACCTGTACGGCGATGTCGCCCGGCGCTACCCAAGCACCGCTCGCGCCGGCGACGCGCTGTACTGGGCGGCGTTCGCGCTGTACAAGAACGACGACCTCGACCGCGCCCGCAGCCTGCTCGTCACGCAGCAACGGCAGTACTCCAAGGCCGCCACCCTGCGGGACGCCGCCGCCCTGTTCGCCCGCATCCAGACGGCCCTCGCCAAACAGGGAGACGAGGACGCTGCGCGCTGGCTGCGCGACCACGCCCAGCCGGCGGAGTCGACGCGTGCGGGCAGTTGCCCCTCGGAGGACGATGAAGACGACATGCGCGTCGCTGCGCTGAACGGCCTGCTGCAGATGGACGCCAGCAACGCGGTTCCGATTCTCAAGAAGGTCCTGGCGCGCCGCGACGCCTGCTCCGCCGGGCTGCGCCGCAAGGCGGTCTTCCTGGTGTCGCAGAAGCACAGCGGGGAGACGGAGGACCTCCTGCTCGACGCCGCCCAGCACGACCCCGACGCCGAGGTGCGCCAGCAGGCGGTGTTCTGGCTCTCGCAGGTCCCGACCGATCGCGCGGTGGGCATGCTCGACTCGATCTTGCGCACCACCGCCGACGCAGAGCTGCGCGAGAAGGCGCTGTTCGCCCTGTCGCAGCAACGCAGCCCCCGGGCGGGGCAAATCCTCCGCAGCTACGCCGACAACGCCACCGCGCCGTCCGACGCGCGCGAGAAGGCGATCTTCTGGCTCGGCCAGCAGCACTCGGCCGACAACGCGGCGTTCCTGCGGGGGCTCTATGCCAAGCTGACGGACGAGGACCTCAAGGAGAAGGTGATTTTCTCGCTCTCGCAGATGCACGACGCGGACAACAATCGCTGGCTCATGGAGGTCGCTCTGAACGAGCGCGAGCCCATCGAGATGCGCAAGAAGGCGCTCTTCTGGGCGGGTCAGACCGGAGGCGATCTCGCGCAGCTCTCCGGTTTGTACGACCGGATGCAGAACCGGGAGATGAAGGAGCAGCTGATCTTCGTGTACTCGCAGCGCCACGAGTCGGCGGCGGTCGACCGCCTCATCCAGATCGCCAAGACCGAGCAGGACAAGGAGCTCCGCAAGAAAGCGATCTTCTGGCTGGGCCAGTCGCACGACCCGCGCGCCGCGCAGGTGCTGCTGGAGATCATCAACCAATGATCGCTACGCTGGTCCTGGCGCTCGCACTGCAGGGGAGCGTGGCCGACCAGGTGGCCGCTGCGCCGGACGGCGACGTGCGCTTTTCCTTCGCCACCCGAGCCGGCGTGTGCGGCAACGGCCGCAACGTCATCTCGTTCGATTGCGACGACGGCAGCTGTGGCCGGCATCGCATTTCGTCCGGCAGCTATTACGACGACGATGCAGGGTGCCCGTGTGAGCCAGGGCCGGCGCGGGTCGCACTCCGCAAGCTTGGCGGGCAGATCATCCGGGTGCGGACCTACGTGGGCGGCGCCTGGCGACCCGCCGTGGACACCCGCGTCACCGATCTCGGCGCCGTCCCCGCCGCAGTCGCGGCCCGCTACCTGCTCGACCTCGCTGCGCATGGCAGCGGGGAGGCTGGGCACGACGCCGTTTTCCCGGCCGTCCTGGCGGACAGCGTCACCGTCTGGCCCGACCTGCTGCGTCTCGCCCGCACGAGCGCGCTGCCGCGTGAGACCCGGCGCGCGGCCGTCTTCTGGCTCGGTCAGGCGGCAGGCGAGGCCGCGACGCGCGGGCTCACCGAGCTGGTGGACGACGCGAGCGTGGACATCGAGGTGAAGGAGAGCGCCGTGTTCGCGTTGTCCCAGCTGCGGCGTGAGGACGGCGTACCGGCCTTGATCCGCATCGCCCGCACCCACGCCAGTCCGAGCGTGCGCAAGAAGGCCCTCTTCTGGCTCGGTCAGTCGGACGACCCGCGGGCGCTGGCGTTGTTTGAGGAGATACTGGTAGGAAAGTGAAGGTTGTGGAGGTTGTGGAGGCTGTGGAGGTTGTGAGGAAGGCGACCTCCAGAACCTCCAGAACCTCCACAACCTGCCCAACCTGCCTTTCTATATTCCCCGCATGCCGTTCTGGACTCTGCGTCGCAAGCTCGCGGCCGCGGGGGTGGTCATCCTGCTGCTGGTGCTCGGCTGGGCGTCGATCGTCGTGGCCGTCGCGCTCGCCGGGGCGCACGACGAGGCGAGGAGTGCCGACGCGATCGCGGTACTGGGGGCCGCGCAATACAACGGCCGCCCGTCGCCCGTGTTCCGCGCGCGCCTGGATCACGCCGCCGCCCTGTATCAGCGGGGGTTCGCGCCGGTCGTCCTGGTCACGGGCGGGGTGGGCACCGGCGACACCGTGAGCGAATCGGAAGTCGGGCGACGCTACCTGACCAAGGCGGGGCTGCCCGAGACCGCGGTGATCGCGCTGGCCGCCGGCTCGAGCACCGCCTCCTCGGTCTCGAGCATCGCGCGTTGGCTCGAGGCCCGCGACGGCCACCGCGTGCTGCTCGTCTCGGACGGCTTCCACATGCTGCGGTTGCGCATCCTCGCCGCGCGACAGGGTCTGCTGCCCTTCACCTCGCCGGCCCCCGGGTCCCCGATCCGGTCCAATCCCCGGCGCAACGCGGCCTACTTTCTGGCCGAGGGACTCAAGGTCCCCGTCACCTGGCTCTTCAACCACTGAGCGTTGCCATGCAGCTCGACACCCGGCGCATCTACACGGGCCGCGTGGTGCGGCTCGACGTCGACACGGTGCGATTCCCCGACGGCTCGACCGGTCAGCTGGAGCTGATCCGCCATCCCGGCGCGGCCGCGATCGTGCCGTGCGCGTCCGACCCCCCGGGGGCGGACCCCACCATTCTGCTGATCCGGCAGTACCGCTATGCGACCGGCGGCCAGCTGTGGGAGATTCCGGCGGGCACGCTGGACCCTGGGGAAGACCCGGAGGCATGCGCCCGCCGTGAGCTGCTGGAGGAGACGGGCGTCACAGCGGCGCGACTCCAGCGTCTCACATCTATCTGGACCACGCCGGGCTTCACGAACGAGGTGATCCACCTCTACCTGGCGACGGGCCTGACGAGCGGGGAACCGTCGCGCGAGCGCGACGAGTTCATCGAGGTGGTGCCACAGCCGTTGTCCCGCGTCCTCGCGTTGATTCGAGACGGAGAGATCCGGGACGCAAAGACTGTGGCGGCTATCCTTTATATGGCGGAGTTCGTGTTGAAATAGCAGTAGACACGCTCTGTCCCCGGAGGAGGACGGACCTGTCGCGCCGACCCGGTGCGGGGATGCAGCAAGCCACGCTCGCGCGCCGGGTTACGTCGGAAGGTGCGACGGGTATGGTTCCTGCGGCATCTCAGTGGAGCAGCAGGTCTCGCGTTGTTCCGTATATTCGATGCCTCAGCCAGGGAGCGGTGCATGCGAGCGACCCTCAACAACCGGCAGGCCGAAGCCGTCGTCACACCGCGCGCCCTGGAGCGCCGGGCGCTGCACGAGTTCGACGACGGGCGGTTGGTGCTCGAGCACCTGGCGGGCGACCCCCAGGCGTTCGGCACCCTGGTCGACCGTTACCAGACTCGCCTGCTCAATTTCATCAATCGGACCATCGGGGACCGGGAACGGGCCGAAGACCTGGTGCAGGAGGTGTTCATCAGGGTCTTCCGGCACCTGCACCGGTTCGACCAGACGAAGAAGTTCTCGACCTGGATCTATACGATCGCCTCGAACTTGGCGAAGAACGAGCTGCGGAACCGGTCTCGCAACCCGCTCGTGCTGTTCCAGACGATCAAGAAGCACTGGGAAGCGGACCACCGCCCGCTGCAGTTCGAGGACGCGACGGCGCGGCCCGACGATCTCTACCGCAAGCGCTACCTCAAAGAGGCGGTGGACCAGTGCGTGGACCAGCTTCCCACGCACCACCGGGCGGTGTTCGTGCTGCGCGAGCTCGAGGGCAAGAGCTACGCGGAGATCGCCGAGATCACGGGCTGTAACCTGGGGACGGTCAAGAGCCGTCTCAACCGGGCACGGAACAGCTTCGCCCAGCTGATCGAACCGCTGCTGGAATAGGGGCCCCGGAACCCACCCGGGTCCCGATGGTAGTAGATTCTCGACATGACGTGCGCCGAATTCCTGGAGCGCTACACCGATTTTCGCGACGGCCTGATCACCGCGCCGCGCGAGCTGCGCCGTTTCACCCGCCATGTGGCGCAGTGCCCTGCCTGCCGGCGCTACGACGCGGCCCTGCGTCGCGGAGTGCGGGCGCTCCAGGCCCTCCAAACGATCGAGCCGTCGCCCGCCTTCCGGCGTCGGCTCGATGCGCGACTGGCGCGGGAGCGCCGGCGCAGTCAGGTGCCGGCGCGGGCCGGCATCGCGGCGGCCCTGTTCGTGGCCGCGGCGCTGGCCATGGTGGCGCTGGAAGGCGTGCGCCGCCCTCCCGTCGCGCAGGCGCCGGCGCTCCCGCGCGTGCCGTTCCCCAGGCCGGTCGTCCAGGCCGGCGTCCCATTCGTCTCGTTCCAGGACCCGCGCGCGAGTGTGTTCGCGGGTAATCCGGCCCCGGACGGCTCGGCGCTGGTCGAGCCTGCGTCCGCCGGTCGGTAGGCTTTCTCTCGCCCCCAGCCGGCGGTAACTTCCGCCCCGTATGGGGGCTCTCACCTTCGACGCGCTGCTCCGAAGCCTGAAGCAGGGCGCGTCTGATCCCGTCTACTACCTCCACGGCGACGAGGACGTGCTCAAGGACGAAGCGGTGCGTGCCCTGGTCGAGCGCGCCGTGGATCCAGCCGCCCGCGATTTCAACGTCGATCAGCGCAACGCCCCGGAGCTGGACGCGGAAGCGTTCCATGCCCTCGTGAACACGCCGCCCATGCTCGCCGCGACGCGAGCCGTGGTGGTCCGCGGGCTCGATCAGCTCAAGAAAACCGCGAAGCTGCGCCAGGAGCTGCTGCGCTACCTCGAATCGCCCAATCCCACCACGCTGCTGGTGCTGGTTCAGGCGGCCGGCGAGCCGCCCGACCCCGAGCTCGTGCGACGCACGACCGCCGTGGCGGTCGAGCCGCTGCCGCCGGCGCGCGTGGAGCGTTGGATGGCGCACCGCGCCCGGCAACTGTCCCTCACGCTGGCGCCGGAGGCGGGTGCGCTGCTGCTCGACGCCGTGGGCAGCGATCTCGCGGCCCTGGCGCGCGAACTCGAGAAACTGGCGGCGCTCGCGGGCGGCGCGTCGCGGCCGGCGACGCGGGAGGACGTGGCGGCGCTGGTCGGGGTGCGCCGGGGCGAAACGCTCCAGGATCTGGTCGACGCCACACTCGAGCGGCGGGCGGCGGACGCCGCGCCGCTGGTCGCCCCCGTGCTCGAACAGGCGGGCATGAGCGGTGTCCGCATGCTGACGGCGCTCGGCACGCACCTCGTGGGAACGGCGCTGGCGCGCGCCGAGCTCGATCAGGGCGCCCCCCCCGCCCGGCTCGAGGCGCTGCTCTTGTCGCACTTGCGGGCGGCCCGCCCGTACGGCCTCGGGAGTTGGGAGGGAACGGCGGCCCGCTGGGCCCGCTGGGCCGGGCGCTGGAGCGCGCGCGAGCTGGAGCGGGCCCTGCGACTGGCCCGCGACGCGGACCAGGCCCTCAAGTCGAGCACGTTGACCGACGAGGCGGGAACGATCGCCCAGCTGGTGCTGTCGCTCTCCGTGCTCAACCGGGAGGTGGCGTGAGGGGCGGCCGCGCGCTGGTCGCGGCCGCGCTCCTGTCCGCCAGTCCGGCCGTCCGCCTGTCCGCCCAGCAACCGGACACCCTCCGCGCCGTCGCGCTCCGCGTGGCCCAGACCCGGCCCGATTCGGGGCGCGCCATGATGCGGCGCCTGCTCGCGACCCTGTCACCCCAGGATTCGCTCTACCCGGGCGCGCTCTTCACGGCGGGGATGCTCGCGCCGGATGCGGGCCTGATCGCCACCAACCTGCAGCGTGTGGTGGTCGAGTACGGACGGTCGGTGTGGGCGGACTCGGCCCTCGTCGCGCTCACCAAGCTGTACTTCGCCCAGGGGGACCTGACCGCGACCACCCAGGCGGCGGAGCGACTGCGGCGCGACTACCCGGACTCGCCGCTCCGTCCGCGCGCCGATTTCGCCGGCGCGCGCGCCTACTTCGACATGAAGGACGACGTGCACGGCTGCGCGCTCATTCGCGAAGCGCTGGACGGGGCTGGCGCGGACGTCGAGTTCAAGAACCAGGTCACTTTCTACGCTCCCCGCTGCGCTTTGGTCCCGGCGGGCCCCGCCGCCGGCACGACCGCGACGGCCGGCGACAGCCAGCCGAAGCCCGCGGCGCCCGTCACGAGCTACGCCGTGCAAGTGCTCGCGGTGAAGAGTGCGTCGCAAGTCGACGAGATGCTCACCCGTCTCAAGGTCATGGGCTTCGACGCCCGGGTGGTGCGGGACACGAGCGGTCTCTTCAAGGTCCGCGTGGGGCGCTACGCGACGCACGACGAGGCGGCGCAGGTGCAGCGGCGCCTGAAGACTCGTCTCGGAGGGCAGCCGTTCGTGGTGGAGGAGCCGTGACGCCGCCGCGGGTCGACGCCGACACGCCGCTGATGCAGCAATACCGCGAGATCAAGGCGCGGCACCCGGACGCGATTCTCTTCTTTCGGATGGGTGACTTCTACGAAATGTTCGAGGACGACGCCCAGCTGGCGGCCCGCGAGCTGGGCCTCACGCTCACCTCCCGCAACAACGGCGGCGCCGCCGAGGTACCGCTGGCCGGCGTTCCGGTCAAGGCGGCCAGCGACTACCTGCGCCGTCTGATCGCCCAGGGGCATCGCGTCGCGATTTGCGAGCAGGTGGAGGACCCAAAGCTCGCCAAGGGACTGGTGCGGCGCGAAGTGGTGGAAACCGTCACGCCCGGCAGCGTGCTCGCCGACGACTGGCTCGAGCGACGCCGCAACAACTTCTTGCTCGCGGTCGATCCGCGCGGCGCCCCGGCCGGTGTGGCCGCGCTCGATCTGACCACGGGGGAGCTGCTGCTCGAGACCGCCGCGGTGGAGGAGCTACCGGCGGTACTGGCACGCTACGAGTCCCCCGAGGTCGTCCTCCCGGCCGGTACGGTGCTCGCGGTGGCGGGCGCCGCGCGCACCGAGCGCGAGGCCTGGGAGTTCGATGTCGAGCTGGCGCGCGAGGACCTGACGCGCGTCTTCCGCGTGGCCTCGCTCGACGGGCTGGGCGTCGAAGCGCAAGACCGCCCCGCCCTCGGGGCGGCCGGCGCCCTGTTGCGTTACGCGCGCGAGCTCAAGCCGGGTGGCCTGCCGCACGTCGCCCATCCCCGCATCGTGCGGCGCGGCGACCTGCTGCCGCTCGACGAGATGACGCGCCGCAACCTGGAGCTGGTGGAGCCGTTGCGCGTCGAGCCGGGGAAGAAGGGCACGACGCTGCTGGACGTGTTGGACCGCACCGTGACCCCGATGGGCGCGCGGCTGCTGCGGCGCTGGCTGTTGGCCCCGCTGGTCGAGCCGGCGACGATCAACGCACGGCTCGACGCCGTGGAGGTGCTGGCGGGCGATGCGCGGGGGCGCGCGCGGCTGCGGGAGGCGCTCGACGGCGTGCGCGATCTGGAGCGCCTGGCCGGTCGTGCCGCGCTCGGGCGAACCACGCCGCGCGAGCTGGGCGCCCTGCGTGACTCGCTGCTGCGTCTCCCGGACGTCCGGGGCGCGCTCGATGGACTCGAGACCCGCGGGCGCGCCGCGCTGCTCGAGCAGGCAGCCGATCGCTTCGACCTGCTGCAAGATGTGGGCGAAGAGCTCGGACGCGCCCTCGTGGAGCGGCCGCCGGCCCAGGCGTCGGACGGTGACGCGATTCGCGCGGGCTACGATCGTGACCTCGACGAGCTGAAGGACGCCCGCGACGGTGGCAAGCAGTACATCGCGGGCCTGCAGGCGCGCGAGCGTGAGCGCACCGGAATCGCCTCGCTCAAGGTCGGGTTCAACAAGGTGTTCGGCTACTACATCGAGGTGACGAACCCGCACCGCGATCGCGTTCCCGGCGACTACGAGCGGCGTCAGACACTCACCGGCGCGGAGCGCTACGTCACGCCCGAGCTGAAGCAGTACGAGGCGAAGGTGCTCGGCGCCGAAGAGCGGATCGCGACCCGCGAGGCGGAGCTGATAGACGCGCTGCGACGCCATGTGGCCGATGTGATCGGGCGGGTGCAGGCGACCGCGGCCGCGCTCGCGGGACTCGATGTGTGGAGCGCGCTCGCCGACGTGGCGCACCACGAGGGCTACGTGCGGCCGGAGGTGAACGACGGGTTCACGATCGCCCTGGAAGGCAGCCGCCATCCCGTGGTCGAGCGCATGATGGCGCGCGAGGCGTTCATCCCCAACGACGTGCTGCTGGACGTCCGGGGCCGGGTGATCCTGCTCACCGGTCCGAACATGGCGGGGAAGTCCACGCTGTTGCGCCAGGTCGGGCTGTGCGTGCTGCTCGCACAGATGGGGGCGTTCGTCCCGGCGCGGCGCGCACTGGTGGGCGTGGTGGACCGGCTGTTCACCCGGGTGGGAGCGTCGGACAATCTGGTGCGCGGCCAGTCGACCTTCATGGTGGAAATGAGCGAGACGAGCGCGATCCTGCACGGCGCCACGGCGCGGAGCCTCGTCCTGCTCGACGAGATCGGACGGGGCACTTCGACCTACGACGGCGTGGCGATCGCGTGGGCGGTCACCGAGTTTCTCCACAACACGATCGGGTGCAAGACCGTCTTCGCCACGCACTATCACGAGCTCACGCAGCTCACCGAGGAGCTGGCCCACGCGCGCAACTTCAACGTTGCGGTGCGGGAGGCGGGCGACGAGATCGTGTTCCTGCACCGGCTCGAGCCGGGCGGTGCCGATCGGTCCTACGGCATTCACGTGGGCCGGCTCGCGGGCCTGCCGGCGGAGGTGGTGGGACGGGCCTGGCAGGTGTTGCAGCTGCTCGAGGCCGGGCATCACGTGGCGCGCCAGGCGTCACCGCCGCCACCCGATGCCGCGCAGCTCGGCCTGTTCGTCCCGGCGGCCGCCCCTCCCCACCCGCTGCTGCAGGAGCTGGACGACCTGAACGTGGACGCGTTGTCGCCGCTCGAGGCCCTGAACCGCCTCGCGGCCTGGAAGAAGCAGCGCGTGGAGGAGGGAGCGTGAGGGCGTGGCGGTGCGCGCTCGCCGGCGCGGTGGCCCTGGGGTTGGCGGCGTGCGGCAAGTCGCGCTCGGGGGACCAGACCGGAAGCGGGGAGCCCTCGAGCGGGCCACCCGATCAGGAGCCCCCCGTGGCGCTCAACGGCGACGCGCCCATCCAGTATCCTCCCCGGCTGTACGACCAGAAGGTGGAAGGCGACGTGGTGCTGCGGTTGTTCGTGGACTCGACCGGGCGGCTGGCCGCCGAGTCCAGTCGCGTAGCCGAATCGAGCGGCTACCCGGCGCTCGACTCGGCGGCGCTCTCCGGCTCCCGCCGACTGCGCTTCACGCCGGCCCGGCGTCATGGCCTGCCGATCGCGACCGCGTTCCTGCAGCCGATCGAGTTCCACCACCCGCAGGCCGGGGGATCGGTGCGCAAAGGGGAGCCGGACACGGTGAAGCCCCGGCCCCAGCCGGTACCTGCTCCGGTTCCGACCGCCTCCCCCCCGGTCGCACCCCCGCGCGTGCCGCGACGCGACTCCACGGCCGTGCGGCGCGACACGTCCCCGCCCCTCCCGCCCGCCGACACGACGCGCGCGGTTCCGGACAGCACGCGGGCCCAGCCGGACACGAATGCCGCCCCACACTAAGCCGTATGGGAACGTTCTCGAGACGATCGGCTGGACCCCGCTGATCCGGCTGAACCGGGTCACCCAGGGCATCCGCACGCCCGTCTACGCGAAGGCGGAATTCTTCAACCCCGGCGGCTCCGTAAAGGATCGCATCGGCGTCGCGATGATCGAGGCCGCGGAGCGGGAGGGACGGCTCAAGCCGGGCGGACTGGTGGTCGAGGCGACGTCGGGCAACACCGGCGTGGGGCTGGCGCTGGCCGCCGCGGTGAAGGGGTATCACTGCATCTTCACGATGCCGGACAAGATGTCGCAAGAGAAGGCGCGGCTGCTGCGGGCGCTCGGGGCCGAGGTGATCATCACGCCGACCGCGGTTCCGGCGGACCATCCGGACAACTACATCATGAAGGGCCGCGCCATCGCGGCAGCGCACCCGAACGCGATCTTCGCCGACCAGCACTACAACCCGGTGAACCCCGACCTGCACTACCGCACGACCGGCCCGGAGATCTGGGAGCAGACCGAAGGCCGGATCACCCACTTCGTGTGCGCTCCGGGAACGGGGGGTACGGTGAGCGGGGCTGGGCGCTACCTCAAGGAGCAGCGCGCCACCATCCGGGTGATCGCGGGCGATCCCGTCGGCTCGATCTATTCGGACTACGCGCGCACCCATCGTATGACCGAAGGCCGTCCCTACAAGGTGGAAGGCATCGGCGGTGACAAGATTCCCACCTCGCTGCACTGGGACGTGATCGACGAGTGGATCACGGTGTCCGACAAGGACGCGATGCTGCTGGTGCGCCGCCTGGCGAGGGAGGAGGGCCTCTTCGCCGGCGGCTCGACCGGCGTGAACCTCGTGGCGGCGCTGGAGGTGGCGCGTCGGGTGAACGACCCGCAGGCGCTCGTGGTCACGGTGCTCGCGGACACGGGAGAGCGCTATCTCTCGAAAGTGTTCAACGACGAATGGCTGCGCGAGAACCAGATCCTCGACGCCGAGCGGGTGTCGGTGGCGCGGCTGCTCGAGGCGCGGAACTCCGGGGCTCCCCCGTTGATCTCGGTCCCGCCCACCGCGACGGTGCGCCAGGCGCTGAATCTGATGAGCACGTACAACGTGTCGCAGCTGCCGGTGATGGACGGTGGCGACGGCGTGGGCGCCGTCGCCGAGCCGGTCCTCATGGCGCGCGCGCTCGAGGACCGCGCCACGCTCGACCGGCCGGTGCAGGACGTGATGGACGCGCCGTACCCGGTCGTCGACGCGGATCTTCCCGTGGAGCGGCTCACCACGCTGCTGTCGCGCGAAACGCCGGCGGCGCTGGTGCGGCGCGACGGGAAAATCGCGGGGATCGTCACGCGCTACGACGTGCTGCACCAGCTGGCCGGAATCCGGTGACGCGGGTCACGGTGCTCACGGGCGGTGCGTCGGCCGAGCGTGCCGTCGCGTTCGCCGGCGCGGCGCAGATCGTCGAGGCGCTGCGAGGACGAGGCCACAGCGTGACGGCCGTGGACACGGTGACCGGCCTGCTCGGTCCCGCCGACGAGCGGCGCCTGCTCACGACGGCGGTGGGACGCGAGCCGCCGGCGGTGGCGGAGCTGGACGAGCGCGAACGCGCGATGCTGTCGAACGGGCTCGCGTCCCTGCCGGCGGTGCGCGACGCGGAGGTGCTGTTCCTCTGCCTGCACGCCGGCCGCGGCGAGGGCGGCACCCTCCAGGCGGTGCTCGACGTCATCGGGGTTCCTTACACCGGCAGCGGCGCGCTCGGCAGCGCGCTCGCGATGGACAAGGACCTCGCCAAGCGGCTGTTCCGGGCAGCGGGTGTGCCGGTGCCCGCCTGGTTCATGGTGCCTCCCCCGGTCGCCCCCGAAGACGTGACCACCGCGCTCGGCTGGCCGGTGATCGTGAAGCCGTCGAAAATGGGGTCCTCGGTGGGCATGTCGCTGGTGCCCAACGGCGAGGGTCTGGACGCCGCGGTGAGGCTGGCGCGGGCCTACGATGCCGAGGTCATGGCCGAGCAGTTCGTCCCGGGGCGGGAGCTGACCGTCGGGGTACTGGGGGACGTGCCGCTCCCGGTGGGAGAGATCATTCCGAAGCACGCGCTGTTCGACTACGAGTGCAAATACACGCCGGGGATGTCGGAGGAGATCTTCCCCGCCAAACTCGACACGACCCTGGCGCGTCAACTCCAGGAGCTGGCGCTCACGGCGCACCGGGCGCTCAAGCTCGGGGGATACTCGCGCGTTGACTTCCGGTTGAGCCCCGAGGGCGACATCTTTTGTCTCGAGGCCAACACGCTTCCCGGCATGACGCGGACGAGCCTCCTGCCCCAGGCCGCCCGAGCGGCGGGGATCGAGTTCCCCGAGCTGTGCGAGCGGATCTGCCGCCTGGCGAGCGGGAGGGAGGGGAACTCGGGGAGCGCGCGCGGGGGATAATTACGGGATGGTCCCGGAGCGGATGTTCGGTATGACGCCATGGGTGCGGCGGCTGATCGTCGCCAATCTGATCGTCTTCTTGCTCCAGATGACGATCTTCGTGAACCCGTGGTTCGTGGCCACGTTCGGGTTTGCCCCGCTCGACGCGCTGGCGCGGCCCTGGACGTTCATCACGTACACGTTCATCCACAAGAACTTCCTGCATCTCGCCTTCAACCTGCTCGCGCTGTTCGTGTTCGGCCCGCCCGTGGAAGAGCGCATGGGCGGAGGGCCGTTCCTCGCGTACTACGGGCTGTGCGGCCTGGGGGGCGCCGCGCTGTCGTTCGCGCTCGCGATGACGTTTCAGCAGATCGACCCTGTAGTGGGCGCGTCGGCGGCGGTGTACGGCGTGATGCTGGCATTCGCGTGGGCCTGGCCCGATCAGCCGATTTCCGTGTTCCCGCTCCCCGAGCCGATCGCGGCGAAATGGCTGGTGACGTTCGCGGTAGCGGTCTCGCTGCTGCTCGCGCTGTTGCCAGCCAACGACGGCGTGGCGCACCTCGCGCACCTGGGCGGGTTTGCGACGGGCCTGCTGTACCTGAAGGTGGCAGACTGGCGCCTGGCGCGCGCGGAGCGCCAGCTGCGGCGCGCCACGGAGCCGAGTGTGCTGGTACATCCCGCCCGCGCGGCGCGCGCCAGCGCCGCCCCCAAACCGCCGCGGGCCGGGCGCGATCCGGCGCAGGCGGAAATCGACCGGGTGCTCGACAAGATCTCCGCGCGCGGGATCGAGAGCCTCACACCGGCGGAGCGGCGCTTCCTCGCCGAGATGAGCCGCAAGATGCGCGGCCGCTCCTGAGCGACAACGGCTGAGAGCCGGACCACAAAAGTCAAGGCGCCCTCACGCGCCGGCGAGCGGCCGGCGGCGGACGCGCGCTTGTCTCCGGCGGCGGCGATTCCCAAATTGGGTCCGGCCGCTCCATGCTCGTCAACCTCGTGCCGGAGTTCCTCGCGGTGCTCGCCGCGCCCGACCCCCCCGCGGCCTATCACGAGTATCTCGACCGTCACAAGCCCGTGCTGCAGAGTTACTGGCACAATTACGTCCTCGACCCCACCTCGCCGCACGCGGAGGGCGTCATCGCCGCGGCGCTGCGCGCCGAGCGCGCCGATCTCGAGCGGCTGCTGGAGGACGTGGACGTGGCCGCGATCGCGGACGAGGCCCTCGGCCGGTCGCTCGAGCAGTTCGAGGCGGACTGCCCCGTCGACCTGTACCTGATGGTGGGCGTCGGCGCCGCCAACGCGGGCGAGCTGGTGGTGGGGGGGCGGGGCATCGCGTTCGTGTGTCTCGAGCACTTCACCGGCCGGGCCAACCCGCAGACCTACGGCATGGGGCTCGCACCGCACTTGCTGCCGCTGTGGATCGCGCACGAGGTGGCGCATGCGGTCCGCTACACCTCGCCCTCGAGCCGCGCCGACCTGCGGCGCCTGGTGGCGGACCTGCGCGGGCATTACGACTACTGGGACACCGGGAGCCGGGCGAGCCTGCGCGAGCTGCTCGCGAACGAGGGCGTGGCGGTGGCCGGGGCTCAGGCGGTGGCACCGGGGTTCGAGCCGTGGGAGTACTTCGGCTACACGCGGCGCCAATACCGGCGGATCCGCGAGCTCGACGCCTTCCTGCGGCGCGCGGCGACGCCGCTGCTCGACGAGTCGGGACTGGGATTGCGGCTGCGCTTCCTGTCGGGGGGGATGAGCCCGGCGGCGCGGATGACGGGTGGCCGGATGCTGCCGGAGCGGTCGGGCTACTACCTCGGCCTGCGATTGGTGGAGAGCTATCTCGCCGAACGGGGCATCGCGTCGACGCTGCGCGCCGCGACGGGGGAGCTCCGCAAGGCGGAGGAGCGCGCGCTGGGGATGCAGAGCGCATGAGCCCGCGCGCGCGAGTGGGGCGGACAGGTGGGGCGGCCCGGGCGAGGGAGGCCGCCGGGGAGCGCCGCAGCAATCGGCCGTTGCGCGAGGTACTGGAGGACCTGCTCGGCCACACGCGCGAGATCGTGCGGCGCGCCAAGGCGATGACGCCTGCGGAGCTGGACTACGCGCAGCAGCGCCTGGAGTGGCTCGCGGACGAGGTGTGGCGCCTCGCTACGGGCGAGGAGGGGGGGCCTGCGGCGTAGGCAGGGTGGGATAAGTGATCCCGAGCTGCTGCAAGTAGGTCGCGAACTTCGCCGGGTCGTAGTAGTACTGCCGCATCTGGTCGCGGTACCTCGCCATTTTCTCCGCGTTGAGCCACGTGGCCGGCTGATCGGTCGGGGCCATGAGGGGACGGTACTGCGTCGTCTTCGTCTGTACGTTCGTGAAGTAGTCCTTCGCGTCGCGAACCAGCTTGGGCCGCAGCAGCAGATCGAGCACGGTCATCGCCTGCACCTTGGCGCCGGCGATGACCCCTTTGTGCGCGATCGGCGTCGCCATCGCGATGCCGTCCATCCAGCTGTGTCCGGGCGTGCCGGGGATGTTGGCCGGGTAGTACAGGGTCACGGACGGCACGGTCCAGGTGACGTCGCCGATGTCGTCCGAGCCGGTGCCGCTGCTGGCCTTGGCCGCTTCCTCGGGGGAGCGGAGCGGTGCGACGGAGGTGTGCAGCCCGCTGTCGGGCTGGCCCATCATCCGCTGCACCGCCCGCGCCAAGGCCTGATCCTTGTCGTCCCAGGGGGGCATGCCGACGCGGGCCGCGTTGGCGTGGAGCGCTTCCGCGATGGGCTTGTTGAAATGGGGCCGCCAGGCCGAGCCGATCACCTGCACCGTATCGAGCGTGGTGAAGGTGGCGAGGGCGGCCCCGCGCGCGATCTGCTTCGCGTCCTCGAACATCTTCGTCACGCGCTCGGGGTCGCGCTCGCGGAAGTAGAACCAGACCGCGGCGGTGCTGGGGACCACGTTGGGCTGGTCACCGCCGTCGGTGATGACGTAATGCGAGCGCTGCGCCGGCTCCATGTGCTCGCGGTGATACTCCCACGCATTGGCCATGCTGATGACGCCGTCGAGGGCGCTCTTGCCACGCCAGGGCGCGCCGGCGGCGTGCGCGCTCTGTCCTTTGAACTTGAAGACGGCGGAGATGAGGGCGAGCGCCGGCTCATCGCCCCACGAGATGCCGTACTCGTCGCTCACGTGCGCGAACAGGTTCGCGTCTACGTCGCGGAACACGCCGGCGCGCACGAGGAATGCTTTGCTCGCGAGCTGCTCCTCGGCGACCCCCGGCCACAGCAGGATGGTGCCGGGGATGTGCTCGCGCGCCATGACGTCCTTCACGGCGAGGGCCGCGAGGATGTTGAGCGGTACGCCGCTGTTGTGTCCCTCGCCGTGGCCGGGCGCGCCGGCGACGATCGGCTCGTGCGCCACCACACCCGGCTTCTGGCTGGCCTGCGGGATGCAGTCGATGTCCGAGCCGAGGGCGATCACGGGCTTGCCGCTCCCCCAGCGCGCCACCCACGCCGTGGGGATCCCGGCCACGCCGCGCTCGAGCGCGAAGCCGTTGCGCTCGAGCATCCCGGCCAGGTACCGCGAGGTCTCCACCTCCTGCATGCCGAGCTCGCCGAAGGAGTAGACCTGGTCGACCATCTGCTGCGCGAGCGTCGCCTGCGCATCGATGGCGCGGGCGAGTTCCGTCTTGAGGCGGTCGAGCCGCGGATCCGCGGGCGTCTGTGCGGCGACGCCCGCGCGCAGCAGCAGCAACGGGACGAGCAAGCGGAGGGTGCGCATGTGAACGTGGCTCCTCGTAACGATGCGCTGCGCCGAGACCCCGCACCAGGGCGCGCTTCTCACGGCCTTGACACCCGCCGGAGCGGTGGGCAGGTTAGCACCCCATCGATACGGTTCAGTCGGAGCTACCCGCAGACGCGGGACGGCGTGGCACTCCACACCCCTCTAGCCATGCTGCTCTCAACACCGCATTCGTGACGGCCGGCAAGTGAAACTCGTGGACCCCATCCGGATCGGGAGGTAGTTATGGCAGCGGATTTCTTTCTTGGAGAGTCTCTGGTAGGCGACGGAAACGAGGTCGCCCACATCGACCTGATCATCGGGTCGAAGTCGGGCCATGCGGGGCAAGCCTTCGTCAACACGTTGGCGAACAACACCGACGGCTTCACCAAGCTGCTCGCCGTCGTCACCCCCAACCTGCCGGCCAAGCCCGACACGCTGCTGTTCAACAAGGTCACGATCAAGAACGCCACGCAGGCGGTCCAGATGTTCGGCCCCGCGCAGGCAGCCGTGGCCCGCGCGGTCGTGGACAGCGTGTCGTCGGGCATCATCCCGCGGGACAAGGTGGACGACTACTGCATCCTGGTGGGCGTGTTCATCCACTGGGAGGCGAAGAACGACAAGAAGATCTACGACTTCAACTATCGTGCGGTGAAGGAATCGATCGAGCGCGCCCTCAAGGGCCAGCCGAAGGTCGACACGGTGATCTCGCAGGCCAAGACGGCGTCGCACCCGTTCGCCGGCGGGGCCGACAAGGCCTGATCGCCCGGAAGTCGTCTGGTTCCACGTCGAGGGGCGGGGCTGCCGCCCCTCGACTGCTTTGTGGAGCGTGACCCCTGATGCGCAAGCTCTTGCTGCAGCTCGACAGCTCCAGGCTGCCGAGCGTGTTCGACCGGGTGGTCGCCTACGACGCCGGCGCCGACGAGGTGATGAGCTACGGCGGCGTGACCGACGCCGAGGTCCGCGATCTCATCCACGGCTGCATCTTCACGCGCGGACCAAAGGACCTGAAGAACACGGCCGTGTTCGTCGGGGGCGCGGACATCTCCGTCGGCGAGCAGCTGCTCGCCGCCGCGACGAAAGCGATGTTCAAGCCCTTCACGGTATCCGCCATGCTCGACTCGAACGGGTCCAACACGACGGCCGTGGCTGCGGTGGCGAAGATGGTGCAGGCGGCGGGCGGAGGCGACGTGCGCGGCACGCGCGTCCTGATCGTCGCCGGGACCGGGCCGGTGGGGATTCGCGCCGCCGGCCTGTTCGCCAAGGCAGGGGCGGACGTATGCATCACGTCGCGCAAGGCCGACGCCGGCGCGCGGGCCCGCGACCTCGTCGTCAAGCGGTTCGGTGGGACCGTGCGTTCGATCGCGCTGGCGGACGCGAATGAAGCCGTGCGCGCCTGCGAGCGCGCGGAGCTGCTGCTCAACGCCGGACCCGCGGGGGTGATGCTCGTGCCGAAACGGGCCTGGGCCCACCGGCCGGGACTCAAGGTCGTGGCCGATGTGAACGCGGTGCCCCCGCTCGGCATCGAGGGAGTGGATGTGATGGACGACGGCGTGACGAAAGACGGAGTGGTGTGCCTGGGCGCACTCGCCATCGGAAATCTCAAGATGAAGGTGCACAAGGCGTGCATCGCGCGCCTGTTCGAGCGCAACGACCTCGTGCTGGACGCCGAGACCATCGCCGACGTCGCGCGGGAGTTGCTGGCGCCGAAGCAGTGAGTCCATGCCCCGCGTCATCGGTATCGACCCGGGGACGGTGAGCATCGACCTGTGCGGACTCGAGGACGGTCGGCTGTTCCTGGACCGCTCCATTCCCACGAGCGACGCGCTGGCAGACCCGGCGCGGTTCGTGGCGCTGCTCGAGGACGCCGGCCCGCTCGATCTCGTCGCCGGTCCCTCCGGATACGGTCTGCCGCTCACACGCGCGCGCGACGCGACCGACGGCGACCTGCGACTCGCCCTGCTCGCGCCACCGGGAGAGACCGGCGGCATCGGAGGACTGGCCGCGCTGCTGCGCGCCCTGGCGCGCTCCCGCGTGCCGGTGGTGCTCACGCCCGGCGTACTCCATCTCCCCACCGTGCCCACGCACCGCAAGGTGAATCGGGTCGACATGGGCACGGCCGACAAGGTGTGCGCCGTGGCGCTCGCCGTGGTCGACCAGGCGCGGCGCTTGGGACGCCCGCTCTCCGCCACGTCGTTCGTCCTGGTCGAGCTGGGCGGTGCCTTCACCGCGGCCGTCGCCGTGGCGGGCGGCCGGATCGTGGACGGCGCGGGGGGCTCCGCCGGCGCCCTGGGGCTGCGCGCGCCGGGGGCGCTGGACGGCGAGGTCGCCTTTCTCGCGGGCAGCGTGCCGAAGGACATGCTGTTTCGCGGCGGCGTCGCGACGGTCGCGGGCTGGGAGGAGGGGACCGACCCGGTCGAGCGGTTGGCGCATCCCACCACGCCACGGGAGCGCATCGCGTCGGAGGCGCTCATCGAGAGCACGGTGAAGACGGCGGTGGCGCTCGCGCTGTCGGTGCCGGGGACGCCCGAGTTCGTGTTGTCGGGGCGGCTCGCCCGGGTCGAGGCCGTGAGTGGGGCGATCCGCCGGCGGCTCGAGCCGTTCGCGCCCACGCGCGTGCTCGAGGGATTCGCCGCGGTGGCGAAGCAGGCAGCACAGGGCGCGGCGCTCGTCGCCGACGGGCTCGCGGGCGGTACCCAGCGCGAGCTCGTCGAGCTCCTGGCGATCCGCGAGGCCCGTGGCAGCGTGCTCGATCATCTGTACGTGGTGCGCCGCGAGCAGGCAGTACGCCGCCTGGGCGGTGGCGTCGCATGACGCGCGTGCTCATCGCCGGCGTCTCCAGCCGAGGGTTCGCCGAATCGGCCGCGCGGGCAGGATACGACGTGCGCGCTGTGGATGGCTTCGGCGACCTGGACCTGCGCGCTCGCGCGCACGTGGTCCGCGTGGCGCGGAGCGGCGGACGCTTCAGCAGCCGCGCCGCCGTCGCCGCCGCGCGCGGGCTCGACGCGGACGTGGTCTGTTACGTGGGCAGCCTCGAGAACCATCCCCGCGCGGTCGCTGCCCTGTGCGCCGGCCGGACATTGTGGGGTAACCGGCCCGCCGTGCTTGCGGCGGTGCGCGACCCGGTACGGCTAGCGCGCGCCCTGCGCGCAGCGGCGCTCCCTACGCCGGCCGTTCGCGTCACGGCGCCACGCGTCCGCACTGCTACACGCGAGCGCTGGCTGGTGAAGCCCCGGGCGTCGGGAGGGGGCAGCGGCGTGACGCCGTGGGGCGGCGGCCCGCTGCCGCGCGGCAGCTACTTGCAGCAGCGGGTCACCGGCATTGCGGGATCGATCGTGTTTGCCGCGGACGGCTGCCGCGCGGTGCCCCTCGGAGTGTCGCGCGCTCTCACGGGCGATCCGGCCTTCGGCGCCGCCGGGTTCCGCTACTGCGGCAGCATGCTCGTCGCCCCAGCACAGGCCCTGTTCGAGTGCGCCTGCCGCCTCGCGACCGCCGTCACCGAGGCGTTTGGCCTCGTGGGCGTCAACGGCCTCGATTTCGTCGCTCGCGGCGCCGTGCCCTACGCCGTCGAGGTGAACCCGCGCTATTGCGCGTCGATGGAGCTCGTCGAGCGGGCG
>DATDFC010000202.1:0-25073 GCA_036522815.1 Gemmatimonadales bacterium | reverse complement strand
TGCACGGCCTCGCGCGGCGTCGCCCGCGCGAGCTGGCGCAGCGGCGCGATGTCGTCGAGAATCCAGAACGACCGGCCGTGGGTCGCCGCCACCAGGTCGCCCTCTTTGATCGCCAGGTCGTGCACCGGCACGATGGGCAGGTTGCGGCGCAGCGTCTGCCAGCTGGCGCCGTCGTCGAACGACACCCACACGCCGCGCTCGGTCCCCGCGAACAACAGTCCGCGCCGCACCGGATCCTCGCGCACCACGCGCACGAACTCGGTGGCGGGCAGGCCCTTCACGATCTTGCTCCAGCTGCGCCCGTAGTCCGTCGTCTTCCAGATGTAGGGCGCCATGTCCTCGAGCTGGTAGCGGTTCGCCGCCACGTACGCCGTGCCGGGCGCGTAGTGCGACGCCTCGATGATCGACACGCGCGTGAAGTCGCCGAACGCCTTCGGCGTCACGTTGGTCCACTGCTTTCCGCCGTCGCGCGTCACATAGATCAGCCCGTCGTCCGAGCCGGTCCAGATCAATCCCTTCACGCGTGGTGACTCGGCGATCGCGAAGATCGTGCCGTAGTACTCGGCCGTCGTCTGGTCCAGCGTGATCGGGCCGCCCGAAGGGCCGAGCGTCGTGGGATCGTGGCGCGTGAGATCGGGCGACACCACCGTCCAGCTCTGCCCCTCGTTGGTGGTCTTGAAGAGCACGTTGGCGCCGTGATACAGGACGTGCGGATCGTGGGGCGAGATGAGCAATGGGGCCGTCCACTGGAAGCGATACTTTCCCTCCGCCGCCGCGTGGCCGTCGGGGCTGTCGGGCCACGGATTGATCAACCGGAAGAAGCCCGTCTTGTGGTCCACCCGGCCGAGGAATCCCGAGTTGTCGCCGCCGTAGGTGATGTCCGGGTTGTCGGGCCGGGCCTGGATATAGCCCGACTCGCCCGCCACGTCGTACCACTGGCCCCGGTCGATCCCGCCCGGCCAGCGGCTCGGCCCGCACACACCGGAGTTGTCCTGCTGCGCGCCGCACACGCGATACGGGAAGTGGTTCGTGGTCTCGACGTGATAGAACTGCGCCGTGGCCACGTCCTGATCGGTCCACGTCTTGCCGCCGTTGAACGACACGTTGGGACCGCCGTCATTCGACTCGATCAGCCGGTTGGGATCGTTGGACGCGATCCACAGGTCGTGATTGTCGCCGTGCGGATCGATCACGTGACGGAACGTCACGCCGCCGTCGGTGGACTTGAACAGGTTCACCTGCGGCGCCCACACGGTGTTCGTGTCCTTGGGATCGGCCATGATCTTCGAGTAGTACCAGGCGCGCTCCCGCAGCTTGTGGTCCGAGTTCAGGTGCTTCCATGTCGAGCCGCTGTCGTCCGAGCGGTACACGCCGCCCGAGTCCGCCTCGATCAGCGCCCACACGCGCGCCGGCTTGGCCGGTGAGACCGCGATCCCGATGTTTCCCCACAGGCCCGCGGGCAGCCCGGGGTTCTTGGTGAGCTCGGTCCAGTGCTCACCCGCATCCGTGGACTTGAACAGCCCGCTCCCCGCCCCGCCCGACACCAGCGTCCAGGGCCGGCGCACCGCCTGCCACAGGCCGGCGTACAGCACGTTCGGATTGGTGGGATCGAGGATCAGGTCGGCGGCGCCGGTGGAGTCGTTGCGGAATAAGACCTTGTTCCACGTCTTGCCGCCGTCGCTGGTCTTGTAGACGCCGCGCTCGGGGTTGGGCCCAAACGCGTGTCCCTGCGCTGCCACGTACACGATGTCGGGGTTGGTGGGATGCACCCGCACGCGCGCGATCTGCTGTGTCTCGGCGAGACCGAGGGACGTCCAGGTCTTGCCGCCGTCGGTCGTCTTCCAGACGCCGTCGCCGTGTGACACGTTGCCGCGGATCGGGAACTCGCCCGTGCCCACGTACACGATGTCGGGGTTCGACTCCGAGACGCCGATCGCGCCGATGGTGCCGCCGAAATACTTGTCGGTCACCGGCAGCCAGGTGTTGCCGCCGTCGGTGGTCTTGAAGACGCCGCCGCCCGTGGTGCCGAACCAGTACTCGTTGGGGCGGGCCGCCGAGCCCGCGACGGCGACGCTGCGACCGCCGCGGAAAATGCCGATCTCGCGCCAGGTGAGGCCGGCGAAAACCGTCGAGTCGTACGCCTGGGCCGGCGCGGAGCGGGGGGAGACGAGCAGCAGGATGACGGCGGCGAAAGACAGCGAGCGAACGGACACGGGGTCGGCCTCCTGACGGCGGGTGAAAGAGTCACCCACGTAAGCACTGAGAGGCCGACCCCCGCAAGGGCGCCTAGGGCTTGGTCATCATCCCGCCCATGTCCAGCGGTTTCTCCGTGATGGACGACTTCGCATCCGTACCGCGGGCGGCGAGCACCAGATCGCCCTGCTTGCCGTGCAGCTTCACCAACCCGAACGGGACGTCCCGCGTCGCCCAGACCTCGCCCGCGTCGTCGGTCGTCACGTGCAGGGCGCGGAATGTGCCCGCCGGCACCGTGACCGACTCCCATCCCACGACGTGCGCTCCGCTGCAGCGCGAGGCCCAATCGAACGCAGCGTTGTCCTGGCCCGGCTTCTGCCCCATCATGCCGGCCATCTCGCCCGAGATCCGCATCGCCGGTTGGGCACCGATCTTGACGACCAGCGAGCGCGGCGCCGCCGAGCCGGACGCGAGGTTGGGCGCGAGGATCTGGACGACCCCGCTCTTGCCGGGCTCCTGGCCCGCGAAGTTCACTTCGAACCAGTAGAGTGTGGAGTCGGACGCGCGCTCGGAGCCGACGACCGCGAGGCGCAGCTTGCCGCCACCGGAGCTGCTCGTCCCTTCGAACGACGCCCACTGACCCACCTTCGCGTTGCCGAGCGCCTTGCAGACGTCCGCCAGGTCGGTCGGGGTCTGGGCCGAGAGCGCGGGCGTGACGAGGACGCCCAGCGCGAGCGCGGTGATCAGTGGGGCTGGCGTTCGCATGGCGAAGCTCCGAAATGAGTGGTCGTTAGATTCCCCGGGCTGAGAGCCCGGGCTCGGCGTGGTGTGCGTCCTGTAAGGACGCACCAACGGCCGAGCGCGCCCTCTCAGGGCGCGAACAAACGATAGACCGAAGACCTCTCCTCGCGAAAGGGACCCGTTGACCCGCATCGCCCTGGCGACGTATTCGAAGCTCCCGACGCTCAACGACGACGACCGGCTGCTCATCCCCGCCCTGGCCGCGCTGGGCGTGACGGCCGTCCCGGCCGTGTGGGACTCGGATGCCGTGTGCTGGGATGAGTTCCAGGGCGTGCTGATTCGCTCCTTGTGGGATTACCACCTCCGCCCGCTCGAGTTCCTGGACTGGATCGCCCGGCTCGAGGGTGGCGGCGTGCGCGCGTGGAACCCGGGCGCCCTGCTGCGGTGGAACCATCACAAGCGCTACCTGCGGGACCTGGCGGCGCGGGGTGTCGCCACGGTACCGACGCGCTGGCTCGCACGGGGCGAGCCGGCCGACCTCCGGGCCCTGCTCGCCGACGCGGGATGGCGGGAAGCCGTGATCAAGCCCGCGATCTCCGCCAGCGCATTCGGCACGTGGCGCAGCTCGACTGCGACCGCGTCCCGGGATCAGGCGCGCCTCGAGGCGCTGCTCTCGGCCGGCGACGTGATGGTGCAGCCGCTGGTCTCCGAAGTGAGCGACGCCGGGGAATGGTCTCTGGTATTTCTCGGTGGCAGCTTCAGCCACGCTGTGCTGAAGCGTCCGGCGGCGGGGGACTACCGCGTGCAGTGGGAGTTCGGCGGGTCGGCCGTGTCCGCGACGCCGCCGGAAGGTGTGCAGGCCGACGCCGAGCGCGTGATCGCGGCGGCACCGGGCATCGCGCTGTACGCGCGGGCCGACGGCGTGGAGCGCGACGGCCGGCTGGTGCTCATGGAGCTCGAGCTGATCGAGCCGCATCTGTTCCTGGGCTGGGACAACGGGGCGGCGGCGCGGCTCGCGGGAGCGCTGCGCGCGGCGCTCGCTCGCTGAGTCGTCCGGCTTATGCGGTGCGGCGGTCCGCCTGGCCCGATCGAGCGAGCAGGGCGCTCGCGGCCGCCGGCTCCAGCGGCTTGGCGAACAGGTCGCCCTGTCCGAGCTCGCACCCGAACGCGATGAGACGCTCGCGCTGCGCCACGGTCTCGACGCCTTCCGCGATCACTTCCAGGCCGAGGCTCCTCGCCAGATCCACGATCGAGCGCACGATGTCGAGGTCGATGCGGCGGCCCCCGATGCGGCGCACGAAGGAGCGGTCGACCTTGATTCCCTGGAGCGGTAAGCGTGGCAGGGAGCTCAGCGACGAGTAGCCCGTGCCGAAGGCGTCCAGGTGCAGCTCGACGCCCAGCTCCCGCAGCTGACGCAGCCGGGCCGCCGACAACTCGACGCTCGCCATGAGCACGCTTTCGGGAATCTCGAGCGCCAAGGAGGAGGCCGCGAGTCCGGCGTCAGCGAGGGCCATGCGCACCTCGTCCACCAGGCCGGCGTGCCCGAATTGGTTGGCGGAAAGGTTCACGCCGACGCGCAGCGAGACGGACGCCGGGAGTGCATCCTGCCAGCGTCGCGCGTGACGGCACGCTTCCTGGAGCACCCACGCGCCGATCGGCAGCATGAGGCCGGCCTGGTCCGCCAGCGGCACGAAGTCGGGCGGGAGGACCACTCCCTGCTCCGGGCGATGCCAGCGCAGCAGCGCCTCGAACCCGTGCACGCTGCCGGTCTCGAGCTGCACGATCGGCTGGAACACCAGGCGGAGCTGCTGGCGCTCGAGCGCGTGCCGCAGGTCCGCCTCCATGCCGAGCCGGGCCTGGGCCGAATCGCGCATCGCGATCTCGAACACCTGGAAGCGCGCACGCCCTTGCTGCTTGGCGTGATACATGGCGAGGTCCGCGTCGTGCAGCAGGTCCTGCGGCTGCGCGTACTGGGACCCGCTGAGCACTACGCCGATGCTCGCGGTCGCGACGATGTCCTGGCCGGCGAGCGACACAGGCACGGCGAGCGCCTCCTGGATGCGCCGCGCGGCGCGCTCCCCGTCGGGCAGCCCGGTGATCTCCTCGAGCAACAGGGTGAACTCATCGCCGCCGAGCCGCGCGACGACATCGCCCGGCCGCACGCACGTGCGCAGCCGCGCCGCGATCTCCGTCAGGAGGTGGTCGCCGGCTGCGTGGCCGAGGTGGTCGTTCACCCCCTTGAAGTCATCCAGGTCGACGAACAGCACGGCGAAGCGGTAATCGGGATCCCGCCGCAGGCGCGCCAGCGCTTGCGACACGCGTTCCACGAAGTAGGCGCGGTTGGGCAGGTCGGTGAGCGTGTCGTGCAACGCCTCGTGCAGCAGCTGTTGCTCGGCCTGTTTGCGCGCGGTGATGTCCCGCGCGATGGACGTGGCGCCGATGGGGCGACCGTGCGGGTCGAGGATCGGCGAGATGGTAATCGACACCGGGATCAGCGTGCCGTCCTTGCGCACGCGGGTCATGTCCTGTTGCTCGATGCGCTCCCCGCGCCGCAGGCGCTCCATGATCCCGGCGAGCTCGTCGATCTTGTCCGGAGGAGCGAGCAGGCTGATCGACTTGCCGATGACTTCTTCGGGGGCATATCCGTACAGACGCGTCGCGGCCGCGTTCCAGCTCGTGATGATGCCCTGCAGCGTCTTGCCGATGACGGCGTCGTCGGCCGACTCCACCATGGCCTTGAACTGTGCCAACGCCTTGTCGGCCTGAATGCGATCCGTGAGGTCCCGCGTGACGCACCTGGCATGGATGAACTCCTCACCGTCGAACAGGGCGTTCGCGCTCATGAGGCCATACCGGATCGAGCCGTCGCGGTGACGCATCCGCACCTCGACGTTGCGGAGCGCCTCGCCGCCCCACAGGCGCCGCACGCTGTCCACCGCGGCCTCCTGGTCAAGGCAGAACTGCGCGATGTTCCTACCTAGATACTCGTCGGGCGGGTAGCCGAGCAGCTCGAGCTCGGCGCGGTTGGCGCGGAGGATGGTGCCGTCCGGCGCCATCCACCGAATGGCGACCGGAGCGTTCTCGAAGAAGTCCTCGAGCTCGGCCTGGCTGCGATGCGCCTGCGCCAGCGCGTGCTCGCGATCGCTCACGTTCACCGCGACACCTACCACACCCACGATCGCGCCGCCTTCGTCCCGCAGCGGCTCCACGTGCGCATCGTAGCAGCGGGGGTGCAGGCGGATCTGGTAGGACACCGACTCGCCAGCGAGCGCCCGTCGGTGCGCGGCGACCGACTCGCTGCTCACCTTGTGCTGGGCCTGCTGCTCGAGGAGCGACGCGCCCACAATACGTTCCGGCAGGATCTGCTGCGATTTGAGACCGGCGCCCGCCCGCGACCTGACGCGCAACTCGGCGTCGGTCGTCCAGAGCATCGCGGGGGCCTGATCGAGCACCAGTGCGAGGCGCGACCAGCTCTCGCCCTCGCCGTCGTCCATCAAGCCGAGACACACGCCCGCCAGCTCGAGCGTCAGACGTTCCCGGCCGCGCCGTTCGATGCCCGCCGGAGGAGGCGGCGGCGGTTCGCGTCGGACCGGCGCGATGCACCAGCGCCGCCCTTTGAGGCGGCTCGCCACCCAGCGCCGCGGCGCGCCGCGCGGCGGCAAGACGTCGAGCGCGCGCAGCGTGGCCTCGAGGTCGTCGGCGACGACGGGGGCGAGACCCTCCGCGTCACTCGCGGCCAGCAGCCGCAGGCGACCGCGCGCGTCGGCTTCCCACACGCCCACGCGGGCGCCCTTGAGGGCGATCGCCGCCCTGCGGAGCACTTCCAACCGCCGCTGCTCCACCGCACTGGGCAGCGAGTCGTTCATGGATGTGGGGGCCACCCCCTCTCTTTACTGCCGCGAGCGTGGCTAGGGCGTGCTAGTCCACTATAGTTGTTAGGCATCCAGCGTGCCAGCGTGGCTCCCTTGCGACGCCGAGCAAGCTAGACGCTGGAAGACGTTGGTGAGGCGGCGACGCGACACTCGCGACTACCCGTAAGGAGCCCTCATGCCGACCGCACGTTCGCGCTTCATCGCCGCCGCCTTCGACCACGGCCAGGTGCCCACGATCGCCTGCTTCAACAAGGCGACCACGGCCCTCGGCGTGGACTTCGACCGGCTCGTCGCCGCGCTCCAGAAGTTCGTGGATCAGTATTTCGTGCCGGTGTGGGGCACACCGGCGCGACTCGTCAAGACGACCGGATTCCGGAAGGGTGCCTGGGCGCTCGCGTTGCTCGACCGGGCGGACGTGGCGAACGCGCTCGGCTACCACGACCTCACCCCCGACGGCCTGCCGCTCTCGAAGGTGTTCGTCCAGACCACCCTCGCAGTGAAACAGAAGGTGAGCGTGACGGCGTGCCACGAGCTCGCCGAGATGCTCGTCGATCCGGCGATCAATCTGGCGGCCACGGGTCCCGGCAACGTGTTCTACGCCTACGAGACCGCCGATGCCGTGGAAGAGATCGAGTTCGTCATCGACGGCATCGCGATGAGCGATTTCGTGTATCCGGCGTGGTTCGAGGGGTTCCGCAAGGCGGGCTCGGCCCAGTTCGACTATGCCAAGAAGGTCCGGCGTCCGTTCCAGATCCTCGCGGGCGGCTATATGAGCGTCTTCAAGAACGGCAAGTGGACCGAGATCTTCGGCTCACGCGCCAAGGCGCGTCGGTTCCGCCGGGAAGATCGTCGCGGTCACCGTAGCACCTACCGGGGGCGGAGTCAGCGGATGCGGCGCTCCGCCTTGAGCCGGAACGCCACGACGTAATCGCCCGCGCCGAACGCGCCGCCCCCGCCGACCGCGATCGCGACGAATTGCTCGCCCGACGCGAGCTGGTAGGTCATGGGCGTGGCCTTGCCGCTCTCGGGAAGCGGGCCGCGCCATAACTCCTGTCCGGTCTCGATGTCGTAAGCGTGGAGCCAGCGATCGAGGGCCGCGCCGATGAACACCACGCCTCCCGCGGTCACGATCGGCCCGCCGAGGTTGGGAGAGCCCCACTCCGGCCTGACCTTCGCGGCCTGCTCGGCCGGCAACACGCGGGTGAAGGAGCCGAGCGGTACCTCCCACCGCCGCTTCCCGGTCTTGAGATCGACGGCGACGAGGGTGCCGAAGGGGGGCGGGGTGCAGGGCATCCCGGACGGGCTCAGCAGAATCCGACGGCGCATGACGTAGGGCGTCCCCCGCATGCCGTTGTACTCGTAATCGCGTCCCAGGCGCTTGTCTTCCGCCATGGCCTGCTCGTGATGGAACTGCTCCCGTGGGATGAGCTGCACGACCGCCGCGACCCGGTTCACCGGCACGACCGCGATCTGGCGCACCGGGTCCACGGCCACGCCGCCCCAATGGGCTCCGCCGATGTTGGACGGCATCACGAAGGTCCCGCGCACGCTGGGCGGCGTGAAGATCCCCTCATTACGGAGACTGTCGATCGCCGCATGGCAGGCGGCCCGGTCCGCGTCGGTGGCGCCCCATACGTCGTCCGGCGTCAGACGGTGCGGGCTGAGCGGCGCCATCACCGCGGTAAATGGCTGCGTGGGGGACGCCTGTTCACCCGGGATGTCACTCGCGGGGACGGGACGCTCCTCCACTGAAAAGATCGGCCGGCCCGTCGCGCGCTCGAGCACGAACAGCATGCCGGTCTTGGTGGCCTGTAGCACGGCGGGGACGCTCGCGCCGTCGTGCGTGACCGTCACGAGCGCGGGCGGCGACGCGTTGTCGTAGTCCCACAGGTCGTGGTGTACGGTTTGAAAGGCCCAGACCAGTTTGCCGGTCGAGGCGCGCAGGGCCACGAGCGAGTTGGCGTAGCGGTTGCCGCCGAGACGAAGCACGCCGTAGTAGTCGGGCGCGGCGCTGCCCGTGGGAATAAAGACCAGGTCGTGCGCGGGGTCCGCCGCCAGCACCGACCAGGCGTTGGCCGCTCCGGTCTTGTGGGCCAGCGCGCCGCCCCACTCGCCGTACGCCGGGTCGCCGGAATCCTGGGGAATCGGGTCCCAGGTCCACGTGAGCGCCCCGGTGCGGGCATCGTAGGCGCGCACTTCTCCGCTCGCCGGGTCGGGCCGGCTGTTGTCCCCGACGGAAGAGCCGGTGATGACCAGCGCGTTCATGACGAGCGGGGGCGACGTCATCGAATACGCGCCCGGCTCGAACGGCGCAATCCGCAGCCCCGCCTTGAGGTCGACGATTCCGCCGCGGCCGAATCCAGCGCAGGGCCGCCCGGCGCGGGCGTCGAGCGCGATGAGCTGCGACTGCGCCGTGGCCACGAAGACGCGCCGGCGGCACGCGGCGCCGGCGGGCGCGGCTGCATCGACCCACGTCGAGACGCCCCGGCTCGCGAAGTCCCCGTACGTCACGTCGCGCTTGATCCCCGGATCGAACACCCAGCGCTCGCGACCGCTGGCGGGATCGAGGGCGATCACCCGGCCCAACGGCGTGCCCACATACATCACGCCGTCCACCACCAGCGGCGTCGCTTCGAAGGCCGTGGGCTTGGCGGTCTGGAACGCGGCGCCGGCCTCACCGGTGCGGTACGTCCAGGCCGGCTCGAGGCGGGCGGCGTTGCGCCGGTCGATCGCGGCGGCGGGGGAATAGCGCGTGCCCTGGGGGTCGTGGCCGTAGGCGGGCCAGTCCACAGGGGTCTGGAGCGCGAGCAGCGCGAGCAGCAGCACGGGTAGCTCCCTCGATGGCGGGTCGGGTGACCGTACGGGGACGGCCGGGAAACTACGTCAGCGCTGCACGAGGTGGCGCAGCGCCGCGGCTGGACGATGTGAGCGGAAAGGGCCGCTAGGGCGGCGGTGTCGTGGTCGTCACGCCCTTCGCACAGGCGGGCGCGGCCTCTCGGGTGGCAGGCGCCAGCGGCGTCGAGCCGACGAACACGGCGCACAGCTCGGTCGTGTTCGGATTGGTGATCGAGGCGGTCCACCCATCGCCCGTCAGCGTGATCGAGGGCGGTCGATTGCCGGCCGAGTAGTGGTAGTCCGGGCCCAGGTCGGTCGTGTACTTGGCGTGGTCGGCGAGATAGTTCTCTTCGGCCGTCACGAGGTTGCGCAGGTCAGACTTCATCCCCGCAACCAGGGCCCGCTCCTTGGTATTGATGAGCTTGGGGACCGCGATTGTGGCGACGAGCCCGATGATCGCTACCACGATCAGCAGCTCGATGAGCGTAAAACCGTTGCGTTTCATGCCGACCAATAAGGATGCCCGATGCCGGAGGAGGTGGCAAGGTGCGTGCCGCGGGTGCTAAGTTCAGCCTCGGCGGGCCCCGCGACCGTGGCGGAACTGGTAGACGCGCAGGACTTAGGATCCTGTGGGGCAACCCGTGGGGGTTCGAGTCCCTCCGGTCGCATCAACTCCCGAAAACAATGCGCCGCCGCCAGGCGTGCGGTCCTGGACGGCGGACGCAAAGGGCGATGGTCCGACGGCCCGACCATACGCCGACTTCCCCCCAATGATGGCGCGGAGTACCGAACTGCACAAGATGCACACTCGGGGAACCGGACCGCGTTGCGACTGGCGGGAGTCAGCGTCGCGCCGCGCCGCGCCGGGCACCCGCTTCCCTGCCCGCCGCAGGCACGCGCACAATGGCCCAGCCCAGACCGGCGATGCGCAGGATGACCTCGCTCAAGCGCGCGAAATCCACCGGCTTCGTGAGGAAGCCGTCGGCGGCGAGCGTCGCGAGCTGCTCATGCTCCGCGTCCGATCCGGTGAGCACCACGACCGGCAGGTCGTGCCAGCGCGGCTCCTCGCGGATGCGCAGCAGCACGTCGCGGCCGTCCAGGTGAGGGAGCTTCAAATCGAGCAACACGAGGTCGGGCCGCGGCACACCGTGATGCAGCCCTTCCCGCCGCAGAAACGCGAGCGCGTCGAGGCCGTCCCCCACGACCCAGAGACGGTTCTGGACCTTGCCGCGGCCCAACCCGCGCCGCGTCAGCTCGACGTCGGCGGGGTCGTCTTCGACCAGGAGAATGTTGATGGGGGTCGGTCCGCGCACCATGACGCCGAACTTAGGTGCCCGGCCCGGCCGGGCTCAAGGGGCGCCGCCGACTCTGTCGGCCGGTCTCGGGCGCGACTCGGCGCGACTGGCCTTGGCCGACTGCGGCGCACCCTGCGTCGCCTCTTCCACCAGCTTCCAAAGTGTGTCGAGCGACAGCGGCTTGAGCAGGAAGCGCTCGGATTGGAGGAACAGATCCATAGCACGCGGATCCGGCAGCGGCTCCGACGCGATGAGCACGAAACGGCCCCGCAGCTCCGGGCGCAACACCACCGCCTGGCGCCACAGCCACAGCCCGCCGTGCTCCGGCATGTTCAAGTCCGTCACGATGACGTCGAACGCTTGTTGCCGCAGCGACGCCAGCGCCTCGGCGGCGTCAGCCGCCGTCGTCACGGCGCAGCCACGTCGCGCCAGCGAGCGCGCGATCGCCTCGCGCATCGCGGGGTTGTCGTCGACCATCAGCGCGGACCATCTCGTCGTGGGAACTGTCATCCGGGTGCCGGTTGGCTACCTCGACACGTGAACCGTAGTTCCGCTGTCGCCCCGCCGACAAGTGTTGCAGCATCGCAGCGCGTGGCATCCCTCGTGCCACGGGGACCGATCGCGTGGTGCGAGCGTGACGCGAATCGAGCCCGCCACCCGCGCGCGTGGAACGGTGATTGCCATCACGCGCGGTCCGTTTGAACTGCGCACAAACGGGGTTGACGCCGTACACGGCCGGGGCCCAACGTACTGCGGCCAAGCGGCGGAGCTGCGGACCTCGATGGACCAGCCTGTTCCTGTTCAGGAGCTGCAGCTCGCGTGGGCGCGGCTGCGGGTGGAGGCCGACGTGGGCCTCCGCCGTGGCGCGTGGTACCGCGTCACCCGCTTCACGCCGTCAGAAGTTTTTCTGGATGTCCAGCGTTTCCCCGTCGGCGTGCCGCGACGCTATCTCGAAGTCGTGCTCGGCCGGCCGCTGCGCTGGTCCGTGGTGCCCCGGCCGCGCGACGCCAGCAAGCTGCCGCCGGGGCTGGGCACTCCCTACGCGGTCTGTCCCGTGTGCCGCTCCCGCGCGCCGCTTGAGGGGCGGCCCGGGAAGATGGCGTGCCCGAAGTGCCAGGGGGTGTTCGCGGTCGCGTGGGATGAGCACTACCTGACGAAGGGCGAGACGAAGGACGAGACGAAGGACGAGGAGTAGGTCGACCGGCCGCGTCTAGAGGGAGAGTTTCGTGAGGGCGTCGGCGATCAGCTCACCCTCGTCCAACGTCAGGGCGTCCCACACGCCGACGCGTCCGTCCGCGCGCAGCACCTCGTACAGCGCCCGACCCGTCGGACGACCTTCCGCCGCCGCCCAGCGCGGGCGCGCCACCCAGAATCCGGACGTCCCGTCGGCGTGGTCGCGGTAGCACTGCGCGATCCGACTGGCCACGTCGCTCGCGGCGAGCCCCCGGGGGAGCAGATGCTGCCGCTCCAGCAAGGCCGCTGTGACCTGCTCTACCAGGTTGTCGGTGCGCGGGGTCGTCGTCATGGCGAGTCGTCGATGGGGTGACATGCCGAGGATGCCTACCGCCGCGCCCCGGTAACGCCTGTGACGCGGACTTGACACTCCCGGGCAACTGCGCAAATTGCACACTGCAGCCGTTCCCAGGGTTAGCGGCATTTCGAAGAAGAAGCTGCTCCTCGCCTCGCAACGCATCGAAGTTGGCGCCCTCCTGCAAGGCACCACGTTGAACCCGCGCGCGTTCCGCTGGGCAGTCGCCGATAGCGAAACCACGACCGGCGCCCAGGTCACGCGGCTCGAATACGCCGCCGGGCTCAGGCCGGCGTACTTCCAATTCGACCGTTACCTGCACCAACACTACGCCCTGTACTCGTGGGGCGACGGGGAGGAGCTGGAAGAGCACTTCGCCGGTAGCTGGCCGCACCAGGTGATGCACGTCGCCCGCTGGATCGCCCGCCTCGAGCACCAGACCCGCACGCGGGAGCAGCTGGTCCCCTAGCGGAGCCGCACCTTGAGCAGCAGTGTCAGCGCCGCCAGCTGCTCGAAGCGCCGCACCCCCTGGGTGATCGGGAAGTCGTAACGCTCGAGCGAATACTCCACGCCCAGCGTGGTCGCGCGGACGCGGTAGTCGAGGCCCGTCGCGGCTCGGAAGGCGACGCTGGGATCGGGCAATCCGGTCACCGACACGATGGGTAGCAGCGCGGCGCGCCACACACCCTGGATCGCCCCGCCCGCGAACGCGACGCGCGCCGTGGCGCCGACGTCCACGCTGGTCCAGGTCTGCCGGCCGACTCTTGTGCCGTAGGCGCGCCGCGCGGCCCCGGCCTGCAGCGCCACCCAGGGCCCCATGGCCACGCTGCCCTCCACCCCCAGCTCTCCCATGTCGCGATCGAGCACGCCGCGCGCGCCGAACAGCGAGCCGCCGAGCGCGCGCACGGCGACCGCGAGCCCCGGGCCGAGCCGCAGCGTGCCCGTGCCGCCGACGATCGGACCGAGCGAGCGCTCGACGCCGAAGCCGGCGTCGACCCGATGCTCGACCAGGGACACGAGCGGCGTGACGGTCAGCGCGCGTTGTGCGAACGCGGGGGCGACGCCGCCCCGCAGGCAGAGCGCGCCCGCGATCAGACAGGCGGCCCTCACGGCTCGCTGCCCTCGCCCGCCGCGGGGGAAACGAGCAGCACCGTCGCGGCAATCCGGTCGGCGTTACGCGCCCTGATGGCGGTGTTGGTCGAGTCCCGCTGTGCCCGGCGGCGGGCATTGGCCGCGACGTTCTCGGCGATCGCCCCGCGCCGTCCGGATAGGAGGAACGCGACGACCCCCGTGGCGGCGGCAGTCGCCGCGACGACGTCCGCGCCGCCCCGCTCGCTCCCGCCGAGGTTGCCGTTGGCGGCGCCGGCGATGATGAGCGCCGCCGCGGCCACGCCCAGTCCCTTGGCGACGTCGCGCCGCGCCGCCTCCGGCGAAATCCGCTCGGGGAGCAGCTGACGGGGATCGAGATCGGGAAGGGTGTCGTCGAGCTCGGCCGTCTCGTGCCGCACGTCGAAATACACGCGGGCCGAATCCGACGCGCCCGTCACCCGGCTGCGCCCGGCGACCGAGAGCGTGTACCGTCCCGGCGGAGCGAGTCGCCGATTGCCGAGCAAGCCGTCCCAGGAAAGCTCGCGCACGCCATCCAGCGTACCCTGGAACAGCTGAATGGACGGCGTTCCCGCGCCCACCGCGGACAGTCTCGCGTCCACCAGCGCGGCATGGGTGGCCACGACGGTGAAGGAGACGCGCGCCGTACGCGGGTCCACGCGAGCGGGCTGCACCGGACGGACGGCGACGGCGAGCGTGCGCCGCCGGGCTTCGGCAAAGGTCGCTAGCTGGGCAGGGGTGAACTGGGTCGGGTCGAGATCCGTGAACGGATCCCGCTCGATCGCCGCGCGGAAGTACAGCACCGCGGAATCGCGTTTCCCCGCGAGCGCGAGACAGGCACCGAGATACTTGTATGCGTCGACTCGCTGGTCCGGCGTCACCTCAAACGGCCAGTTGGGCGAGACGATCTGGCGCAGCAGCGGCAACGCCCGCTCGACTTCGAGTCGTTCGTAGAACTGGTGCGCCTGCCCCAGCAGCTCCGCGGTACTGCCCTGCGCCGCCAGCGCGGGAGCCGCGCCGACCGCGAACACCACGCTCCACACGAACCGCCTCATCCGGCGCCGCGGCTTTTCAGCGTGACGCGCCCGAGCGACACGGTGCCGCCGGGCTCGATCACGACCGTGGTATCGAACGGCTCGTAGCCCCGGGCACGAACCTCCAGGTGCCGGGGCCCGGGCGAGATCGGCACATCATCGAACACGCTCCCGACGCCGACCTGACGTCCATCGATCAGGATCTGAGCATCGGGAGGGGTGGTGAGCAACCGCAGCCTCCCGGCGGGGGGCTCGGCGCGGCGGACCACCGGGCGGGGCGGCGGCGCAGCGACTGGACCACGGGAGGTCGAGTCGGGTGACGCGCTGACGGCAGGGGTGGGCGAGCGGGGCGCGCGGCGTAACAGCCACGCGGCGCCGATGGTCGCGAGGCCCACCGCGACGAATCCGGCAAATCGGATCGTCGACGCGAGCCGGCTGGGCCGCGTGGGGAGGGCGGCGGGCCCCGCCATCGAGAGGGTCGGCATGTCGGCGAGCGGCGGCAGGGCGCGCGTGGCGATCTTGCCGACGGCCCGACCCTGGACGAGATGTTGCAGGACCCGCTCGCTGTCCAGGCGGTCCTGCTCGCTGAACGTCGCCGCTTCGATCGCGGACAGCATCTCGCGGGTCGTCTCGAACCGTCGCTCGGGATCTTTGTGCAGCGCCCGGCGCACGACGTCGTTCAACGGCCCGGGCACATCGTCACGGACCTGTGCGATGTCGGGCACGGGCGTGAAGAAATGATGGTGCATCACGCCGGCGAGCGTGTCCGCGTGGAACGGCACCGAGCCGGCGAGCATCTGGAAAGCGACGATACCGAGCGAGTACTGGTCGCTCTGCGGTCCGGCGCGCCGGCCGGCGCACTGCTCGGGGCTCATGAACGCGGGCGTCCCGATCACCGCGCCGTCGGCGGTGAGGGTGACGTCCGAGGAGCGCAGCGCCACACCGAAGTCGGATACCATCACGCGGCCATCCGAGTCCACCAGGATGTTCGCACCCTTGACGTCGCGGTGCACGATGCCGCACGCGTGGGCGTACGCGAGCGCGCGCGCCGCCGCCCGCAGCACGTACAGGGTCACGGGCACGGGCAGCGCACCCTGCTCCTGGAGGATGGCGTCGAGCGACTTACCCTCGACGAACTTCATCACGATGAACAGAATGCCGCCGAACTGGCCCACCCGGTACACGGGGATGATGTTCGGGTGATCGATCTCGGCCACCATGCGCGCCTCGCGCTTGAAGCGCTCGGCCGCGCGGGCCGTGACGCCGAGCTCGGGCGGGAGCACCTTGAGGGCGACCACCCGCCGCAGCCCCAGCTCGATCGCCTTGAACACGACCGCCATCCCGCCCCGCGCCAGCTCGTGCTCCACCTCGTATTCTCCGGCCAGCACCATGCGGAGGCGCTGCAGCAGATCGTCGCCCGTCTCGGGCGTCACGACGAGCGTCGCCTCGTGCGGATCACCCACGAGCGTGCCACAGTACCCGCAGAACCGGGCCGGCGGCGGCACCTCCGTGCCGCACTTGAAGCACTTCACGGCCGGACCTTGATGGACTGGGCCAGGGTGGGCGCGCTGTCGGTGAGAATGGAGCTCTCGAGCCGAATCATGAGCGTCGTCGTGCCGATATTCTTGGCGGCGAGGGAATCCTGCGCGCTGTTGAGATCGAACACGCTGGTGTCGGACGACCACATCGTGAGGTGCGGACGGTCGAGCTGGGTGCCCCCCGCCTGGACGACGACGCTGAACGGCACGGTGCTGTCACGGTGGAGGATCGTGTCCCCCACATACACGATGCTCACCGCCCCCGGGCCGGCAGGGCGAAACACGTCCGCGAGCCCGCAGGCCAGCGCGGCCACCGTGCCCACCACCGTCCCTGCGAGCCGCACGCGGAGGCGCGCTGGCAGCGTCATCACGACTCCCGAGGCAAGGGCGGTTTACAAGATGGGCGCGACGGTACGGATAGCAATACAGCAGCACCACGGCCCGGCCGTTAACCAATTGCGCGGCCGCCGGTTGAGCCCATTGCCACCGACGGGGAGCTCCGTAACTTCCTGCGGTCTTGAACACCACTCCGCCCTACCGCCAGCTGAGGTCAGACTCGATGCGCTCCATGCTGTCGCTTCCCGTCGCCGTCATCGCCGCCTTCCTCGCCGCGCCGCTCGCCGCGCAGGAAACGCCCACCGAGCGGAGCGCCGCCGCCGACGTCGTCCGCCGCATGAACGCGCTGGAGCGCTCGCTCGCGCTGCCGGCACTGGTGGCGCGACTCACCGGCGCGCGCGATCCGCGCCGCGACGCCGTGCTGGCCCGCGCCAAGCAGCTCATGGACCAGGAGCTCCTCGCCATGGCGGACGACATCACCCGCCACCCCGAGACCGGCTACAAGGAAGAGCGCTCGGTGAAGATCCTCACCGACTACCTGCAGGCGCACGACTTCGACGTGACGACCGGCGTGGCGGGCTTGAGGACGGCCTTCGTCGCGCGCTACAAGAAGGGGACGCCGGGCCCGAACTTGGGCGTCATCCTCGAGTACGACGCGCTGCGCGGCACCACGCGCGACTTCCACGGCGACCAGCATAGCGCGCAGGGTCCCGTGGGCATGGCCGCGGCGCTCGCGGTCGCGGAGTTCCTGACGGCGTCCAAGACCCCGGGCACGGTCACCGTGTACGGCACCCCGGCGGAAGAAATCGGCTCACCAGAAGCGAAGACCACGATGTACCAGGCCGGCGTGTTCAAAGGCGCGGACGTGCTGGTGCGCTCGCATTCGTCGACCGCCACCCAGGCGCCGGGGCCGGGCTTCGGGAGCTGCTGCATGAACATCGACGTGGTGCGCTACATCTTCTCGGGCGCGCCGGCGCATCAGCTGCAGGCGTGGGACGGACGGGACGCGCTCACCGGCGTCATCGAGCTGTTCAACCACATCGACGCCATTCGCAGGACACTCCGGCCCGAGACGCGCATTCAGGGCATCATCACCGAGGGCGGCAAGGCACCCAACGTGGTGCCGGACCGCGCGGTGGCCGAATTCTGGCTGCGCTACCCCGATCAGGTGTATCTCGCGCAGGTGCTCGAGCGGGTGAACGACGCGGCCCGGGCCGCCGCCCTCGCTACCGGAACCAAGGTCCGCATCGAGGCCGACTCGGAGTCGCGCGACGGGATCTCGGTCGCGGCGCTGAACGACATCGCGTTCGCGTACCTGAAGCAGCTCGGCGCGACGAAGCTCGAGGATGAGCCGGGACGCCCCCTCCCCTACGAGGAGACCGGCACTGTCGCGACGCAGATCCCGGGTGTCGGCGTGACGGCCCACAGCTCGAACGGCGGCTACCACACGTTCGAGATGGAAGCCGACGCGCTCGGTCCCGTGGGCCATCACGGCTTCGTGCTCGACGCCCAGGCGATGGCCGGGGTGCTGTACCACTTCGCCACCGACACGCCGTATCGCGCGACCGTGCAACGGGAGTTCGAGGGACTCAAGGCGCTGTACGACGAGTACCTCACGGCGCTGCGGAGCGCCTATCCCCTCCCCACGGTGCCCGAGCCGGGAGATCACTGATCGCATGCGCCCCACACGCATTATCGCGCTGGCCGCGCTGGTGTGCGCGCCCGGGCTCGCGGCGCAGCAGCGCGCCATCTCGGATAGCGACCTGTTCGCGTTCCGCTGGGTGGCGAGCCCGCAGATCGCGCCCGACGGGCGGCGGGCCGCGTACGTGCTGGTGACCGTGAACGCGAAACACGACGGCTACGAAACGAGCTTGTGGCTCGTGGCGACCGACGGGCTCTCGCCGCCGCGGCGCATCACCAGCGGCCCGCACGACGGCGCCCCCCGCTGGTCGCCCGACGGTGCGACGCTCGCCTTCCTGCGTCCCAAGGACGGGCACACCCAGCTCTACCTCCTGTCGCTGGCCGGCGGCGAGGCGCAGCAGCTCACCGACCTGCCGAAGGGCGCGGGGCCAGCCGCCTGGTCGCCCGACGGGAAGACGATCGCCTTCACGAGCACCACCGCGCCGGAAGACCTCGTCAAGACCGACAAGAAGGACGAGCCGAAGAGCGACGTCCGGGTCATCACCGAGGCCGAGTTCCGCGCCGACGACGAAGGGTATGTCGACCCCGTCGAGCACGCCCACATCTGGACGGTGCCGGGCGTCCTGCCTGGCGACCAGCCGGCGAAAGCGCATCAGGTGACGTCGGGCGCGTTCGACGAGAACGCCCCGCAGTGGAGCGGCGACGGTGCGCGCATCTATTTCGTCTCGGACCGCATGGCCGAGTCGTACTATTACCCGCCCGATAACAACATCTACTCGGTTGCGGCGGCAGGGGGCGCGCTCGACACGGTGGTGGACATCAATGGTCCGGTATTCGGCCCGGCGCTCGCGCCCGACGGCCGGACGGTAGCGTTCCGCGGCTGGATCAATCCGCGCGCGACGCGCTCGTACAACCAGTCCGATCTGTTCGTGTCGCGCGACCGTCAGGTCAAGAACCTCACCGCCGATTACGACTTCGACATGGGCGGCGCCGTGCTGGGCGACCAGGCGCCCCCGCGCGGCGGCGAGGGGGCGAGCCCGAACATCTGGACCGCGGACGGCCGTGCCGTGATCGTGGCCAGCACGGAACATGGGCGCTCGAATCTCGTGCGATTCGACGCCCAGACGGGGGCCCACGAGCCGCTCACCTCCGGTGACCACGCGGTGCTCGCGTACACGGCGTCCGCCGACGCGAAGCGCCTGGCGCTCACCATGGGCGACCCGGCGCACCTCCCCGACCTCTACGTGCTCGACGCGGCAACGAAGCAAGTGCGCCAGCTCACGCACGTCAACGACTCGCTGTTCGCGCAGCTCCGGCTCGTCACGCCGGAGGACTTCTGGTACACGAGCTTCGACGGCCGGAAGATCGAGACCTGGATCATGAAGCCGGTGGGCTTCACGCCCGGCAAGAAGTACCCGCTGATCCTCAACATCCACGGCGGACCGCACACGGCGTACGGGTACATCTTTTTTCATGAGATGCAGTGGCTGGCCGCCAAGGGGTACGTGGTGCTCTATCCCAACCCGCGCGGCAGCACCACATACGGACAGGAGTTCGGCAACATCATCCAGTACCGCTACCCCGGGGACGACTATCGCGACCTGATGATCGCGGTCGATTCCCTGATCCGTCGCGGCTACGTGGACTCGACCAGGCTGGGGGTCACGGGCGGATCGGGTGGTGGCCTGCTCACCGACTGGGCGGTGGGGCACACCCACCGCTTCGCCGCCGCCGTGTCGCAGCGTGACGTGGCCGACTGGCTGGGATTCTGGTACTCGGCGGACTTCACGCTCTTCCAGCCGTCGTGGTTCCGCTCCACGCCGTTTCGTGATCCTCAGGAGTTCCTGGCGCGCTCGCCGGTGCGCTACGCGGACAGCGTCACGACGCCGATCATGTTCATCCTGGGCGACGAAGATCTGCGGGCGCCGCCCAATCAGGGCGGCGAGGCGATGTTCCGCGCGCTCAAATACCTGCGCAAGACCACCGTGATGGTGCGGTTCCCGGGCGAATCACACGAGCTGTCGCGCTCCGGCAAGCCGGTGCACCGGGTGGAGCGGCTGCAGCACATCGTGAGCTGGTTCGACAAGTACCTGCAGGGGAAACCGATCACCGCGTACGACGCGCGATGACAGTCGGCGCCCCACACTGCGGGGCGCCGACCGATGCTCGCGGGTTAGTTCGGGTAGAAGCGCACCTGCAGCAGCTTCAGCCCGTTGTTGTCGTACTGCCAGAGGAAGTCCTGCAAACACGGAGCGAACAGGCTCACGGTCGGCGTGCCGCACGCCAGCTCGGCCGGGCTCCCCAGTACCAGACTGATGGTGGTGAGCGCGCTGGTCACGTCGCGGAAGCTGCTCTTGCCTTTCCCCCGTACGAACACCTCGTTTTCGGTCGAGCACAGGACGCTCGACGTGCCCGTGGTGGGATCGATGAACGTCGCGCAGGTAGCCATCTTGGCCTGTCCACCCGGCGTGCCGAGGGCTCGGGCCCAGACCGTGTAGGTGCCCGGGACGGGAAGAGCGAAGGAGGCTTCGCCGTCGGTGCCGTTCTTGTCGAGCACTTCGAACGTGCTGTCGGCTGACTGACTGAGCAGAATCTTCGTCGTCACGGCGTCGCTGCTCGTGCCGAGGCCCACGAAGATGACGTCGCCGCCCCCCTTGGCCATGTTGGGACTCTTGCCATGAGAGACCCCGATGATGTTGAGATTGAAATGCGTGCCGCTGGGTGCACCATTGCCCGTCGAGGCCTTCTGCGCGGCGGCCACAGCCGTCGCCGTCACTGCGGCCGCAATGGCAGCCGCGAGGTGGAATTTGAGACGCATGCGTCCTCCTTCGAGTAGGTGTCCGGACCCCGAGAAACACCAAGCCCCGTCGGCCACCTCGCGGGCGCCACGGGGCTTGCTCGAACCGGCTTGTCTCTGGGCTCCGCACCACTATGGACCCGGTGCCACGACGTGCGGCGTGACGGCGCGCACTCCGGTTAGGGCCGTCGGTTAACCCGCGCCACGGGTCACTAGGCACGCGTGGCGACGGCTCGTAGGTTACGGCACCGTGACCGCCTCCTGGCACACCCTGCTCGACGTCGCCCTGCGCACGTCGATCGTGTACCTGGCGTTGCTGGTGGGGCTGCGGCTCACCGGCACGCGGCAGCTCGGTCAGATGTCCACGTTCGACCTGGTGCTGCTCCTCATCATCGCGAACGCGGTGCAGAACGCGATGGTGGGACCGGACACGAGCCTCGCCGGCGGACTGGTCGCGGCCGGGGTCCTGATCGCCTGGCATCGGGTGATCGACTGGTGGAAGTTCCGCAGCCGCCGGCTCTCGCGACTGCTCGCGGGCGAGGGCGTCATGCTGATTCACAACGGCAAGATCCTGGCGGAGCATTGCGCGCGCGCCGGTATCACCCGCGACGAGCTGCTCCAGGCCCTGCGCGAGCACGGCGTGGCAAGGCTCGACGACGTGATGCTCGCCGTGCTCGAGCCCGACGGCATGATCAGCGTGGTACGCTACGACGACATCAAGGCGGGGGACAGACCGCACGGCCGGATCAGGGCAATACGCCGAAATCCGTAGACAGGAGACAGAACGGGCAAAGGCTAGACGCACAGACGCACCGGGGTGAACAGCGAGGAGAGTCGAGGAATACCTGTTCACGACCGCCTACTTTCCGCTGTGCGTCTGTGCGTCTAGTCGTTGCAGTTCCTGAGCCCCCCAGGCCTATTAGATTTAGGGTCACATGACAACCATTCAGGTCCGCAAGACGGCGGAAGAGCCGGGAGCCACATCACTGGCCGTTACCGTACCGCCGGAGCAGGTACACGAGGCGGAAGCACGCGCCACCTCGGCCTACCAGCGCCGCGCCCGGCTCCCGGGGTTTCGTAAAGGCAAGGCGCCGGCCGCGCTCGTCAAGAAGCAGTTCGCCGACGACATCCGGCAGCAGGCGCTCGAGGAGCTGATTCGCGAGAGCTGGAAGGCGGCACTGGCGCAGGAAGCCCTCAAGCCGGTCGCCGACCCGCACGTGCACAACCTCAAATGGGACCCCGCCGCGGGCGGCCCGGTGACGTTCGAGTTTCACGTCGAGGTGAAGCCCGAGCTGACACTCGAGCGCATCGGGAAGTTCCACCTCAAGCGCACCGTGCCCAAGGTCACCGAGGAGCAGGTGCTGGCGCAGCTCACCGCGCTGCGCGAGCAGAAGGCGCCGTGGGTGCCGGTAGTGGGTGAGAAACCGGCGCTCAAGGACCTGGTGCAGGGGACGATCGCGACGCGCGAGGGAGACGACGTCAAGGATCCCAAACCCTATAACATCGTGCTGGGCGAGGGCGGGGCGATCCCCGAGGTCGAGGAGCGCATCATGAGCATGCTCCCCGGCCAGACGCTCGACGCCACGGTGCGCTTCCCGCCCGACTTTCCCGAAGAGGCGAAGCGCGGCCAGACGCGCGCCATCCGCCTGACGCTGCAGGAGGTGAAGCGCCAGCATCTGCCGGAGCTGGACGACGCGTTTGCACGCGAGGTCGGGGACTTCGAGTCGCTCGACGCCCTGCGCCAGGCGGTGCGGGAGGATCTCGCGAAGGAGGCCCAGCGCGAAGCCGACGCGCAGCTGCGGCGCGACGTGATCGAGCAGATCGCCCAGGCCAATCGCGTAGCGGCCCCGCGGCCGCTGGTCGAGCGGGCGGTGTACGTCTACGCCCAGGCGTACGGGATTCCGGAGGAGCGCGTCCCCGAGTTCGCGCAGGAATTCCGGCCCGTGGCCGAGGCGCAGGTGCGGCGCGACCTGATCCTCGACTGGGTGGTGGAGCACCACGGCCTGCGCGCCACCGAGGCGGAGCTGGACGCGCGGTTGCAGGAGGTGGCCGCGCGCAGCGGCAAGACGGCGGCCGAGCTGCGGGCGTCGCTCGAGAAGGCCAAGCGGCTGCGCGACCTGGAGCGCGGCCTCACCGAGGAGAAGGTGTTTACGTTTCTTGTGTCGCAATCCACCGTGGAGTCAGCGTGACGAGGAACCAGATTTACCCGCCCTACATCATCGAGCGCTCCAGCCGCGGCGAGCGCACCTACGACATCTTCAGCCGGCTGCTCCTGGACCGCATCGTGTTCCTGGGCACGCAGATCAACGACGAGGTGTCGAACATCATCATCGCCCAGCTCCTGTTTCTCGACGCGGACAACCCAGAGCGGGACATCTACCTGTACGTCAATTCGCCCGGCGGGCTCGTGTCGTCGGGCATGGCGATCTACGACACGATGCAATTCCTGCGCGCCCCCGTGAACACCATCTGCATGGGGATGGCGGCCTCGATGGGCTCGTTCCTGCTTGCCGCCGGGCGCAAGGGAAAGCGGTCCGCCCTGCCCCACGCCCGCATCATGATGCACCAGCCCTCGGGTGGGACCCAGGGCACCGCGGCCGACATCGAGATCCAGGCCCGGGAGATCCTGTACCTGCGGGGCAAGCTCAACGAGCTGTACTCCAAGCACACCGGCAAGGCGGTGGACCAGATCGAGAAGGACATGGACCGGGATCGCTTCATGTCCGCCGAAGAAGCCAAGGAGTACGGGCTAATTGACCATGTAATCGCCAACTTCCAGCAGATCGACGACGGCAAGAAGAAGTGACCGCTTGCGCCGGCAGGCCGACCTTCCCATACTAGGACGAGATGTCCCACGATAAGCACCTCCGCTGCTCCTTCTGCGGCAAGTCGAAGGACTCGGTCCGGAAGTTCATCTCCGGGCCGTCCGTCTACATTTGCAATGAGTGCATCGCCCTCTGCAATGAGATCCTGGCGGAGGACGAGGAGCGCGAGGTTTCCGAGGCGATCACCCAGGTCCCGATCCCCTCCGAGATCAAGGACGTGCTGGACCAGTACGTGATCGGCCAGGAGAAGGCAAAGAAGACGCTGGCCGTGGCGGTCTACAACCACTACAAGCGCATCAACTCGCACCAGGGGCGCGAAGCGGAGGTCGAGCTCGACAAGAGCAACATCCTCCTGATCGGTCCCACCGGCGTGGGCAAGACGCTGCTGGCGCAGACGCTGGCGCGGATTCTGGACGTCCCCTTCACCATCGCCGACGCGACCACGCTCACGGAAGCGGGCTACGTCGGCGAGGACGTGGAGAACATTCTGGTCCGGCTGCTCCAGGCCGCGGACTTCAACGTGTCCGAGGCGGAGCGCGGCATCGTCTACATCGACGAGATCGACAAGATCGCCAGGAAGTCCGAGAACCCGAGCATCACGCGCGACGTGTCGGGCGAGGGCGTGCAGCAGGCCCTGTTGAAGATCCTCGAGGGCACCGTGGCGAGCGTGCCGCCCCAGGGCGGCCGCAAGCACCCGCAGCAGGAATACATCCAGGTCAACACGAAAGACATCCTGTTCATCTGCGGCGGCGCGTTCGACGGCCTGGAAAAGATCATCGAGTCGCGCACCGGGCGGCGCCAGATCGGCTTCACCAAGGAAGAGGTCGCCAAAGGCGCGCCCGAAAAGATCAAGAAGAACCCGTTCATCGACGTGGAGCCGGACGACCTGCTGCGCTACGGCCTCATCCCCGAGCTGGTGGGGCGGCTGCCTGTGGCGGTCCCGCTCGACTCGCTCGACGAAGAGGCGCTGATCCGCATCCTGATCGAGCCCAAGAACGCGCTCTCCAAGCAATACCAGAAGCTGTTCGAGCTGGAGGACGTGCGGCTCACGATCGAAAAGGACGCCCTCAAGGCCATCGCCCAGAAGGCGATCAAACGGGGGACCGGCGCCCGGGGCTTGCGCGCCATTCTCGAAGAAATGATGACCGACATCATGTTCGACCTGCCGAGCCGCGACGACGTGCGCGAGGTGGCCATTACCTCCGAGTGCGTCACCGAAGGCCGGCCCCCCCTGCTCGTCACCGAGCGCGTGCGCCAGAAGAAAGAAGCCTGATCGGCGAACCCCGCTTCATCGGCTCGTTCCCCAGGGCCGACGTTTCCCTCACCCCCGC
>DATDFC010000201.1:0-5447 GCA_036522815.1 Gemmatimonadales bacterium | reverse complement strand
CCCTCACCCGGCCTGCGGCCACCCTCTCCCCGCGTTGCGGGGCGAGGGTTAAAAGCCGCCGAGGTGCTCGCATGACGCACGTCCTCAGCACCATCCTCTGGCTGCCGATCGCCGTCGCCGTCGTCCTCGCGCTTCTGCCGCAGCGCTGGACGACCGAGATCAAGACGATCGGCCTCTGCGCGGCGCTCATCGAGTTCGTCATCTCGCTGACGATGCTCAACGGATTCCGCGACGGTTTCGCCGGCATGCAGCTCGTCGAAGCGAAGCCGTGGATCCCGGCGTGGGGCATCACCTACGCGCTCGGCGTCGACGGCATCTCGCTCTGGCTCGTCCTGCTCACCACGCTCCTCACGCCCGTCGTCTTCCTCTCGTCGTGGAACGCGATTCACAAACATCCGAAGGAGTACGTGATCTCGTTCCTCATCATGGAAGCGGCGATGATCGGCGTCTTCATCGCCACCGACGTCGTCCTGTTCTACGTCTTCTTCGAGCTGACGCTCCTGCCGATGTACCTCGTCATCGGCGTGTGGGGCGGCGCGAACCGCATCTACGCGGCGATCAAGTTTTTCCTCTTCACCATCTTCGGCTCGCTGCTGATGCTTCTCGGCATCATCTACATCGGCTTCCGCCACTTCCACGACACCGGCATCTGGTCGTTCGCGGTCGCCGACTTCTACGGCATGCACTTCCCGATGCGCGTCGAGACGCTGCTCTTCTTCGCGTTCTCGCTGGCCTTCGCGATCAAGGTGCCGCTCTTCCCGCTGCACACCTGGCTGCCCGACGCGCACGTGGAGGCTCCCACCGCCGGCTCGGTGATCCTCGCCGGCGTGCTGCTCAAGATGGGGACCTACGGGTTCCTCCGGTTCGCGCTGCCGCTGTTCCCCGCGGTCGCGCTGCACCCCGCGATCCAGGCGGGCGTGGTGACGCTCGCCCTGATCGGGATCGTGTACGGCGGCCTGGTGGCGATGGTCCAACCCGACTTCAAGAAGCTCATCGCCTACTCCTCCGTAGCGCACCTCGGCTTCGTGATGCTGGGGATCTGGGCCCTCACGCTCCAGAGCGTCCAGGGCGCCCTGCTGGTGATGATCAACCACGGTATCTCCACCGGCGCGCTCTTCTTCCTCGCCGGGATGCTGTACGAGCGGCGCCACTCTCGCCTGATCGACGCCTTCGGCGGCATCGCGAAGGTCGTCCCGCTGCTCGCGGCGGCGCTCACGATCGTCTCGCTCTCCTCGATCGGGCTGCCGGCCACGAACGGGTTCGTCGGCGAGTTCCTGGTGCTGCTGGGCGCGTTCCGGACCTATCCGCGCGTGACCATCGTCGCGGCGAGCGGCGTGATCGTGGCGGCGATGTACCTGCTGCCCGCGCTGCAACGCGTCATCTACAACCCGCTCGACAAGCCCGAGAACGAGAAGCTCGCCGACCTGACCCCACGTGAGATCGCCGTGCTGGTGCCGCTGCTCGCGTGCATCGTGTGGATCGGCGTGTACCCCGCGCCGATCCTGCGCCGCATGGAGCCGGCCGCCAAGCAGCTCATCCAATCGGTGCGCATCGACGCCGCGACGTTCACGGCGACGCGATGAACCTCGACCTCACGAGCACCGGCGATCTGGCGCGGGCGCTCTCGCCCGAGCTGACGCTGACCGCGGCCGGCATGCTCGTGCTGCTGGTGACGGCGTGGCGGCACACGAGCGCCCGGGACGTGCGCCTGGTCGGCTGGCTCACCCTGCTCGGCCTGGCGGCGGGCGGGGCGGCCGTGTGGTGGCTGTGGTGGCACAGCGCGCGGGCGGCGGGCCCACCGTCCATGATCGCGGTGGACGACTTCCGCTTGGTCACGGACGCGCTGTTTCTCGCCGCTGCGGGGCTCACGGTCCTCGCCTCGTTCGACTACCTGGAGCGGGAAGCGCTGCTCGTGCCCGAGTACTACGTCCTGCTGCTGTTCGCCACGCTGGGCATGATGCTGATGGCGGGCGGGGAGGACCTGATGGTGATCTTCCTCGGCCTCGAGCTGATGTCGATCTCAGTGTATGTGCTGGCGGGGATCAACCGCCAGAGCGGCGCCGCCGCGGAAGCGGCGCTCAAGTACTTTCTGCTCGGGGCGTTCGCGTCGGGGTTCCTGCTGTACGGCATCGCGCTCGTATACGGAGCGACCGCCACCACCAACCTGACCGCGATCGCCGCCCAGGTGCGCACCCTGGCCCTCGGGCAGAGCCCGCTGCTGCTGATCGGTCTGGGACTGGTGCTCGTGGGGTTCGGGTTCAAGGTCGCGGCCGTGCCCTTCCACATGTGGGCGCCCGACGTGTACGACGGCTCCCCCACGCCGGTGACGGGTTACATGGCCACCGCGGTGAAGGCCGCCGCGTTCGCGGCGCTGTTCCGCCTGCTGGTCGAGGCATTCGGCGGCGTGGCGGCCTGGAAGCCGATCGTCTGGTGGCTCGCGGTGGCGACGATGGTCGTGGGCAATTTCATCGCGCTGGCCCAGCGGACCGTGAAGCGCATGCTCGCGTACTCCTCCGTCGCCCATGCCGGGTACCTGCTCGTGGCGGTCGCGGTCGGCACCTGGCCCGCGTCGGCGGCCCTGCTGGTCTATCTCTTCGCCTATGCGGTCGTGACCCTCGCGGCATTCGCACTGCTCGCCGCCCTGGGGCGGGAAGGGGAGCGCGCCGTCCGGATCGACGACCTCGCGGGCCTGGCCCAGCGCCGCCCGTGGTTCGCCCTGGCGCTCGCGGTGTGCATGCTCTCCCTGCTGGGATTCCCGGGGACCGCCGGGTTCATCGGTAAGTGGTACATCCTGGTCGCGGCGACCATGGCGCACGAAAACGTGCTCGCCGCGATTCTGGTGCTTACGAGCGTCGTGTCGGCGGGCTACTATCTGCCGGTGATCATGGCCATGTACATGAAGCCCGAGCCGTTCGACCAGGCCCATGCCGGCGTGCGGCTCGGCCGCCCGGCCGGCGTCCTCGTCGCCGCGTGCGTCATCGGTCTGCTCGTGCTCGGCATTCGCCCGAACGGGCTGCTCCGGCTAGCGCGGGAGAGCGCTCTCCTGGGCCCGACGCCGGTCCCCGCCCCCGCGGCGACGCCCGCCACGGGCCGCTGAGGCGCCCTCGTCCCGTGCAGCTCCCCGCCTCGATCTTTCGCGAGTACGACATCCGCGGCACCGTGGGTGATCAGTTGCACCCCGAGCTGGCGCGCGCCATCGGACAGGCGGTCGCGACGCTCGGCTGGGAGCGTCTCGGACGCGCGCCCCGCCTCGCCGTGGGACGCGACAACCGGCCGTCCGGCGCCGCCCTGGCGCACGGCTTGTCGTCGGGGATCGAGGCGGTGGGCGGTCTGGCGCTCGACGTCGGCGAGCTGCCGACGCCCGCGCTCTACTTCGCGACGCATGTCCTCAACGTCGACGGTGGCGTGCAGGTCACCGGATCGCACAACCCGCCCGAGTTCAACGGCTTCAAGCTCGTCCTGGGCGGCGAAGCCGTGTACGGGACGGCCATCCAGGGTCTGCGGCGTCTGATCGAAGACGATCGCACCCGGGGCCGCGCCGGCGGGTCGCGCGGCAGCGACGCCTCCGTGCTGACGCGCTATCGCGAGGCGATCGTGCAGCGCAACGGGCCGCTGCCGCGGCGCATCAAGGTCGTGGTGGATTGCGGTAACGGCGTGGCCAGCCTCGTGGCGGTGGAGACCCTGCGGGAGCTGGGGGCGGAGGTCGTGCCGTTGTTCTGCACGTCGGACGGCACGTTCCCGAACCATCACCCCGATCCCACCGTGCTCGAGAACCTGCACGACCTGCAGGCGGCGGTGCGGCGCGAAGGCGCGGAGCTGGGCATCGCGTTCGACGGCGACGGCGACCGCATCGGCGCCGTGGACGAGCAGGGGCGGGCGGTGCTGGGCGACCAGCTGCTGGTGCTGCTCGGCCGCGATCTGGCGCGCCGCATGGGCCCCGGCCACCCCGTGATCTTCGACGTGAAGTGCTCCGAGGTCCTGCCGCGCGAGCTCGCCCGCGTCGGCCTCCAGCCCACCATGTGGAAGACGGGGCATTCCCTCATCAAGCAGAAGATGAAGGAGACACAGGCGCCGCTCGCCGGGGAGATGAGCGGCCACATGTTCTTCGGAGGGGACTGGTACGGCTTCGACGACGCGCTGTTCGCCGCGGCGCGCCTGCTCCGCTACGTGGCGGAGCTGGGCGGACCGTTGTCCCGGCACTTCGCGGACCTCCCCGCGACCGTCTCGACGCCCGAGCTGCGCGTCGACTGCCCGGACGATCAGAAGTTCGCCATCGTCGAGCGGGCCGCGCGCCACTTCGGCGCCAAGTATCCCGTCGTCACGCTGGACGGCGTCCGCATCACCTTCAAGGACGGGTGGGGCCTCCTGCGCGCGTCCAACACGCAGCCGGTGCTCGTGCTTCGCTTCGAGGCGACGAGTGCGGCGGCGCTCGCCGCCTACCGGGCGGAGGTCGAAGGCTGGCTGGCCGCCCAGAGCGATCGCGCGTGAGGCAAGCCGCCCGTCGCTGGGCGCTGCTGGTCGCCGTCGCATTGCTGGTGGTGGTACTCGTGGGAGGGCGCTGGGCCGCGTTTGAGACGGCGGAGCGCGTGTGGGCGGCCGGCCTCCCGGGCGGCAGCGCGTACCTCAAGGCGCGCGACTTCGCGCGGCTCGTCTCCGGCATGCTGCTGCTCGCGACTGTGGCGTGGGGCACCAGCAACCTGCTGTTCGTGTACCGCTCGATCGGCTCGATGCAGCTGTCGCGACGGCTCGGCGATCTCGAAATCGTCGAGGCCGTGCCGCAACCCATTCTGCTCGCCGGCACCGTCGTCAGCGGCCTCGTGTTCGGCGTCCTGCTGGCGCTGGGCACGGGGGACTGGTGGATGAGCGCCGCGATCGCGGCGCACGGCGTCGGGTTCGGCGTCGCCGATCCGCTGCTGCACCGCGACGTGGGCTACTACCTCGGGACCTTGCCGTGGAGCGAGCGGTTGCGGAGTCTCGCGCTCGCGGCCGTGAGCTCGGCCACCGTCGTCGTCGGGCTGCTGTACGCGGGGATCGGCTCGCTGCGATTCCGGCGCTGGCTGCCCTCCGCGAACGCGCACGCCCGGGCGCATCTCGGCCTGCTGCTCGCCCTGCTCGCCCTGACGCTCACCTGGGGCGCCGTGCTCGACCCCGCCCAATCCGTCGCGGGGCTGCATGGCGATCTGGCGGACGGCGCGCTCGATGCCCGACTCGCGGCCGCCCCGCTCGTCGCGGCGCTGGGCGCGGCGGCGACCGCGGCGAGCGTGGTGTGGGGTGTGCGCGAGAAGCCGGTGCTGCTGCTCGGCGCCTGGGCGGCATTGCTCGCGGCGTCGTTGCTCGGATTCGTCCTGATCCCGGGCTCGCTGTCCGGGCGCGGGGGCGGGGGCGGGGGGGCGACGGCCGCGCTCACCGACACGGCACGCGCCGCTGCCGCGCGGCGGCTCGAACAG
>DATDFC010000200.1:0-8879 GCA_036522815.1 Gemmatimonadales bacterium | reverse complement strand
GGCATCAGTGGTGGCGGGGATCGGGGGGGGCGGCGCGGCGGGCAGCGCGCGCGGTGTTCGGAGCCGAGTTGCGGCGGGAGCGACAGGTCCCGATCGCGCGGGTGCCCGACGCCATCGCCGTGCACGCCACGCCGGACGGCGCGGCGTGCGCCCTGTACGGCACCGGCGTCACGGAGCTGCTGCGGCTGCTCGTCGGGTTCGAGGGCGCCATGCTCCACGTCTCGTGCCGGGCGAGGGGTGGGAACGTGTGCGAGTGGCGCGCCGCCCCCCCCGATCCCCGCCACCACTGATGCCTCCCCCGCCCCCGCTGCTCGACGGCTTCGACTTCGCCGCGCTCGCGGACGCGCTCGCCGCGCTCGGCGTCGACGGCTGGCTGGTGTATGACTTCCGCAAAGTGAACCCGATCGCCGAGCGGATCCTCGGGGCCACCGGCATGGGGACGCGGCGCCTGTTCGTGCTGCTGCCGCGCGCGGGACGCCCCGTCGCCGTGGCCCATCGCATCGAGCTCCAGCCGCTGGCCGGTTTTCCGGGCGACGTGCGGCCCTACGGCTCGTGGCGCGAGCTGCACGGCCACCTGGGCGCGCTGGTGCGCGGCCGCACCCTCGCCGTCGAGATCTCGCCGTTGGACCAGGTCCCGTACCTCGATCGGGTACCGCACGGCGTGGTGCAGCTGCTCGAGTCGTTCGGGGCCCGCCTGGTCTCGTCCGCGCCGCTGGTGTCGCGCTTCGCGGCGCGCTGGTCGGCGGCCGAGCTCGCGGGTCACCGCGCCGCCGCGGAAGCGCTGGCGGGGATCGCGCGCGACGCGTTGTCTTGGACGGGCAGTGAAGCCGCGCGCGGTGTGGAGGTGCGCGAGACGGGCGTGCAGGCGCGCGTGCGCGAGGCAATCGAGCGCGCCGGCCTGTGGACCAACGAGGGCCCGATCGTCGCGTTCGGGCCCACGAGCGCCATGCCGCACTACGAGCCGCACGCGGGCGCGGACCGGCGGCTCGCGCCGGGCGACGTGGTGCTGCTCGACCTGTGGGCGGGGCCGGGGCGCGGGTCGGTGTTCGCCGATCAGACGTGGATGGGGTTCGCGGGGCGGGCTCCCGACGCGGAGGTCCGTCGCGTGTGGCAAGCGGTCAAGGCCGCGCGCGAGGCCGCGGTGCGGTACCTGCGCGAGCACTGGCGCCCGGACGGCGTGGTGACCGGCGCGCAGGTGGACGACGCGGCGCGCGGCGTGATCCGCGACGCGGGGCTGGGCGACTACTTCGTGCATCGCACCGGACATTCGATCGACCGCGATCTGCACGGCTCGGGACCCCACATCGACAACTTCGAGACCGAGGACGCGCGCGCGCTGGTGCCGGGCGTCGGGTTCTCGGTGGAGCCGGGCGTCTACCTGCCGGAGCGCTTCGGCATACGCAGCGAGATCAACGTCTACATCGATACGACCGGCCCCGAAGTGAATCCGCGCACGCCGCAGCACGAGCTGTTTCTGCTCTGAGCGTGGGGGGGCGGCTCACCACGCCGCCAGCACCAGCCCCGCCCACACCGCCGCGCCCACCGCGACATGCGCCGCCTGCAGGGCGCGCGGCAGCGCCAGCAGCACCATCGCGACCGCGACCGTGATCTGCAGCGCGACGAGAGCCACCACCCACCACGCACCACGCCGTCTGCTCCGCACCGCCCACCACAGCGAGTATCCAAACAACGCGAAGGCCAGCAGTCGGTGCGTCCAATGCACGTGCTGCAGGTAGTTCCCCGCTGGAATCAGTTCTCCGTTGCAGAGCGGAAACCCCAGGCATGCGCTGGCGGCGCCGAGGTTCGCGGTGAGGGCGCCGAGCAGCACGGTGGCGAATCCGAGCATGAGGGCGATCGTCCCCACTAACCCCGGGCGCGAGCCCGGGGTGAACGGGGGCTCGGGGTTCCCCGGGCTGGCGCCCGGGGTCAGTTTGGCCCGCTTTGCCGCGACGAGCAGCGTCGCGAGCAGCAGCATCGCCGTGCCCAGGTGCAGGATCACGGTCCACGGCGGCAAGCTCAGCTTCACGGTGACGGCGCCGAGCAGGACCTGCACGACGAGTAACGCAAGCGCGACGTAGGCCGCCACCCCCGGGTGGTGGAGGGCGGTGGAGGGCGGTGGAGGGCGGTGCCGCAGCCACCAGGCGTACATCGCGAGCGCAGTCACGAGCCCGCTCACCGCCGCCGCGGCGAGCCGGTGCCCGTACTCGATCACGGTCGGCAGGTCGAGGGGCGGCAGCAGCCGACCGTTGCAGAGCGGCCAGTGCTCGCCGCACCCGAGCCCCGAGCCGGTGATGCGGACGATGGCGCCGAGGATGATGAGGAGGTAGGTGCAGGTGGCCGCGAGCCAGGCGAGCCGCGCGAAGCGTCGCGTCATGGGTGCGGAAATGTATATTGGGCCCGCTCATGCCCACACCGTCATCGACGCCACCGCCGTCCGCTCCGACCGATCGCTGGGGCGACCGCCTGCCGCGCCGCCTCGGGCTGTGGAGTGCCGTCGCGGTGCTGGTGGGCTCGACCATCGGCGGCGGGATCTTTCGCACGCCGGCCGTCATCGCGGGCCGCGTCCCCGAGCCGGTGCTCATGCTGGTGGTGTGGGTATTGGGCGGGCTGCTCGCGCTGTGCGGCGCGCTCACCTACGCGGAGCTGGCGGCGATGTTCCCGCGCTCGGGCGGCGTGTACGTGTACGTGCGCGAGGGCTTCGGCCGGCTGCCCGCGTTCCTGTTCGGGTGGTCCGAGCTGCTGCTCATCCGCGCGTCGGCGCTGGGCGCGATCGCGACGCCGTTCGCCGAGTACCTGCTCCGCTCGCTGGGCTTCGATCCGACGCGCCCGCCGTACGACGGGGCGGTGCACTGGGTGGCGGCCCTGGCGATCGTGCTCACCGCGACCCTCAACTACGTGGGGGTGCGCTGGAGCGCGCTGCTGCTGAACTTCACGACCGCCGCGAAATACGGCGCGCTGGCGCTGCTCGTGCTGCTCGCTTTCGTCGTGGGGCAGGGGAGCTTCGGGCACTTCGCCGAGGCAGGGGGCCCGGTGCAGGGCGGCCTGTTCGGCCTGGCGCTCGTGTCGGTGATGTGGGCGTACGACGGATGGGGCGACCTCTCGTTCGTCGGGGGCGAGGTCAGGGATCCCGAGCGCAACCTGCCGCGCGCGCTGATCGTGGGGACGGGCGCCGTGGTGGCGATTTATCTGCTCGTGAACGCCGCGTATCTCTACCTGATTCCGATCGGGGCCATGGCGGGCTCACCGCTCGTGGCGGCGGATGCGGCACAGGCGATCGTCGGCCGGCTGGGCGTGGGGCTGGTCGCCGTCGTCGTGATGGTGGCGACGTTCAGCACGCTGCTCGGCTCGATGCTCACGGCGCCGCGCATCTTTTTCGCGATGGCGGACGATGGGCTGTTCTTCCGGCGCGTGGCCCGCGTGCACCCCACCTTCCGTACGCCTTCGGTGGCGATCGTCTTGACGGGCCTGCTCGGGATCGTGTACGTCGCGTTCCAGACGTTCCAGCAGCTGGCCGACCAGTTCGTGGTCGCGATTTTCCCGTTCTACGCGCTCGCGGCGGCGGCGGTGTTCGTGCTGCGGCGGCGCCGCCCACCGGCCGTCCTGCCGCGCGCGGTCCGCGTGGTCGGCTATCCGGTGGTGCCGGCGTTGTTCGTGCTGGCGACGCTGTACATGCTGGGCAACGCGCTGTGGCAGGACCCGCTCCACACGGGGCTGGCGTTCCTGATCATTCTCGCCGGCGTGCCCGTGTACTGGGTGTGGCTGCGCCCGTCACGCGGGGGCTCGGCGTGACTCGAATGTGACGTCGGGCCGAATTGACGTCGCTCTGTGCGGCGAGCATTTTTGTCGCGCCCTGGCACCCCCTTTGTTCGGCACTTCGGAGATCCATCTGATGAAACGTTTCGTGTGGTCGATCGGCGTTTTCGCCGCGGTTGGCGTATTGTCCCCCGCCCCCGCTACGGCGCAGGGTGTCACGTCGGCGGCGGTAGCAGGGCGCGTGACGGACGAGGCGGGCGCGCCCGTCCCCGCCGCGCAGCTCACACTCGTCAACGGGTCCACTGGACAGCGCTATGCGACACGGTCCCGCGACGATGGCCGGTACTCGCTTGAGAATGTGGACGTGGGCGGGCCCTACACGCTCGCCGTGCGCGCCCTCGGTTTCGAGCCCAAGACGGGTACGCCCTTCAACCTGCAGCTCGGGCAGCGCTTCGTGCTCGACCTCAGCCTGAAGCGGTCCGCCGTGCAGCTGGAAGCGGTGACGGTGGAGACGCAAGCAAACCCGCTCCTGTCCAAGGCACGGACCGGGGCCCAGAGCTTCATCTCGGACTCGGCGCTGCGGCGCCTGCCGACGCTCAACCGCGCGTTCAACGACTTCGTCAACACCTCGCCGCAGATCGTGAAGACACCGGGAGGAGGTACGTCGTTCACCGGCCAGAACGACCGCTTCAACAACGTTCAGATCGACGGCACGGTCAACAACGACCTCTTCGCCCTCGGGGCCAGCAACCAGATTCCGGGGGGCGGGGTCAACGCGCGCCCGCTCTCGATCGAGGCGGTGAAGGAGTACCAGGTGTTGACCGCGCCGTTCGACGTCCGGCAAGGGGGTTTCGTGGGCGGCTTGATCAACGCCGTCACCAAGTCCGGCACCAACCAGTTTCACGGGGCGCTGTTCGGCTACATGCAGAACGAGAACTTCGTGGGCAGCGACACGAACGGGGCGTCCGTTCCCGTGGCTGACTATCAGCAGCAGCAGTATGGGTTCTCGCTCTCCGGGCCCATCATTCGCGACCGGGTGCATTTCTTCGTCACCGGCGACTTTCGTCACGACAACCGCCCGTTCGCGACCAGCATCCAGCTCGGTCCCACGGGTGACACCACCGGCGTCGGGATCACCCAGGCGCGGTTCGACTCGGTCCAGCAGATCCTGACGACGCAATACGGCTTCGATCCCGGCACGTGGCGCGCTCCCCAGATCAACAACCCGGAGACCAACCTGTTCGGGAAACTCGACCTGGAGCTCAGCACCAACAGCCATCTGGAGGTGTCCGGCACATTGGTGAATGTGAGCCAAGACAAACTGATTCACACGTATCGCTCGGGTTTCGTGCAGCCCCCGTCGCTATCCAATCTCCGGGACGGGTACGAGCTGTCGGGCAGCGGGTACTCCATGAAGGACGAGACTCGAACCTTGCGCGGAAAATGGTCCACGACGCTCGGCGACCGGTTCGCCAACGAGCTGATCGTGGGGCGCACCACGATCGCCGATGACCGGCCGCCCGCGAGCAACCATCCGCTGCTTTTGGTTGGAGGCAACTCTTCCGGGACTTATCTCGCGGCGGGTGGCGAGCGTTTTTCACATGCGAATTCGCTGGACCAGCGCGTGGTGGAAGTGACCGACAATGTGACGTTCTCCGCTGGCAGCCACCTGCTGACGCTGGGTACCCACAACGAGTTCATCCACTTCCGCAACGTGTTCTTCCCGCTCTCCCTCGGTGTGTGGAACTTCGCGAGCCCGGCCGCGCTGGCTGCGGGCACGCCGAACGAGTACGCCAGGGCGCTTCCCGGGCCGCTCCGGCCAGACGGGCCCGTGGCCGATTTCAACGTGACCCAAGTCGGGTTCTATGCGGAGGATCGCCTCTCACCTGTCCCGAACCTCACGCTGACCGCGGGTCTCCGGATCGATGTGCCATCGCTGCCCGCGCCGCGGTTTAACACGGCGCTCGACACGGGCGTCGTCTTCCCGGCGCTCGGGAGGGGCGTCGACACGCGCTCGTCGCCGAGCGGCAATATCCTCTGGTCCCCGCGGCTGGGGTTCAACTACGATGTGGGCGGTCGGCAGGAGACGGTCCTGCGGGGCGGAGTCGGGATATTCAGCGGGCGGCCGCCTTATGTGTGGGTGTCGAACGCCTATGGGAACACGGGCCTAGAGCAGCAGACGCTGTTCTGTAACGGCGCAGCATCCTCGGCGAACAACGGATCGCTGGTCGACACGGTGCCGGCGTTTACGGTCGATCCGAACGCGCAGCCGACGACCTGCGGCGGCACCAACCAAGTCGGCCCGAGCGCGGCGGCGAGCTCGATCGTGTTCTACGACCCAAGCTTCAGATTCCCACAGGCCCTGAAGCTCGCGATCGGGGCGGATCGCACACTCCCGTGGAACCTGTTCGCGACCGTGGACTTCATCTATACGAAGGCCATCAATCAGTACTATCTGGAAGACATCAACCTGCGCGGCATTCAAGGCGCCTCGGCGGGGGAGGCAGGCCGCCCACTGTACGGCACGATCAACGTCGCAACGGGGGGAGCGACGGTCGCGCGCGTGACGAACCGCGCCAACGACATCGTCGAAAACAGAAACATCAGCAGAGATCAGTCCACGTCGCTCGCCTTGCAGCTGCAGAAGCGGTTCAGCAATGGCCTCGAGTTCAATGCGTCCTATACCTATTCGCACTCCCTGGACGTGATGTCGATGACGTCCGACATCACGAGCTCCAACTTCCAGTTCGGGGCACTGGACGGGACGATCGCGAACCGGAACCTGCGTACCTCGGCCTTCGACCGGCCGCACAAGGTCTCGATCAGCGGCACCGTCAATGCGCCACTCGGGGGCCGGTTCTCCCTGATCTACAACGGGGTGTCCGGCACTGCGTTTACGTATGTCGTCAGTGGCGACGCGAACGCCGACGGCGTGTTCGGGAACGACCTCGTGTACGTGCCGCGCAACCGGGCGAACATGACGATGGACGGGAACGGCAGCGCCGCGGGCTTCGGCACAACCGCCCAACAGGACTCGGTCTACGGCCTGCTCGACGCGTACATCAACAATGAGCCGTGTTTGCGGGACAACCGGGGGCGGCTGCTCCCCCGCAACTCCTGTCGGAATCCCTGGCAGAACTTCCTCAACGCCCGCCTGAGCTGGGCGATCCCCACCGTGTCCGGTCACACGCTCGAGATCACGGCGGATATGCTCAACGTCCTGAACTTTATCAACTCGGGGTGGGGACTGATTCGCCAAACCGGGACGGGATTCGAGGAGCAGAACCTGATCCAACAGAACGGCTACGACGCTGCGAACGGGCGCGGGATCTATGCGCTCGCGATCCCGGTGAAAAACGCAGTCACGCTGAACAGCATCGGGTCGCGCTGGGTGTTCCAGCTGGGGACGAGGTACACGTTCTAGTGGTGGCAGAGGACGGTAGAGGAGCTAGAGGGCGGTAGAGGGCCAACCTCTACCGCCCTCTACGTCGTCTACCGTCCTCTACGTCCTCGCTCTTCTCCACAGCCACACCCCCGCCGCGCCGAAGATCACGTTCGGTACCCACGCCGCGAACGCCGGCGGCAGCGCCCCCCCCGCCCCCACCGCTTTCGAGAGCTGAAACATCAGCAGGTCCACGAAGGTCGTGGCGAGGCATACCGCCACGCCCCACGCCGTCCCGCTGCGCGGCGTGGAGATCGCGAGCGGCGCCCCGAACAGCGCGATGATGATGCACGCGAACGGCACCGACAGCTTCAGCGCCCGCTCCACCCGCAGCTTCTTCGTGTCGGAGCCGGAGCGCGACAGCGCATCGACGTAGCGCCCCAGCTCGGCATAGCGCATCTCGTCGGGCGCCTTGGGCTCGGCCAAGAGGTCGGCGGGCGACTCGCGCAACGCGGTGGTGCGCAGGGTGTCGAACACGAACGTCGTCTCGCGCCCGGGGCCGAGCAGGTAGCGCAGCGCCCCCTTGTTGAGGGTCCAGCCGCGCTTCGCCCGGGTGGTGTCGTACGCCGCCCGCTGCGCCGCCACCACGATCGTCGGGTAGTCCTCGCCCGTGCCGCCCCGCTCCAGGATCACGTCGCGCATCTCCGCTCCGATCGACCGCAGCTCGAGCGACCGGATGGAATACACCCAGCCCGAGTCCGCCCGGTACACGAAGGGGTTGAACCGCGACGCGACCTGGCGCACCGCTTTTTCCCCCAGCAGCTCCGCCCGCCGCGCCGACGTCACCGGCGCGAGCTCGGTGAGCCCCAAATCGAGCATCACGGCGGCGAGCGACGCGGCGAGCAGCGGCCGCACCACCCGGTGAAACGAGATTCCCGACGCCTTGGCCGCTACGAGCTCCGAGTGCCGCCCCAGCGCGCCTACCGTGAACACCACGGCGAACAGCACCGCCACCGGCAACACGAGCGAGATCGTCTCGGGCAAGAAGAACACGTACGAGTAGGCGAGGCGCGTCTTGGGGATGCCGCGTCCCATATAGGTGGCGAGCTTGTCCGTCAGGTCGATCACCATCACCAGGAAGGGGAACCCCAGCGCCGCGAGCAGGAACACCTTGGTCCACTCGCGCAGCAGGTAGCGATCGAGCGTGCTCAACGGGGCTGACGCCACGGGCTCCCCGCCCCTCCGCCGATCCACGCCGGCCACAGGTCGCTCCAGTCGCCGCCGTGGGGCGAGTTCCCCGGCTTGCGGATGCGCCACAGACCGAACAGGCCGGCGAGCGCGAAGATCACGTTCGGCGTCCACATCGCGAAGAACGGCGACACGATCAGCCGATCCCCCAGCTCCTCGCCCCCGATCAATCCGATATAGTAGACCGTGAACACCGCGACGCTCACGCCGAGCACGAGCCCCACGCCGCCGCGCTGAAAGCGCAGCGCGATCGGCGCGCCCACCAGCGCGAACACGAGGCAGGCCACCGCGATCGCGTACTTCTTCTGGATCTCGACCTCGTATGCCGCGACCCGCTCACGCGCCGCCCGCAGCCGCTGCTGCTCGCTCACGCCCGCTCCCGGCGTGATCAGGGTGGCGGCGACGTAGGGCGGCGTGATCGGCGCTGCCACGCCGGCCGACGGGGGGAGCGGCCGTGGCTGCTGGGGCGGCGAGGGCGGCGGGGCGGGTTGCGGCG
>DATDFC010000199.1:0-13468 GCA_036522815.1 Gemmatimonadales bacterium | reverse complement strand
CGGCGACCCACCGGCTTCTACATCCCGCGCTACCGCAATTTGTTCGGCGACAAGCGGCCGTACCTGCGGGGCTTCGGCTACCAGGGGGGCGCCAGCCGTCAGGGGTGGTCGCGCGCGGTGGCCGAGCTGGGGGTGGGCGGTGCGTTCAAGGATGCCATGGCCCAGCCGGGCCCGTGGAGCATCGGAGCCACGGCCTTCGGGGAGATGCTCCCCAACCATGCGAACCGTGTCACGATCGACGCAACCAAGAAAGACAAGTGGGGGCTGCCCGTCCTCGCGATCGACTGTGCGACCGGCGAGAACGAGCGCCTGATGCGGCGGGACATGATGAACGACATGGCCGAGACGCTCGAGGCGGCGGGCGTGAAGGGCGTCCAGACCTATGACAACGAGTGCTTCCCGGGGATGGGGATCCACGAGATGGGGACGGCGCGGATGGGTCGCGATCCCAAGACGTCGGTGCTCAACGCGCACAACCAGGTGTGGGACGCGCCCAACGTCTTCGTCACGGACGGCGCCTGTATGGTATCGTCGGCGTGCCAGAACCCGTCGCTCACGTACATGGCGCTCACGGCGCGCGCGGCGGACTTTGCCGTGAGTGAGCTCAAGCGCAACAACCTGTAATCGCAGGGAGAGATCTATGACGGGAGCCAGAGAGGCCATAATCGATCGGCGCGAGGCGATCCGGCGTGTCACGGCGCTGCTGGGGGGAGTCGCGCTCGCGGGCGGGGGCTCGCTCGTCGCCGCGTGCGAACGGGCTCAGCGCGGCGTCGCTGCGGCGGGGGCGGGGGCTGGGACCTTCAGCGCGCAGGACGTCGCCTTGCTCGACGAGGTGGCGGAGACGATCCTGCCCGAAACCAAGACCCCGGGGGCGAAGGCGGCCCACGTCGGTGCCTTCATGGCGTTGATGGTCAGCGATACGTACGAAGACCGCGAGCAGCAGATCTTCCGCGCCGGCATGCGACAGCTGGAGCAGGCCGCGTTCATGGCGGCCAAGCCGGCGGAGCGGCTGGCGCTGCTCGAGCGGCTCGACCGCGAGCAGAAGGCGTACATGGACGGCAAAGCGGACGACGCGCCCGCGCACTACTTCCGCCTGATGAAGGAGCTCACCCTGCTCGGCTACTTCACCTCGGAGATCGGGTGCACGCAGGCGCAGCGCTACAGGGAGACGCCCGGGCGGTTCGATCCGTGCGTGCCGTACACGCCAGGCGAGGCGGCGTGGGCGGGGCACGCTTAGGGGACTCTGCACAGCCCGGTACGTGGCGCTGGGGGTCGGGGCGGCGGGCGCTTTACACGCGAGGGCGCCACGAAAGCGGAACTCTGGGGCGCGGAGCAGGCTCGGGCAGGCACAAGTCCCCGTGGCGTGCTTCGGGGTGCCCTCGCGTGTAGGCGCCCCTAGCCCCGACCCCCAGCGCCACGATGACTTGTGCAGAGGTCCTTAGTCGGGCGACTCAGTGTCTTGAACGTACGTGAGCTCGCGGCCCTCGGCGGCGCAGCGGAGCATGAGCGCGCCGCGGCTCATGTCGCCTCGCCCGATGAACTCCCGCGGAAAGTGGAGCCAGGGTCCCAGCACCGCTTTCAGCGGGTCCAGATACTTCGCCGTCGCGATACTGCCGAGCAGCACGGCGGTGTCCGTCGCCTGCAGGCGTTCGGCCAGCTGAGCGGCATCGCGCTGTAAGGGCGCGGTATAGCGCCGCTCTTCCGGATCGACCGGAACCCGGGCGATCGCGTGTAACCCGTCGAGATCGATCGTGTCATGCGGCGCGCGCAGGCCCAGCCCCGGCACGATGACCTGCGTGCCCACACAGCCGTCCGGCGGCTTGGCGAACGCGAGCGCGTACGCCAGCTTGCCGCGAAAATACAGCCCGCTCATGAACGTGTAGACCTCGCCGATGGTCGCCCCTTCCGGCGATCGCAGGCGCTGCGCCAACGCGGAGCGGGCGTCTTTCCGCAGCAGAAACCCGGCGCGCTTGCCCGCGGAATTGGCGGGCGAGAGCAGGAAGACTTGGTGCGGGGGCGGCATTATTCTTGGAATCTATGCCGCGAGCCGAAGCCGAGCAGGTCGTCGTCGCGGGGCGCGAGATCGCCGTCTCGAACCCGGCCAAGGTGCTCTTCCCGAAGCCGAAGTACACGAAGCTCGATCTCGTACGCTACTACCTGGCCGTCGCCGACGGCGCGCTGCGCGGGGCCGGTGGCCGGCCCAACGTGCTGGTGCGCTACCCCAACGGGATCACCGGCGAGTTCTTCTTTCAGAAGCGCGCGCCGGAGTCGCGGCCGCCTTGGATCGAGGTGGTCACGCTGCGCTTCCCCTCGGGCCGCACGGCCGAGGAAGTCGTGCCGCGCGACGCCGCGGCCCTGGTGTGGCTCGCCAACCTCGCTTGTCTCGAGCTGCACCCGCATCCGGTCCGTACCGACGACCTCGATCATCCCGATGAGCTGCGCGTGGATCTCGACCCCGTGCCCGGCGTCAAATGGCCGCAGGTGCGCGAGGTGGCGCAGGTGGTGCGTACCGCCCTGCAGGACTTCGGGCTCACGGGCTGGCCGAAGACATCGGGCTCACGCGGCATGCACGTCATCGTCCGCATCGAGCGGCGCTGGACGTTCGACGAAGTGCGCCGGGCGGCCTTGGCGCTGGCGCGCGACGTGGAGCGCCGCGTGCCCAAGCTCGCGACCAGCAAATGGTGGAAAGAAGAGCGCCACGGGGTGTTTGTGGACTACAACCAGAATGCCAAGGATCGCACCGTCGCGTCGGCCTACTCGGTGCGGCCGACGCCCGATGCGCGGGTGTCGGCGCCGCTCACCTGGGACGAGGTGAAGAGCGTCGACCCGGCCGATTTCACGCTCGCCACGATGCCGCAACGCTTCGCGAAGCTGGGCGACCGGCATGCAGGGATCGACCAAGGCGCGGGATCACTCGAAGGCTTACTCGAGCTCTCGGCGCGGCACGAGCGTGAAGGGCAAGGCGATGCGCCGTGGCCACCACATTACAAGAAGCAAGCGGGCGAGCCGCCGCGCGTGCAACCGTCTAAAGCACGAGCATCCAAGTTCCCGCTGATCGAGATCGCCCGCGCCAAACGCAAGCAGGACGCACTCGCGGGGCTCAGACGCTGGAAGGCGCGCCACCCCAAGGCGGCGAAGTACCTGGAGCCCGCCGACGTGCTGGTCGATGCGATGCGCGGCCGCTCGTCCACCTGGACGCGGATCCGCGTGAACCTGCAGCACGTGCCGCCCAAGCTGCGGCCCCGTCAGGAGCGCCTGGACCCGGACGAGAAGACCTTGGCGAGCTGGTAGGGGCGCGTGACCTCGAGCTGGTCGTAGCGGCAGTCGGCGGGCCGCTTGTCGGTGCGCCACCGCACGAAGGTCGCGGCGTGACGGAACCGATCGCCCTGCATGTGGTCGTACTTCACCTCGCACACCCGCTCGACGCGCAGCGGCTCCCAGGAGAGATCCTTGCCGGCGCTCCAGCGGCTCTGGCCGCCGGGCATGCGACCGCCCGTCGGTTCGGCCTGCGCCCAGGCCCGCCACGGGTGCTGCTCGAGCGCATGCTTGCGCAGCGGCGCGAGCTCTTTCACGAGCTGGTGTCGCATTTGCATCGTGAACGACGACGTCACGCCGACGTGCTGCAGCTTCCCGCCGTCATCGTACAGGCCGAGCAGCAGCGAGCCGACCGCGTCCTTGCCGGTCTTGTGCCAGCGGAACCCGGCCACGACGCAGTCGGCGGTGCGCGCGTGCTTGACCTTGATCATCGCGCGCTTGCCCGGCTGGTAGGTGAGTGCCGCCGGTTTCGCGATCACACCATCGAGCCCCGCGCCCTCGAATTGCGCGAGCCACTGCTCGGCCATGCGGCGGTTCTGGGTCATGGGTGTGAGGTGCAGCGGCGGATCTAGCTTGGCGAATACTTTCTCGAGCAGGGCCCGGCGCTCGTGCTGCGGCGCGGTCATGCGGTCGCGCCCGCCGGAGGCGAGCAGGTCGAAGGCCACGAAGCTCGCGGGCGTCTCCCGGGAAAGCTTCGCGACGCGCGACGCGGCGGGATGCAGGCGCATCTGGAGTGCGTCGAAGTCGAGACCGCGCGACGTGGTGATCACGATCTCGCCGTCGATCACGCAGCCTTTGGGCAGCTGCGCGACCAGCGCGTCGTGCAGCTCGGGGAAGTAGCGGTCGAGCGGCTTCAAGTCCCGGCTCTGGATGTAGACGTCCGCTGCGCCGCGGAACACGATGGCGCGAAACCCGTCCCACTTGGGCTCGAACAGGAAGTCGCCTTCGGGCGGCAGGGTCGCTTCGAGCTTGGCGAGCATCGGCTCGACCGGTGGAGCGATGGGGAATTGGTGTTTGGTGCGTCGGGGGGTGGCCATGGCTCACGATCGCTCCCCGGCCTGCCGCGGCGGGCACGGCACGTCGCCGTACGAGCAGAACACGCAGCAGTCGCGAGGCTTGGGCCGCAGCACCTTGCGACACGCCGGGCACTCGTAGAAGAACTGGCAGGCGTCCGTCGACATGTGCGCGGCCTGGCGGTGGCCGCAGAGCGGGCAGGTGAGGTTCGGGATCGTCACCGGGATCATACCGTCTTGCTGTCAGGGCAGCAGCGTTGCGCCGAAGCCGGTGAGCTTCGTGAGGTGAGCCGTGATCTGCGCCGGGGTCACCCGCCGCGGGTCGTAGCGCACCACACCCAGACTATCGTCCAACGTCACGGTGGCGCCGTACACGCCCGCGAGTCGTTTCAGGGCGAGGCGCGCGGTGGTGGGACAGCTCCCGCAGGTCATTTTGGAGATATGCAGCCGCACCGTGGCCGTGTCCGGCGTCTGCGCGACAAGCGCGATGATGAACAGCCCTGCCTTGAGTGACAACATTCGACCTCCTAACCGAGAACGAATCGCGACCACCACGGGGACGTGACCAGCGGGATGGCGATGATGGTCGCGATCCACAGCGCGCGTTTCATCCGGCGGCGGGCAATCGGCGACGCGCACAGGCTTCCGGGCTTGCAGGCCTGCCGGTCTTCCCGGTGCGCTACTGCAAAGCCGAAGCCGAGGGCCACGACCGTGCCCGCCACAAAGTAGGGCCGGAGCGGCTCGAACGTCGCGGCCAGTCCGGCGCCGGAGAGTCCGAGAGCGACCGCGACCAGCGGCCCGGCGCAGCAGAGGGCCGATCCCACGCTCGCGACGATCCCGCCTGTCGCTGCGAGCACGGTCTTGGTGGTTGGTGTGATCATTGCTGTACATCATATACGCAGGGCGAGGGATTCGCGGATGTCCGCAACTGAAGGACTGTCCCAGCTAGCGCCGGGTCTCGTACATCACGGTGCTGACGACGATCCCCGACGCGCACGTCAACGCCGCGATCGCGGCAATGGCGACCGGCACGTTGAAGAAGTCCGCCAGGAGTCCGGCCGCGATGGCCCCAGCCGCGTACCCCGCGTCGCGCCACAGCCGGTACACCCCCACGGCGCTCGCTCGCCACTCCGGGTGGGCCACGTCCGACACTGCGGCGAGCAGCGTGGGGTAAACCAGGGCCGTCCCGATCCCCAGCAGTACCGCGCCGGCGACAGCCGAGGTGAAGGAGCGGCCGATGACGAACGCCGCGATGCCGACCGCCTGCACCCACATCCCGCTCGCGATCATCCATTTCCGTCCCCAGCGGTCGCTCAATGCTCCCGTCCCAAGCTGGCCTATTCCCCACACCAGCGGATAGGCTGCGGTCACGACGCCGATGCGGTCGAGCGGGAGGCCGCGGGCGGCGAGAAACAGGGGGAGGAGTCCCCACACCATCCCGTCATTCAAATTGTTGACCATGCCCGCCTGGCTCGCGGCGAACAGTGCGCGGTTCTTCCAACTCGTGAGCAGCAGGATGTGCGCAAAGCGCGGCCGGGCTGGGTTCGAACCGAGTTGCCGTGCTTCGGCGCGGGCGTGGCCATGAGTCTCCCGGACGGCGAAGACCGAGAGGGCCAGTCCGATGGCGGCGAAAGCAATTCCGGGATAGAAGGGCGCCGGCCGGAGCCCGTGCGCGGCAGCGAGGTAGCCGGTGAGAAGTGCCGAGAGAGACACCGCGACGTAACCCGCGAACTCGTTCAGCCCCATCGCCAGGCCCCGCCGCGCCGGCCCCACGAGATCGATCTTCATGATCACCGTGGTCGACCAGCACAGTCCCTGGTTGATCCCGAGCAACACATTAGCGAACGCGATCCAGCCCCAGCTTGGCGCCCACATGATCAGCGGTGGCACCGGGAGCCCGGCGAGCCAGCCAGCGACGAGGAGCGGCTTGCGTCCGATGCGGTCCGCAAGCTGGCCGGCGAAGAGGTTCGCCAGCGCCTTCACGACGCCGAAGCTGATGAGAAAGGAGAGGACGACGGTTTTCGACACCAGGCCAAAGTCGGCTTGGGCGATCAGCGGGAGGACGGTGCGCTCGAGCCCCACCATGGCACCCACGAAGGCGTTGACGACGACGAGCAGCGCGAACTGGCGCCAGTTGGCGCCGAGGCCGAGCCGGATGGCGGGCGACGTCTCAGGCAACGGCGCAGCGATTGGCGCCTGCCTCCAGCTCAGTGGGGTCGTCGGGCAGCATGCCGGCTTGGTTGAGGGAGACAATGCGGTGATGGTTGGGCGGTGTCGGCGGGATGCGGGCGAGGACTTGGCTGACGAATGCCACTGCGGTTTCGTGCAACAGGGTTGTGCGCTCTCGCACTTCACGCAGCGTCGCGCTGATCGGGCGGCCGTCGAATGCTACAGGCTCGCTCGTATGCGCCGGCAGGACGAGAGTGTCCGGAGGTAGGGCGAGTAGGCGCTGCAAGGAAGCGTGGAGTGCATGAGCCCGACGACGCGACTCGTCACTTGTCGCCTCGAGGTCCGGACGGCCGACCGCCGCCACAAACAGCGTGTCGCCGGTGAGCAGGGCGCGCTCGTCCAACAGGTAGCAGGTGCTCTCCGGCGTGTGGCCAGGCGTGTGAAGCACCCGGAGGTGGGCCGATCCCACGCGCACCGTGTCGCCTTCTTTTAGCGGCACGTACTCGAAGGAGACGCGATCAGTTGTCGGCAGGCAGAGCGTCGCTCCAGTCTCCGCTGCAATAGCACGGGCGCGGGATAGGTGGTCCGCGTGAACGTGCGTTTCGAGAACCGAGCGAATGTGCCAACCACGGGTGTGGGCCTCGCGTTGGTACACGCGGGGATCGAGCGACGCATCGATCACCGCGGCATCGCCGTTCGAGCCGATGAGATAAGAGAGACAACCCTTCCCGGTGCGGCGCAGCTGCACGATGCGCGCGACGTCTGCGAGGCACGGCAGCTCGGCGGTGTTCCAGGCCAGGCTCCAGGCCCGCATCCCGCCCTCGAGCGACACCGCGTCGACGCCGCGGGCGCGCAAGCGCTCAGCCGCGAGCATGCTCGTCTTGCCCGCGGCGCAAACGGTCACGACGCGCTCGCGGTGCGTGGGATGGAAGTCTGCGAGGGCGGTCGGGTCGCCGCGCCGCAGTGCCTCGTACGCGTCGGCGTGTACGCTGCCGGGAATGCTCCACTCGGCGCGTTCGGCGGCGGAGCGCACGTCGAGCACCGTGACCGGCGAGCCCCGCTCGAGCAGCTCCCGCAGGCCTTCGGTGGAGATTGTCGGCGCAGGCATCGCGAAGCGTGCCTAGGTCGCGGGCCTCTCGGCCGTGAACAGCACCGCCTTCACGCCGTAGCCTTCCGCGGCATCGCGCGTCGATTCCTTCCGGAATGCAAAGCCCGGCACGATGGTCGAGCGCACTCGCTTGAACCCCGCGTCTTCGAGCAACGCGAACGCCTCTCCCTCCGGGAGAGCGCCGCCGATTCAGCTGGCCCAGAGCTTGGGATCGTTGACGATGGACTGCGAGAGCTGTTTGGCGCTCACGATGTCGGTGATCGAGAGCCGGCCGCCGGGCTTGAGGACGCGGAACAGCTCACGGAACACGGTGCGCTTGCGGAAGGACAGGTTGATGACGCCGTTCGAAATCACGACGTCAACGCTCGCATCTGGCAGCGGAATGTCCTCCATCCGCCCCTCGTGGCACGCCAGCGTCACGCCGGAAGCGGCGGCATGCGCCTCAGCCTTGCGGCACATCGTCGGGTTCAGATCGACGCCGATCACCCGGCCCGCCGGCCCGACCTGCCAGGCGGCGATGATACTATCGAGTCCGGCGCCGCTGCCCAGGTCTAGGACCACTTCCCCGGCCTGCAGGCCGCTGCGCAGATGCGGGTTGCCCACGCCGGCGAACGACGCCACGGCGCCGGGTGGCGCGCGATCGAGCCACGCGCGCTCGTAGCCGAACATCTCGGCCGCCTCACGCCCGTGGTAGAAGTGGAACTCCCCTTCGGGGTGCTCGGCCACTTCCTGATACATCCGCAGCACCTCGCCCTTGATCACTCCCTCGAGCGAGGCCTGCTCCTCGGCGTGAAGCTGTGCGACGTCGGTCACGGTCGCGCCTGGCGCGGGTCGTCTTTCGGATTCACGTAAGTGATGCTCCAGGGCCCGACACTGTGGAGCTGGAAGACGACGCCGTCGCTTCCGGTCCAGGCGGAGTGGACCATCTTCGGCGGCATGACGGCGTAGCTGCCGGCCGAAAGCGCCGTGCCCCCCGAATAGGTGGGCTGCTCGCCCATTCCGACGTTCAGCGTCCCGGAGAGCACCGTCACGTGCTCGAGAACGGCGTGCCAGTGTGGCGGTATCCGGTAGTTTGGCGGGAGCTTGAGGCGCAAGGTGAGCGGGACGGCATCGGCCGGGTTGCCTTCGAGCAGGGCGAACTGGGCCCCGCGGGGCAGGGATGGCGGGCCGTCGGCCCAGCGGATGTCCGGCGCATGGACGACGATGGGCCCGGCCGATGGAGTCGCGGCCGCCTGCGCCCTTGCGCGAGAGGCGAGAGCGACGGCGCACACGACGGCGACGACGGTGAGCATCACGCGGTGCTTCACAAGGACCTCCTTGGGCGCTCGGCGCCCGACACGAGGGGTTGTCCCAAACTGGCGCTGGTGTGATCATAGGACTAATACGAGTCATTGATCTCACCAATAGGGTTTGTCCTATGGTCAAGCCAGGCCTCACGGTGCACCGCCTCGAGCTGTTCCTCGCCGTCCCGGACCATGGCGGGGTGGGCCGCGCCGCCCAGGCCTGCCACATCAGCCAGCCCGCCGTCTCCGAGCACCTGCGTGGACTCGAAGCACACTTTGGCGTCCGACTCGTCGAGCGTCACGGGCGGCGTATCCGGCCGACTGCGGCGGCGCGCGTGGTCGAGCCATACGCGCGCCAGGCCCTCGCGTTGCTGCGCACCGCCGAGCAAGCGGCGGGCGAGGTGCGCGGGCTGCGGGCGGGCTCCCTCACGATCGGCGCCAGCACGACTCCCGGCACCTACCTCCTGCCGGCCGCGCTCGGGCGGTTCCATGCGAGGTATCCCGGGATCACCCTGAGACTCGAGATCAGCGATACCCGGGCGATCGAGCGCTCGGTGGCGGTGGGTCAACTGGAGCTGGGAGTCATCGGTGAAGCACCGCTCGTGCCCGGCCTAGCCGCGGAACCCTGGGTGAAGGACGAGCTCGTGCTCATCGTCCCGCGCGGCCACCCGTTCGCGCGTCGTCGGGCCGTGACCGCGGCTGCAATCGCGGACGAGCCTTACATCGCTCGCGAGGAAGGCTCGAGTACGCGCGGCGTGGCCGAACGCTATCTCGCGCGGCTGGGGGTCACGCTCACGCCGGCGATGGCCCTCGGGGGCACCGAGGCGATTCGGGAAGCGGTCGCCGCAGGACTCGGAGTTGCGCTCGTGTCGCGTCACGCAGTCTTAGCGCGCGATCGGCGAATCGCCACGGCCCGCCTCGCGGGCCCCCGATGGACACGGCATCTTCTGATTGTGCGACGCCAGGGCACGCCGCTCGGCCCCGCGGCGGCGGCGTTCCGGGATCTGCTGCTCGAGTCTCGTCGCTAGCGTCTCTAGCCGTGCCAGACGCCGGCCCCTATGATGGGGTGGCTCCGAACCTGACATGGCCGACCCGCTCGTCTCCTTGCAAGCCGCCCTCGTCGGGCGCTATACCATCGAGCGCGAGCTCGGCCGCGGCGGGATGGCGCTCGTCTACCTCGCCCGGGATCTGAAACACAACCGCCCCGTGGCACTCAAGATCCTCCGCCCGGAGGTTGCCGCAGCCCTCGGCGCGGAACGCTTCCTCCGGGAAATCGAGATCGCGGCGCAACTGACGCATCCCCACATCCTCGTCTTGCACGACTCAGGCCGGGCCGGCGAGGTCTTGTATTACGTGATGCCGTACGTCGAGGGTGAGACCCTGCGAGCTCGTCTGAACCGCGAGAAGCAACTCCCCCTCGACGATGTGCTCCAAGTCGCCCGCGAAGTGGCGGACGCCTTGAGTTATGCGCACAGCCACAACGTCGTACACCGGGACGTGAAGCCGGAGAACATCCTGTTCGAGGCGGGCCACGCGGTCGTGAGCGACTTCGGCATCGCGCGCGCGATCCGCGCCGCCGGCGGCGATCGGCTGACCGAGACCGGCATCGCGGTGGGAACCCCGGCCTACATGAGCCCCGAGCAAGCCAGTGCCCAAGAGCCAATCGATGGGCGCTCGGATGTCTACGCTCTTGGATGCGTGGTGTACGAAATGCTCGCCGGCGCACCGCCTTTCACGGGGCCGAGCGCGCAGGCGGTGCTGGCGCGGCACACCCTCGACCCGGTCCCGCCGCTGCGGACCGTGCGCAAGGCCGTCCCTCCGGCTGTGGAGCAGGCCGTGATGAAGGCGCTCGAGAAGGTGCCGGCCGATCGGTTTCAGACAGCCGCACAGTTCGCGGCCGCGCTACAGAGTGGCGCGACCCAGCGGACTCCCCTGCGGGCCCGACGGCGCTGGAGCGCGCTCGGGTTCGGCGCGGCGCTCACCGGGGCAGCGGCTGGCGTGCTGCTGTGGCGATCCCATGGCCACGACGCTCTCGAGCCCAATCTCATCGCGGTCGCACCATTCGACGTGCTCGACCCCAAGCTGGCGATGTGGCGGGAAGGCCTGGTCGACGTCCTGTCGCGCAGCTTGGATGGCGCCGGCCCGCTGCGTACCGTCTCGCCCACCGTCGTGGTGCGCCGTTGGCATGGCCGCCCTGACCCCACGTCGGCGACCGAGCTCGGTCGCTACACGGGAGCGCGCCTGGCCGTGTTCGGCAGCCTCCTCGGGGCCGGGGGGGATTCCGTCCGCCTGGCGGCCAACGTCTTCGACGTGGCGTCTCAGCGCGCCCTCGGCGAGATGGAGGTTCGTGACGCCGGTGCCCGGATGGATCGCGTCGCCGACTCCGCTGTCGTCGGCATCCTGCGCGAGCTGAGCCGCACGCGACCTATCGGTGCGGTCCGTGCCGCCTCGCTCGGATCCACTTCCGTCCCTGCCTTAAAGGCGTTCCTGCAGGGCGACCAGTTCTACCGCCGGGCCGCGTGGGATTCGGCGCTGGCCCGCTACAAGCGGGCGGTGGCATTGGACAGCACGTTCGCGCTCGCGTGGAGGCGGATGAGCGGCGTGCTGGGATGCTGGAGGCGTGGGGGAGCAGGACACCCCCTGGCGACGCTCTACGGTCTGCGGGCAGGGGCGTGGAATCGAGGACTGCCTCCGCGCGATAGCCTCTTGATCACGGCCGACTCGCTGTTCCAGGCCTTGTACGACGGTCCGGCAGACCACGCCTGGCGTGAGCACTACGCCCGCCTGTTCGCGGCGCTAACGGAAGCGGCACGCCGCTATCCGGACGATCCGGAAGTCTGGTTCGAGCTCGGCGACGCGATGGTCCATCACCCTGCGATCGGACGGCCGATGATGGAACAGGCCCTGGAGGCCTTCGATCGCGCGATCGCCCTGGACTCGGCCTTCGGTCCGGCCTACATCCACCCCGTTGAGCTCTCCCTTCAGCTCGGGCGCCCCGCCGCGGCCCGGCGATACCTCGCGACGTATCTCGCCCTCGACCAGGCCGATGCGAACAGCGAGGGCATGGGATTGGTTCAGACACTGCTCTCTCACCCGGTCTGGTCCGCGGAGGTGAAGCACCGCGCGGACACGTCATCCGCCTATGTCCTTTACTCGGCTCTATGGGTATTGCGCCACGTCCCGGACTCGGCCGAGGCGGAAGTGCGCCTCGCGCGTGCCTTCAGGGGGAGCCACCGCAGCGGAGACACCGTCTCCGACGACTCGCTGGTACAGGTGTGGACCCTCGCTGCCGCACTGGCCCACCGGGGCCATTTACGTCAAGCCCATGCCGTCGGAAAGGGTCGCTTCGACCTGCAATTCGCACAACTCGCTGCGCTCGGGGCCGTGCCGCCCGACACTACCCGCACGACGTTCGGTGCCTGGCTGCCGCGACCGTTGGGCCGCTTCACCAGTTTCGACGATGTGGAAGCTCGGCTGACGGCGTTGCCGTGGTGGGCCGGCAGGCGGGACACCACGGCGCTGCACGCCTTCGTGCGACGCCTGGATTCCCTTGCGAATGCCACGCGGCGTAACCCGGAGCTCGGATTATGGGCGGCGTACGGTGCTGCGGCGGGACGCGCTTACCTTGCGCTCGCCCAGGCGGACACTGCCCAGGCATTAGCACGATTTGCCACGCTTCCTGACTCCGTCTGCCCGTGCCTGTTGGATCGGATCACGACGGCCCGGCTTCTGGCAGCGCGCCAGAGAGCTGCAGACGCGGCGGTCCTCCTCGAGCGCGTGGAGCGGAGCGACACGTGGGACCCCGCCGAAGGACTGTGGTGGCTCGAGCGGGGTCGTGTTGCCGAGCGAGTGGGCGAGCGCGAGCAGGCCTTGCGGGCCTACGAGTTTCTCACGGCGCTGTGGCGGAATGCGGATCCGGAACTCCAGCCCTACGTAGCCGAGGCGCACGCCGCGCTCAAACGGCTCGGCAGCGAGTCGCGCTAGTCGCCGCCCACCGAGACATTCCAGTACCGTGCGGAGCCGCACCTCGCTAACTTAGGGCACCGCGCCACCGTAGCTCAGTGGTAGAGCTCTCGATTCGTAATCGAGCGGTCGTCGGTTCAAATCCGACCGGTGGCTCTCAACTGCAAACAGACGTCAAGCGAGAGGCGTCGCGCAAAGGCGTCGCGCGAGGGCGTCACGCGAAGGACGTCTTCGCGAGACGCTCTTGTGTAACGTCTTCGTGTGACGTCTTTAGCGTGACGTTGTCTCACGATTGACAGCCCTGCGAGAAAGGGCTACGCTAAGGCCATGGCACGCGCGCTCTATTACCGATTTTTTTGGTTTGGTCCCGAGGGGGCCGGCGGGCGCGTGTGCGCAGGCGACCAGATGATGTAGTAGCCTGCAAAATGACACGAGCTTACGCGGCCCCGGCTTCCGGGGCCGTTTCTTTTTCCCGTGCCACGGAGCGTTGCATGATCATTGTCCTGCGACCCAACGCGAGCGAGCACGACCTGGACCAGATCGTCGCCCAGGTCACGGCGCTCGGTCTGACTCCGCATGTCTCGCGTGGGGTCAGCCGCACCATCATCGGCTGCATC
>DATDFC010000198.1:0-18873 GCA_036522815.1 Gemmatimonadales bacterium | reverse complement strand
AGCCCCTTGCAGATCCGCAACATCGCCATCATCGCCCACGTCGACCATGGGAAGACCACGCTGGTGGACCAGATGCTCCGCCAGGCGGGGGTGTTCCGCGCCAACCAGCAGGTGAGCGAGCGGGTGATGGACTCGAACCCGCTGGAGCGCGAGCGGGGCATCACGATCCTGTCGAAGAACACGGCCGTCCGCTGGGGCGACACGAGAATCAACATCGTCGACACGCCCGGACATGCGGACTTCGGCGGCGAAGTCGAGCGCATCCTGCGCATGGTGGACGGGTTCCTGCTGCTGGTGGATGCGGCCGAGGGGCCGATGCCGCAGACGCGCTTCGTGGCCGGGAAGGCGCTCGCGCTGGGCCTGAAGCCGATCGTGCTGGTGAACAAGATCGACCGGCAGGACGCGGAGCCGCTGCGGGTGCACGACGAGGTGCTCCAGCTGTTCCTCGACCTGGAGGCCACGCAGGAGCAGTTCAACTGCCCTTTCCTTTATACGTCGAGCCGAGCGGGCACGGCCACGGTCGACCTGAGGACTCCGGGAACGGACTTGAAGCCGTTGTTCCAGACCATCCTGGACACGATCCCGGCCCCCGTGGCCGACCCCGCCGGCCCGTTCCAGATGCTCGTCTCCACGCTCGACTATTCGTCCTACCTCGGGCGCATCGCGATCGGGCGGATCGAGCGGGGTCGGGTGCGGGTGGGCGAGACGGTGGCGTTACTTCCGCTGGGCGCGCCTGGTCCTGTGGGGGATGGGCCGTACGAGCAGGCTCGCGTCGTGAAGCTGTTCTCGTTCGACGGGCTGGACCGGGTCGAGGTGCAGGAAGCCTCGGCCGGCGACATCGTGGCGCTCGCGGGGCTCGTGGGGGTGGAGATCGGGAAGACGGTCACGGCCCCCGACTATCTGGAGCGGCTGGCAGGGATCGCGGTGGAGGAGCCGACGATCTCCGTGGACTGCAAGGTCAACGACTCGCCGTTCGCCGGGCGTGAAGGGAAGTTCGTGACCGGCCGGCAGCTGCGGGAGCGCTTGTTCAAGGAGCTCGAGAAGAACGTGGCCCTGCGGGTCGAGGAGACGGACGATCCCCAGACGTTCACCGTGTCGGGGCGGGGCGAGCTGCACCTCGGCATCCTGATGGAGACGATGCGGCGCGAGGGGTACGAGTTCCAGGTGAGCCGGCCGCGGATCATTCCCCGGGAAGGGCCCAACGGGGAGCGGCTCGAGCCGTACGAAGAGCTGATGATCGACTGCCCCGAGGGGTATCTCGGGGTGGTGATGGAGAAGCTGGGGCCGCGCCGGGCGGAGCTCCTGGACATGAAGAACCCGGGAGTGGGGACGGTGCGGATGCGGTTCAAGATTCCGGCGCGGGGCCTCCTGGGGTACCGCTCGGAGTTCATCACGGACACGCGCGGCACGGGGGTCATGCACCATCGCTTCTTCGAGTACGGTCGCTGGGCGGGCCCGCTGTCGGGGCGCAGCCGGGGGGTGATGGTGGCGGATCGGGAGGGCGTGGCGGTGGCGTTCGCGCTCTTCAATTTGCAGGAGCGGGGGACGATGTTTGTGAAGCCGGGCGATGCGGTGTACGAGGGGATGGTCGTGGGCGAGAATGCCCGCACCGGCGACATGGACGTGAACCCGTCGAAAGAAAAGAAGCTCACCAACATGCGGACGACCGCGTCGGACGAAATGATCATGCTGGAGCCGCCGCGGTTGGTGACGCTGGAGCTGGCGCTCGAATACATTGAGGACGACGAGTTGATCGAAGTGACGCCGTCGTCCATCCGCTTGCGCAAGCGCGCGCTGGGAGCCACCGAGCGCCGCAAGCTGGCGCGCAACGCGCGGGCGGCCGAGGAGTCGTAGGGCAGTCGGATAGCTCGTTCACACACAACCTCAGCTGGGGGTGACAATGTTGTCCCGTGAGACGTCGGACTGGTCGCTCAAGCGTCGCAGCGACAGTCTCGGCGACGAAGAGTTCGAAGACTTCGAAGAGGACAAGGACCTGGACGAGGACTTCGACGACGAGCTGGACGAGGACGAGCTTGACGAGGAGGAGCTGGACGATCTCGACGAGTACGACGACCTGGACGACGAATTCGACGACGACGAGGACGAGGAGTTCCGCCCCAAGAAGGGGCCGAGGCGGGACTGGGAGTGAGCGGGGAAGTGCGAGCGGGAGCACGTGGCGGTGCTCCCGCTTCGCGTTTCAGTGAGCCATGCGCTGGCCGGCCGTCTTGCCACGGAACACATCCCCCGACGAGTAGTGCGCCTCGAACGTCCCCGTCAGGGTCCCGCCCTTGTAATGCGACACGTTGCGTAGCACGGTGACCTGCAGGCCCTTCCGGAGGATGCTCGGGTAGGGACCGCACTCGGTGACGATGCTGTCGCCGCCCACGGCGACGATGCGCAGCGGAATCGGAGGCCGCGCCTCGAGGCGCATGATCCAGCCCTCGCGGCTGGCCGTGGCGACCACGACCGAGGTGGCCACCACGCTGTCTTTCGGCCCGACCATCGAGCGTACCTTCCACGTGCCGGCGACATCGGACAGGTTGATCGCGCCTCCCTGCAGCACGGTGACCACGAAGAAGACGAAGGCCTGACGCATAGGACGCTCCTGAAGGGGGGGACGTCGTGGGCTCCAATGTAGCTTCTCGCCGAAAGTGGAGTACCGCCCCGAGGGGTGGTCTACTAAGTTGGGGAGCGGCGGGGCCCGTAGCTCAGGTGGTTAGAGCGCACGCCTGATAAGCGTGAGGTCGGTAGTTCAACTCTACCCGGGCCCACTGGGGAAGGTCAGAAGCTCCGCGATCGTTGCGATGCGACTCTCCAATTCATTCCACCGGCCACCAGCCCACGCTGTTTCGCTCGGAGTTCTCATCGAAGCCCTCGCGGTACCCTAGGTTGCGCCATGACCATCAGCGAGTCCTGGGCCCGGCGGTCGCTCCGCAAGGTGCGGAAATGGCTCGCGTACCAATACCGCGTCCGCCGACGACCGGTCGTCACCGTGGCCGGCGTGCAAATCCGGGTGGGTCGGCACATGTCGCCAGCGGTCGAGCGAACTGTGTCCCGGGGCCTGTACGAACAGGACGAGCTGCGGCTGATCGGCCAGCTGCTCGCACCGGACGACATCGTGCTCGAGGTCGGGGCCGGCCTCGGACTGGTCTCCGCCTATTGCGCGAGACGACTCGGGTCGAGCCGCGTGTTTGCCTACGAGGCCAATCCCGACCTCGAGGCGTGCATCCGGGAGACATATGCGCTCAATCAGGTGCAGCCCGCCCTGGAGATGTGCGCCGTCGGCGCGGACGCGGGCACGGTGACGCTGTACCGCGACCGGCACCTGTGGGCGTCGTCGGTCGTACGCCAGAGCGGCCGGGTCCGTCCGGTCGAGGTCCCCGTCAAACCTCTGAGCGACATCGTGCAGCGGGTTCGGCCGACGCTGCTCATCATCGACGTCGAGGGCGCCGAGCAAGAGTTGTTCGACCACGCGCACCTGCCCAGCGTGACCAGGATCGTGCTGGAGGTGCACGAGCACGTGATCGGCGCGGCGGGCGCGCGCCACGTGCGATCGGCGTTGGCGGCCATGGGGTTCGAGGAGCTCCCCGGTCCGGCCGCCGGCGGGCACGTCGTGGCGCGGCGCGTCGATGCGCGCCGGACCGTATGACCCGCGCCGCCTGCCCAAAGAGGAGCGGCTAGTTACCGAAGCAGTTGCCGGAGCCGCACACGATCAGGAAAGCGGCACCCAGCGCCAGAGGGCCGCCCACGCCCACCACGGTTCCCGGGACCGAGGCGAGATGCCCGCCGGCGAAAACCGCGACCCGCGTGCTGCGGTCGACGTCGAACCGGTCCGGCCGCAGCGCCACGACGTGCATCGTAAGCCCGGCGTAATCCGCGAAGTTCACCCCCGCGTGCCCGCTGAAGCCGGGGGCACCCGAACCCACGACGAGAACGCCGGGAGCGATGTCGAAGCTCGTGGTGTGGCTCATCCAGAACCGCAGCCGCGGTCGAATGCCGACCGCCGCGCCCTCGCTATCGCTACCCCCGAGGATAGCCTGGCTGAACGCCGCCACGCCGAATGCGTGGCGTGTGCCGCGATTGGCCATCCCACCGAGCTCCCACGTGAATAGCGCACCCCGACTCGCGCCGTTAGGGTTGGACGAAATCGGGGCGGCCACGCCGAACTCGGTGAGCCAGAAAACATCGCACCGCGGTTTGGGTCGCCCGCGGAAGCACCAGTGGGTGGCGGACTCCTGGGCCGGGAGAGCAGGGGAATAGACCAGCGCGCACAATACGATTGACACTACTGCACCGTTGCGAATCATGATGCCTGCCTTTCGTCTCCAACATGCGGGCAGGTTGAGGCCGGCGATAGTCCCGCCTGCCCAGGTGATTGCCCCGCACTGTACCAGCCCGTACCTTGAGCCAGGCTCTCTCACCTTCGTCCGACGCCTCCTTTCGACGCCCCCGAGTCTGAGATCGCCGATCCGGTGTTCGGACGGGTCCTATCAGACCGGATCCCACTCTCACAGAGAGAGAGCGCGCCCATGCGATCCTTCAAGCTCCTCAGCGCGACTGTCCTAGTGGTGTTGGCGTCAGTGGCCGCTTGCAAGAATGACTCGGGTGCGACCGGCCCGACGCCCCTGGAAGGTCAGTACAAGGGAGCAGTGGCCGGCGAATCGGGCCCCAGCCTGAGCGCGTCGCTCGCTCTGACCGTGGCCCCGAGCGCGACGGGCACGATCACGCCCGTGGGCGCGGCACCCATCACGGTGACTGGCACCTACGTTGCCTCGACGAAGGCGGTCACGCTCTCCGGCGGAGGGTACACGATCGCCGGGACGATCGACGGCACCGGGAAGCTGCTCGGGACTTACACTCACTCGACTGCGCAGGGGAGCTTCGTGGCGTACCAGCACACGGCTGCCAATCCCGTCACGGTATACTGCGGTACCTACACGGGCGACGCAGACGGTATCTGGAACACCCTCATCAGGGGCTCTTCACTGTCGGGCGTGTACGACAACGTCGACGGCTCAGATGGTTACTTCACCGGTACCGTGAACGGGAGCAGCGTCAGCATCACTGAGATCAGCGCTAGCCCGGGCGGCACCGCCACCGGCACAATTGCCGGTACGACGCTGTCGGGCACCTGGTCGGGGCCAGGATTTGGGGGGACCTGGACCAGCGACGCCACGTGCTGACGCTGGCGCCCCGCCCCCGGGCGCGCCACGCGGCTGTTTGCATTCTCTAAGTGACGAACCTCACGACAAGCGGGGCCGCCCGCCCTACTTGACGGCGCCGCCGCCGATGTTAGCGTGGAGTCACGATTCCACTGCCCCGTTGCGCCCGCGAACGGCTCAACGGGGCGTTTTCTGTGCGGAGTGTGAGGTCACGCTATGCCGTCGACGCCGCCGCTCCACGCCGCCCCCACCACGATCAAATTGCTCCTCGCCGACGAGCGACTCGTCGTGCGCGAGGGCTTGAAACGCATCTTGACCCAGCCCGGCCTGCGCGTCGTCGGCGAGGCGGCCACGCGGAGCGAAGTGCTCGAGCAGGCGCGCCGATCCGATCCGGATGTACTGCTGCTCGACCCGTTGCTCGGCGGCTCGAACATCCTGTCGCTGATCCGCGAGCTGAAGCGTCGCCACCTGCGGTGCGGCGTGCTCGTGTTGAACGTTGAAGGCGAAGACCCCGATGCCCTGCGGATTCTGGGGACGGGAGCCGGGGGGTACGTCAGCAAGGATTACTCCCGCCGCGAGCTGCTCGAGGCGATCCGCCAGGTGGCGCGCGGGGCGTCGTACGTGAGCCCGTCGCTCGCTGCCGTGCTGATCGCGCGCTTGAGCGGCGGCAAACGGCCGCGGCACGAGGCGCTCTCGGACCGGGAATACCAGGTCCTGCGGCTGTTCGGCTCCGGGATTTCATTCAAGCAGATCGCGGCCGACCTCGGTGTCAGCCCCAAAACGGTGAGCACCTACCGCAGCCGGATCCTCGACAAGCTCAAACTCAAGGGGAGCGCCGACATCATTCGTTACGCGATCGAGCACCGCCTCGGGCTCGCGGCCGGGGCGCTCCCTCGTCGTAGGAAAAGTCCTACAGACCCCTCCCAGCGACTCTGACACGACGGGTCGGACATCCAGCCGCTGCGAATCGCGTCGCGGATACAACAGCCGGGCCCCACAGTGATGCGCCGTCGCCCACCTGTCGCGCGCGGTCCACGATTGCGGCGACGCAACAGCGCGGCACCCGCTTTGCCCCCTCTCCGCGGCGCTCACCTTTTCTCGTGCGCTGCTCTCAGGGAGGCGACTATGACGATCAGATGGAACCCGTTGTTGCGCGGAAGCGTGCTCGCGGCCGTGGCACTGGGGCTGGCGTGCTCGGAGCGCCCGGATCCCGCCGCGCCCGTACTGACGGCGGATGTGACGGCACCGTCCGCTACTCAGCCAACGGGCTATAGCGGCCGCGCGACGGTCGTGCAGGCCACGCTGCTCACTCCTGTTTCCGCCACCGTCACACTGGTCGACGCTGGTCCCCTCCCGGAGTCCGGCGGCGCCATGGAGGCGTCGCTCCTGAACGCCAACGTGCCCGGCCTCGTCACCGCGAATGTGCTCCACGCGACAACCGTGGGCCAGGGCAATGCCAGTCGGTCGGAAGCGTCCGTAGCGGATGTCGCGCTCAGCGTCGCCGGGAACACCATTTCGGCGGGCTTTCTCCAGGCGCGCGCGACTGCCGTATGCACCGACGCCGGCGGCGCGGCAACGGGCAGCTCGGACATCGCGACGCTCATCGTGAACGGCCAGACGATCGCGGTCTCAGGGGCGCCGAACCAGACGGTGCTGCTGCCGGCTGGTACTGGCGAAGTGATCATCAATGAGCAGCAAAGCGCTCGCCCGGGCGATATCACCGTCAACGCCCTCCACGTCATTGTCACCGGGGTCGCCGACGTGATCATCTCCTCGGCGCACGCGGACATCACCTGTCAGCCAACCCCGCCCCCGCCTGCCCCGCCCGGCTGCACGCCAGCGGATTTCGTCACGGGTGGCGGCTGGATCACCGGGACCCCGTCCGGGGCAAGAGCGAATTTCGGGGTGGCGGGCGGCATGAGACAGGGATGGGGCCATCTGACGTATCTCGATCACGGCCCCGGGGGACCGCAGGTGAAAGGCACTGGGGTGACCGCCTATAGTGTGGTCGACGGCACGACCCGGCACATCGAGGGCACTGCCGAGGTGAACGGCGTGAGCGGGTTTACCTACCAGGTGGATGTCGCCGACAACGGCGAGCCCGGGCGCACCGACCTGTTCACGATCAGCCTGTCCAACGGCTACCGCGCGTCGGGCAGCCTCGACGGGGGCAACATCCAGCTGCACGCCCCTGCGTGCCAGTAGCGACGCGGGATCAATAGCACCACGGAGCCCCGCAGAGGAGTTGCTGCGGGGCTCCGTTGGCGACCGCCACGCCGCGCGTGTAAGTTCCTGCGAGCTACGGTGCCACGAACGCCCAATTCGCCGTGGCCGTGCCGCGCTGGCCGGTCACGGTCACCCTGCCGGACACAACCTGGCCCCGTGCGGGAACCGGCTGCGGCGCCCGGAATACCGCCAGCAGCTTCGTGCTCGTCGGCTCGCTGGCGAGCGACTGCAGGGCCGGGAGGAGCTGCCCCGTGCTGGTCACGCCCACGTAGATGCCTCCGGTCCGCGTGGCGAGCTCGCGCACCGCGGCCACGGCCGCCGGCTCGGTCTTGGCGCCCTGGTCAGAGGCCGGACCCAGGCCGACCGCGAAGAATCGGACCGCGCTGGCCTGGGCCGCCGCGAACAGTGAATCCCTGTACGAAGTGTCGCTCGGCTGGCCGTCCGTCATGATCACCACGTATCGACCGTACCGGGGCTCGGTCAGGGTCGTGTCCGTCCACCGCACGACCTCGAGCGCCGAATGATACAGGGGAGTGCTGCCATTGAGCGGTTGGATGCTCGCGAGCTGCGCGTCGAGCTGGCTCCCGGCGCTGGTGTAGGTCTGCAAGAGACGGGTTCGGTTCAATCCGGCGCTCGGCGGCCCACCGAAATCCAGCAGCGCGCACTGGTTGCTGACTTCGGCGCCCAGCAGCGTTTGCCAGAAGAGCTGCGCGGCGCTGGCCCGCACGCGCTGGGGGTCGCTGTAGGCCATCGAAGGCGAGTCGTCGATGTCGATTGCGGCCGCGGTCAGCTGAGTGTCCGGCGGCTCGACGCGCTGCGACGTCAGGGGCAATCCCCCGGCGACGGGACTCACGAGCGTGCCCGAGATGGTCCAGGCCTCCGTGACGAGCGTCTGCCCGGTTTGGTCGGCCGGCACCAGCTCGAGGGCGAACTCGCCGCGCGATCGGAAGGCCGCGGAATCGACCCGCACCCCGACAAACACACTCAGCACACGGTCGGGGCCGCAGCAGTCCCGGCGGCAGGCCGGTACGGCTGCCGCCAGGGCCGATACGAGCGCCTTCGCTGCATGCCGGTACGCAGTCATGATGTCCTCGCAGTGTGCGGCAACCTGGAATGCAAGGGCCACGCCAGGGATGAGCTCGCGAGACGCAGGCGACGCGCGCGATCGAGGGTACCGCGGATCGACTAGCGAGCCGCAGCGTCGAGTCATAGATGTGGCGGATCTGATACAGCTTACTGCGAAAGGGAAATCCGGAACCGTGTCTGCCCGCTCCGTGGCCTCTCCCCGCGTCGTGAACATCGAAGATTTACGGCTGCTCGCCCGGCGCCGCGTCCCGAAGGTGGTCTTCGACTACCTCGACGGCGGCGCCGAAGGCGAGGTCACGCTGCGACACAACCGCCAGGCCTTCGACGCCGTGACTTTCCGGCCCCGCCACGCGGTGAGCATGTCCGCCGTCGATCTGCGTACCACGGTGCTCGGCAGTGAGCTGGCGCTCCCCGTGGTCCTTGCCCCTGTGGGATACAGCCGCGTCATGCACGTGGCCGGGGAATCCGCCGCGGCGCGCGCCGCCGGCACCGCGGGCACCGCCTACATCCTTTCTACTATGTCGGGACACGCACTCGAGGACGTCAAGGCGGCCTCGCGCGGGTCGGTGTGGTATCAACTGTATCTGCTGGGCGGCCGCGGCGTCGCGGAGGCGGCGATCCAACGCGCCCGGACAGCGGGCTATGCGGCGCTCGTCGTCACGATCGACACCGCTGTGGCAGGGCTGCGGGAGCGCGACGTCCGCAACGGCACCGCACAGTTGCTGGGCGGCACGCTGCGGGCCAAGCTGCCGTTTCTGCCGCAGCTGCTCACGCATCCCCGCTGGCTTGCGTCGTTCCTGCTGGGCGGCGGCGTCCCTCCGCTCCCCAATGTGGTCCTCCCGAGCGAGGGGCCGATGCGGCTCGTGGACGTCACCACGGCACTAGCCCGCGCCGCCGTGACCTGGGAGGACCTGCGCTGGCTGCGCGACGCCTGGCCCGGCCACATTGTGGTCAAAGGTGTGCTGACGGGCGACGACGCCCGCCGCGCGGTCGACGCCGGCGCGGCAGCCGTCGTCGTTTCCAATCACGGGGGACGGCAGCTCGACGGCGTCCCCGCTTCGCTGCGCGCGCTCCCGGAGGTCGTGAAGGCCGTCGGCGACCGGGTCGAGGTCCTGTTGGATGGGGGTATTCGTCGCGGCGGCGACATTGTGAAGGCCATCTGCCTCGGCGCTCGGGCCGTGCTGGTCGGACGCGCCTATGCCTATGGCCTCGCCGCCGCGGGGGAGGCGGGCGTCAGCCGCGCACTCGAGATCCTGCGGGCTGACTTGGAGCGGACACTGCAGCTCCTGGGATGTCCGGCGGTTACCAAACTGGAACGGTCGTTTGTGGACGCCTCCGGCTGACAGCGTGGCGCCCGTGCACCACCCGGGTGCACGTGCGGGCGGCGTCCCGCCACACAATGGTGCGCCGCCCCATCACCTGAGCCTCTCCGACCCCACACTTGCCACCCAGCGAACGGCACGGCCCATGCAAATGGCAAGGCGAGCATTCACTTCGTGCACCTCTTCGGAAAGGCGGTGTCAGACCAGTCGGACGTCGCTGCCATGGCAGAGCCCAAGACGTTCTCCATTCTGGTCGTCGAAGACAACACGGCCATCCGAGCGGCCATCGCCCGCTCGCTGGAGCGTCGCCATTGCTCCGTGACCACGGCGACGAACGGTCTCGAAGGGTTGGAGGCCGTCCGCGCGCGCCGCTTCGATGTGGTGATCACCGACCTGAGCATGCCGGAGCGGGGAGGCTTATGGCTGTGGGAGCACTCCCTGCAGATTCGTCCGGAGCTGAAAGGCCGGTTCGTGCTCATCAGCTCCGAAAACAGGCCTGGCCAGCGGGGCATGGGTCTGTTCCTCCAGTCGGAGCACTTCTTCGTCAAACCGTTCTCGCTGGACGATCTGCTGGACCAGGTCGAAGCGATCGCGCGACGCGCGGTTGAAGGCTTCCGGGCGGGTGACTCAATAAGACCGGACGCCGGCGGTCGGGACGACATGTTCCCGCAGGTGTCCGACGAGGTCTAACCCGGTTTTCAAGACCACCAGCACAGCGATGGCCGCGACCGGCGCCCCCAACGTCTGCACGAGCAGGCCGCCCCCCAAGATCACCACGTGCAGCACCATCACACGACCGTACGGCCGCGACATCAGCTTGGCCAGCGCCGCCGTACGATACTCGCCGCCCCCGATGTAGTTGAACGCGAACGACACGCCGTGACTGGCCGCCAGGGCCAGCGCGGCGGGCCAGATCCCCGCCCCCTGCACGGCGTGGAAGAACGCGGTGGGGCCCGGGAGACCACGCAGCTGCATCTTGCCGAACAGCGTCAGCACGAACAGCCCGTGGACCGTGGTGAACATGCCATAATGAACGATGAAAAACGGGATCATGCCGGCCTTCGCCACCCACGTCAGGGGATTGTCCGGCTGGGCCCACAGCATGCGCAGCACGTTGAATCCCCCCACGATGACGTTCTCGACCCAGAAGAGCAGCAGCGTCGCGAACACGCTCCAGCCGAAGAACAACACACCCGCAAGCGGCACGAGATTCGCTGCCACGAGCACGAGGGCGCTCGGCGACAAGCGCAGGCCGGCCAGGCTGGTGGCCGGGGTCGGGGCGAGGTTGGGCGGCGTCATGGCGCCTCAACGATAAGGACTTGCCGCCCCACCGGCACCCGAAGATCTTGCCCGGGTGAATAACGTACGGAACGACCTGGCCGTGGTGGGCCTGTCGGGCAGCCCGGCCGCGAGCTCCAAGTCGCGCCTTCTGGTGGAATACGCACTTGCGCGGGCCGCGGCGCGCGGGGCTCGAGCCCAGCTCGTCGACTTGGCGGCCCTGCCCGCCGACGCCCTGCTGGGCCGGGGCGCGGCTCCCGCGGTCGCCGCGGCGCTCGATGCCGCGACTCGGGCGCGCATCGTGGTGGCAGGGACTCCGGTGTACCGCGCCACGTACAGCGGCCTGCTGAAGCTGTTTTTCGATCTCTTGCCGCAGGACAGCCTGATCGGCAAGATCGGCGTTCCGATCGTGACCGGGCACGATCGCAGCCACTCGCTCGCGCTGGATCACGGGCTGCGGCCCCTGTTCGCGAGTCTGGGCGCCACGGTGATCGCGAGTGGCGTATACGGCACGAGCGCCCAGTTCCAGAACGGTAAGACCGCATCTGAGCTGCTCCAGGCGGTGGACCGCGCGGTGGATGAGGCGCTGGCGCTCGCCGCTGCCGCTATGCCCTGAGGAGACCAGGACGTCACATGAGCATCACGACCGAGCGCCCGCTCGCCATCTATTACGAGCATCCCGACTGGTTCCGTCCTTTCTTCACGGAGCTCGATCGCCGGCGGGTGCCGTACGCGCGCCTCGACGCCGCCAACCACCGGTTCGACACGGGCGCTGGGCCCCCACCGTACGCGCTCGTCTTCAACCGTATGAGCCCGTCGGCGTACCTGCGGGGCGCGGGGAATGCGATCTTCTATACGTTGCATTTTCTCGCCCATCTCAAGCGCCACGGCATGCGGGTGATCAACGGCTACGACGCCTGGGTCACCGAGACGTCCAAAGCGCTGCAGCTGTCGTTGCTCGAGCAGTTGGGGCTGCCGTTCCCCGCGGCACGCGTCATCAACCACGCGGCCCAGGCGGCCGAGGCGGCGCGCGGCCTGCGCTTTCCGGTTGTACTGAAGCCCAACATCGGCGGCTCCGGCGCCGGCGTGCGCCGCTTCGAGACGCCCGAGCAGCTCGAGCAGGCGGCGCAGGCGGCGGCGCTCGACTTGGGTATCGATCACACGGCGCTGGTGCAGGAATACATCCCGGCGGCCGACGAGCGCATCGTGCGGGTCGAAGTGTTGGGCGGGCGCTATCTGTACGCGATCCGCATCTACACGTCGGGGGAGAGCTTCAACCTCTGCCCCGCGGATGTGTGCCAGACCGTGGGCGGCGCCGAGCTGGTGCGCGGGGCGTGCCCGGTGGACGCGCCCAGGAATAATCTCCGGGTCGAGGGCTACACGCCGCCCCCGGAGATCGTGGCGCAGGTGGAGTGCATCATGCAGGCGGCCCACATCGACGTGGGCGGCGTGGAATACATGATCGACGCGCGCGACGGCCGGTTGTACTTCTACGATATCAATGCGCTGTCGAACTTTGTGGCCGACGCGCCCCAGGTAGTGGGGTTCGATCCCTTCGCCCGCCTGGTCGATTACCTGGAACGCGAGGCCGTCTAACGATGCGCTTCGGCTACTGGCTCCCGGTGTTCGGCGGCTGGCTGCGGAACGTCCCCGACGAGGGGATGGAGGCGAGCTGGGCGTACGTGCAGCGCCTGGCCCGGCGGAGCGAGGCGATCGGCTTCGACCTGACCCTGATCGCCGAGCTGAACTTGAACGATATCAAAGGTCCCGACGCGCCCTCGCTCGATGCCTGGAGCACGGCGGCGGCGCTAGCGGCGGTGACCGAGCAGCTCGAGCTCATGGTGGCCGTGCGGCCCACCTTCCACCTGCCCGCGCTGCTCGCCAAGCAGGCCGCCAACATCGACCACATCAGCGGTGGCCGGCTCTCGCTCAACGTGGTGTCGTCCTGGTGGTCGGGCGAGGCCCGGCAGTACGGCGTCGCATTCGATCAGCACGACGCGCGCTACGCACGCACGGCCGAGTGGCTCGAGGTCGTGACGGGGATGTGGTCGCAGCCGCATTTCAGCTATGCGGGCCAGTACTACCGGGTGGAGAACGCGACGCTCGAGCCCAAACCGCTGGCGCGGCCCCGGCCGACGCTGTATGCGGGGGGCGAGTCCGAGGCCGCGAAGGATCTCATCGCGCGCTCCTGCGACGCCTACCTGATGCACGGCGATCCCCCGGAGCGGATCGCCGCCAAGGTGGCGGACTTGCGGGCGCGGCGTGAGCGCGTGGGGGGGGGCCTGCCGCCGCTCACGTTCGGGCTCGCCGGGTACGTGGTGTGCGCCCACTCCGAGGCGGCCGCGCGACGCGAGGTGGCACGCATCACCGACGTGCATCAGAGCGCCGCCGGCTACGCCAACTATCAGGACTGGCTCGCGAACACGCAGCTCGAGCAGCAGGTGAGCCTCGAGGACTACTCCGTTTCGAACCGGGGGCTACGGGCGGGACTGGTGGGCACGGCGCCGCAGATCGCCGAGCGTATCCGCGAGTTCGAGCGGGCGGGGGTGGACTTGTTGCTGCTGCAGTTCAGCCCGCAGTACGAGGAGATGGAGCGGTTCGCGCAGGAGGTGATGCCGCTCGTCGAGACCGTCCCCGCCGGGCCGCCCAGCTGACGGATCTCTCCTCACGGGCCCGCGCCCAGCCGCAGGCGGCGGACACCGCCGGCTGGTTGGCCACCGTCCGCCAGGCGCTGCGCGGCTCGCACCACGATTATACCGCCGGGCCGCTGGGCCAGGCCATCATTCTCCTCGCCATTCCCATGGTGATGGAGATGCTCATGGAGTCGCTGTTCGCCGTGGCGGACGTGTTCTGGGTGGCGCACCTCGGGGCCGACGCGCTGGCGACTGTGGGTCTTACCGAGTCGCTGCTCACGCTCATCTATACGGCCGCGATGGGACTGTCGATCGGCGTGACGGCGATGGTGGCGCGGCGCATCGGCGAAGGCAACGCGGAGGGGGCGGCCGAAGCCGCGGTCCAGGGAATCGCCCTCGGATTGCTCGTGGCGGCCGTGATCGCGGTGGTGGGCGTGACACTCGCACCCCGCCTGCTGACGGTGATGGGGGCGACCCCGGCGGTGCGGGCGGTGGGCTCCTCCTACGCGCGCGTGATGCTCGGCGGAAACGTCGTCATCGTGCTGCTGTTCCTCATCAATGCGATCTTCCGCGGCGCGGGCGATGCGGCGATCGCGATGCGTGTGTTGTGGCTCGCGAACGGCATCAACATCCTGCTCGGGCCGTGTCTGATTTTCGGCGTGGGGCCGTTCCCCCGGCTCGGCGTGACCGGGGCCGCGATCGCCACCACCATCGGACGGGGCACGGGCGTGCTGTACCAGCTGTACCGGTTGTGGCGCGGGGACGCCCGCGTGGCGCTGCGTCGTGCCCTGCTCACCGTCAAGCCGGCCGTGATGCGCACCATGCTGCGGCTCTCGGGCACCGGCACCATCCAGGTCCTGATCGGCACCGCCAGCTGGATAATCCTGATCCGCATCGTGTCCAGCTTCGGGTCGGAGGCCGTGGCGGGGTACGTCATCGCGATCCGCATCGTCGTGTTCGCGCTGCTGCCGTCCTGGGGGCTCGCCAACGCCGCCGCCACGCTCGTGGGACAGGGCCTCGGCGCCGGCAAACCGGACCGGGCCGAGCGGGCCGTGTGGCTCGCGGGGTTCTACAACATGCTGTTCCTCGGGACGGTGGGCGCGGTATTCGTGCTGCTCGCCGGGCCGATCGTCGCCCTGTTCACCCGCGATCCGCTGGTCGCGCCGGTGGCCGTGGTGACCCTGCGGACCATCAGCTATGGGTTCTTGTTCTACGCCTACGGCATGGTGATCACGCAGTCGTTCAACGGCGCCGGCGACACGTGGACACCCACGTGGATCAACCTGGGATGCTTCTGGCTGTGGGAGGTGCCGCTGGCGTACTGGCTCGCGCGCCAGCTGGCGTTGGGACCGCGCGGCGTCGCGCTGGCCGTGATGATCGCGTTCTCGTCGGTCGCGGTCGTGAGCGCGGCGATCTTCCGGCGCGGCCGGTGGAAGCTGCGGCGTGTCTGACGTCTGACCCACACGCTGTTGCGTCGTCGCTACACCCGACACCGCTTGACAGAGAGACTGGTGCGTCCCCACCCTAGTTGCTCCTGAGCAGCGCCATCGGCCCCGTTGCGCCCGCGATACGGCCAACGGGGCGCCGTGTCTTACAGCGAGGAACAGGCATGGACGCGAAACAGCTGTTGGACAGTCTCGACCAGGGCGTGGTGGCGATCGCGCCCGACTGGACGATCGCCGCATGGTCGGCCACGGCCGCGCGCATCACCGGCCTGCCGGTCGAGCGCGTGCTGGGGCAGAGCTTCTGGGTCGCATTCCCCGCGGCCAAGGCCACGCACATCGAGCGGGTGCTGCAGGAAGTATTGCACGACGGCAAGCCGCAGATGTACTTGGCACCCGCGGCCGCGACCGACTTCCCGGGGATGGTGTTCGAGACCCAGGTGAGCCGGGGCCCACACAACCATCTCATCATGGTGTTCCGCCAGGTGCGCGAGCAGCTCGGACCCGAATCACGCGCCGCTCACGTGATGACCGCGCTCGAGACCGAGCGCCGCCTGTACCTGCAGCTGTTCAGCTCACTGCCCGCCCCCGCACTGGTGCTCACCGTGGACGGGCAGATCCTCGAAGCCAACCCGGAAGGGGTCAAGCTGCTGGGCGTCGCCGATCCGGTGGCGCTGCGGGGCCGTCCCATGGGCGACTGGACGCCCTCTGCTCAGCGGTCTGCTCTCACGGCCGCGCTGCGGGAAGCAGTCACACAGCGTCAGGAGCTGCGCCTCACGCTCGAGTACGCGGGCGAGCCGCCCCGGGACGTGCGCGCCGTGATCGTGAACGTCGATCCGATGCGCCAGTCGCCCAAGCTCCTGTTCCTGGCGCTCGACGTGTCGCGCGAGTCGCTGCTGCAGCAGCGCCTGCTGCAGGCGGACCGGCTCTCCCAGCTGGGGGCGTTGGTGTCGGGAGTGGCGCACGAGCTGAACAATCCCCTGGCGGCGATCGCGGCGTTCGGGGAGGCCCTCGTGCTCGATCCCAGTCAGAGCGACGTGCAGGAGAGCGCGGAGGTGATCCGCAGCGAAGCGATGCGCGCCGGTCGCATCGTGCAGACGCTGCTGGACTTCGCGCGCCAGCGGCCGCGGGTACAGACCGCCGTGGACCTGGGGGAGATCGCCGACCGCGTGCTGGCGCTGCAGCGCAGCGGGTTCAAGAAGGGGCGGATCCGGGCCAGCGTGTCGGTGCCGAAGGATGTCCCTGCCGTGGCGGGCGACCCGCAGGAGCTGCAGCAGGTGCTCTTGAACGCGGTCGTGAACGCGCGCCAGGCGATCGAAAGCAGCGGCCGCCCCGGCCAGATCGTGATCACGGCACAGGCCACCGGCCAGCACGTCGTCGTGACCGTCGAAGACACCGGGCCGGGCGTGCCGGCCGAAATCCTCGATCGCGTGTTCGAGCCGTTCTTCACGACCAAGGCCGAACAGGGCACGGGGCTCGGGCTGGCGATCAGCTTCGGGTTGGTGCGGGGGATGGGCGGCCGGATGTGGATGCAGAACGTGGAGGGCGGCGGGGCCCGGCTCTCGTTCGAGCTGCCCGTCGACGCGGGCCCCGCGAAGGCGGGGTCTGCGGCCGACGCGGGGGAGGACAGTCGGCGTCTCAAGGTGCTGGTGATCGAAGACGAGGACAGCGTCCGCCGCGCCATGGCGCTGCTCGCCAAGCGGCTGGGGCACGACGTGACCACCGTGGGGCGATTCGCCGACGCGACGGAGCGCCTGGCTGCCCCCGACGTCCGCTACGACGCGCTACTCGTCGACGTGCATCTGGACGACGAGCACACCGGCTTCGATTTGTTCGAGCGGCTGCGGGAGGAAGGGCGGGGACGCGAGCGGCGTATCGTGTTCACCACCGGCGACTCGATCTCGCTGCAGACGCGCGACGCGCTGCAGCAGGCCGACCGGCCCGTGCTGCGCAAGCCGTTCAGCCTCGACGAGCTGCGCGAGATGCTCGAACGTGTGGCGGGGACGTGAGGCGGGCCGGTGCCTGCTACGCCGCGACGACGACGGCGCGCGCGCGCTTGCGCCGCGGCGCGTCGCGGCGCGCGCGGTAGAATGCGATGGTTTGGCGCAGCCCTTCCTCGAAGTCGACGATAGGCTCGTAGCCCATCAGGCGCCGGGCCTTGGTGAGCTCTGCGACCGAATCACGGACCTCCCCCGCCCGTCCCTGCGCGTACTGCGGCGCGAGGGGAACGCCCGCCAGCGTGCGGATGTGCTCCCACAGCTCGTTCACGCTCACGCCCTTGCCGCATCCGATGTTGAACACCTGCCCGGCCACGTCGGCAGCGGGCGCGCGCGCCGCGAGCAGGTTGGCGTGCACAACGTTCGCGATGTACACGAAATCGCGCGTCTGCTTGCCATCGCCGAAGATCGTGGGGCGCTCACCCGCCAGGGCGGTGGTTATGAAGCGCGGCACGACCGCGGCGTACTGCGAGTTCGGGTCCTGACGGGGCCCGAAGATATTGAAGTACCGCAGCACCACCGTCTCCAACCCGTAGGTCGCGTGCAGCGCGACGAGGTACTCCTCGCCGGCGAGCTTGGAGGCCGCGTACGGCGACAGCGGCCGGGTCACGTGCGCCTCCGAGTTCGGCAGTGTGTCGGGGTTTCCGTACGCCGAGGTGGAGCCGGCGTACACCACGCGGCGCACGCCCTTGTCGCGGGCCGCGAGCAACACGTTCAACGTGCCGGTCGCGTTCACCTGGTGTGTCAGGCTCGGTTCGTCCACCGATCGCTGGACCGACGTGACCGCGGCGTGATGCAGCACGCAATCGACGCGCTCGACGGCGCGGCGGCAGGTGTTCAGGTCGGTGACGCTGCCGCGGATGAAGCGTATCTGACGTCGCACCGCCGCGAGGTTCGCCCGGCGACCGGACGAGAGGTCGTCCAGCACCGTGACGTCGTCTCCCGCAGCGACGAGGTGCTCCACCAGGTGCGAGCCGATGAAGCCCGCACCCCCAGTGATCAGATAGCGCACGTGGTTTCCTTGGGAATCGGCCTGGTTCTTGCCCCTTGCAGGAATCCGGCCAGCGCGTCGGGACGCCTGTCCCGGCACCCTGTCCCCGTGCGGGGCGCCGCCTAGATTGTGGCGGTCGGGCCACAGGTGTCTCGCGGCTATGGAGGTTGATGGAGTTCACGATCACGCAGGTCAACCCGCTCGATCACGCTGACGAGATCAAGCGGCTGTTCGTGACGTATGGCCGCGTCGAATTCCCCGAGTTCTTCGACCGTGCGTACGAGCCGGCGGTGCGCGCCGGAGGCGTGAGCTGGCTGGCGCATGACGCTGCGGGGCAGCTCGTGATGCACGTCGCCTGCTTCCCACGACGGTTTCGCTTCGGGACGCGCGATGTGACTGGCGCGTTGCTCATGAACGCCATGGCCGCGGAGTCCTATCGATCGTTCTTCCCGGCCCGCGCGCTGATGCGGCGGGCTCGGGACGACATCAAGGTCCGGGGTGACGTCGATTTCCTCTACACCGACCCCAACGATCCGGCGCGCGCCGTGCTCGAAGGGTCGGGGTTCCGGCGGATCGGGACAGTCGAGCGCCTCGTGCTCCCGGTCGGCGACCACCGCTGGCTGGTGGACGGAGTGATTCGGTTGCTGCACGCCCGCGCCCGGCTGGCGCGCGGTCTCGGCCCGCGCCCCGACGCGACGCCGTGGCGTGCCGGCGAAGATTCGGCGGCGGCGTTCGC